>NZ_WWIR01000271.1 GCF_009863025.1 Streptomyces sp. SID4985 | reverse complement strand
CGCCCGCCGCCGCCTGGAACCAGCCCGGCACTCCGGCGCCCCCGGCGGCCGAGCAGCCGCCCAACCCGCAGGCGCAGCCCACCGGTTACGCCTTCCCGCCGCAGCCCGGACCGGCCGCCGCCCCCGACTCCCCCGGCGGCTACGCCTTTCCCCCGGCGAACCCGCTCAACCAGGCGCCCCCGGCGTCCGGTTACGCCTTCCCGCCGCACCCCGGCCCGCAGTCCGCACCCCAGGCCGACCCCAACACCCCTGCCCCGCAGTCGGGTTACGCCTTCCCCCCGACCGCGCAGCCCCAGCCGCAGGCACAGCCCCAGCCCCCGGCTCAGCAGGCCCCGCCGATCGATCCGCGCACCGGTACCGCCTGGCCGCAGGCCGTCCAGCACGACCAGCGGCAGCCGACCAACCCCGGTGCCGCGCCGCTGGGTTACACGGCTGCCGTGGAGCTGTCCTCGGACCGGCTGCTCAACAACAAGCGGCAGAAGGCGCGCAGCGGACGCCCCGCGGCCGCCGCGTCCCGGTTCAAGCTGGGCGGCAAGAAGGAGGAGGCGGAGCGGCAGCGCAAGCTGGAGCTGATCCGCACCCCCGTGCTGTCCTGCTACCGGATCGCGGTGATCAGCCTCAAGGGCGGTGTCGGCAAGACGACGACCACCACCGCGCTCGGCTCCACCCTCGCCTCCGAGCGTCAGGACAAGATCCTCGCGATCGACGCCAACCCGGACGCGGGCACGCTCGGCCGCCGGGTGCGCCGCGAGACCGGGGCGACCATCCGCGACCTGGTGCAGGCGATCCCGCACCTCAGCTCGTACATGGACATCCGGCGGTTCACCTCCCAGGCATCCTCCGGCCTGGAGATCATCGCCAACGACGTGGACCCGGCCGTCTCGACCACGTTCAACGACGAGGACTACCGCCGCGCGATAGACGTGCTCGGCAAGCAGTACCCGGTCATCCTCACCGACTCGGGCACCGGCCTGCTCTACAGCGCCATGCGCGGGGTGCTGGACCTCGCCGACCAGCTGATCATCATCTCCACCCCGTCCGTGGACGGCGCGAGCAGCGCGAGCACCACGCTCGACTGGCTGTCCGCGCACGGGTACGCCGACCTGGTCGCCCGGTCGATCACGGTGATCTCCGGGGTCCGCGAGACCGGCAAGATGATCAAGGTCGACGACATCGTGTCCCACTTCGAGACCCGGTGCCGGGGCGTGGTCGTGGTGCCGTTCGACGAGCACCTGGCCGCCGGTGCCGAGGTGGACCTGGACATGATGCGGCCGAAGGTGCGGGAGGCGTACTTCAACCTCGCGGCGATGGTCGCCGAGGACTTCGTACGGCACCAGCAGGCGCACGGGCTGTGGACCAGGGACGGCAACCCGCCGCCGGTGGCCGCCCCGCCGCTGCCCGGCCAGTACCCGTACATCCCGGGCCAGCCGACGGGTCAGCCGTACCCGGGCCAGCCCTATCCGCCCCAGCAGGGCCAGCAGCCGTACCCGCCGCAGCCGGGGCAGCAGCCCTATCCCCCGCAGCCGGGCCAGCCGTACATCCCTCCGCAGGGACAGCCCCTGTACCCGCCGCAGGCCGCGCCGGGCCAGCAGCCGCCCCAGGCACCGCCGTACGGCTATCCGCAGCCCCCGCAGCAGTAGGCAGTGCACGGGAAAGGGCGGCCGGGAAACCGGCCGCCCTTTCGTGTCCCGAGTGTTCCGGGCGCCCCACGTGTCCCGGCGTTACGCGTCCGCCGCCACGATCTCCCGGCACCGCTCCACGTCCCGGCCCATCTGCTCCAGCAGGGCCTCCAGCGAGTCGAACTTGGCCTGGCCGCGCACGTACGCCAGGAAGTCCACGGCGACGTGCAGCCCGTACAGGTCGAGGCCGACGCGGTCGATGGCGTACGCCTCCACCGTGCGCTCGGTGCCGTCGAACTGCGGGTTGGTGCCGACGGAGATCGCGGCCGGCATCGCCTCGCCCTGGCAGTGCAGATACCCGGCGTAGACGCCGTCGGCCGGGATGGCGGTGTGCGGCAGGGTCTCGACGTTGGCGGTGGGGAAGCCCAGCTCGCGCCCGCGCTGGGCGCCGCGCACGACCACGCCCTCCACGCGGTGCGGGCGGCCCAGGATCTCCCGGGCCCCGGCCAGGTCGCCCTCGGCGATCAGGCGCCGGGTCAGCGTGGAGGAGAACGGCGCTCCGCCGCCCGCCTCGCCGGTGAGGTGCAGGTCGACGACCTCCACCTCGTAGTCGTAGACCTTGCCCTGCTCGGCGAGGAAGTCCACGGTGCCGGCCGCGCGGTGCCCGAAGCGGAAGTTCGGGCCCTCCACGACGGCCTTGGCGTGCAGCTTGTCCACCAGGACCTTGACCACGAAGTCGGCCGGGGAGAGCTGCGAGAACTCGGCGGTGAACGGCAGCACCAGGACCGCGTCCACGCCCAGTTCGGCCATCAGCTCGGCCCGGCGGTGGTGCGGGGCGAGCAGCGGCGGGTGGCTGCCCGGCCGCACGACCTCGCTGGGGTGCGGGTCGAAGGTGACCACGACGGCCGGGACGCCCAGCTTCCGGGCCCGGTCCACGGCGTGCTCGATGATCAACTGGTGGCCGCGGTGGACGCCGTCGTAGGACCCGATGGTGACGACGCTGCGCCCCCAGTCCTGGGGGATGTCCTCCAAGCCACGCCAGCGCTGCACTGTGACCGCTCCTCGAACCCGTGTCCGTGTCTACCGGCGACCTGTCGCGCAGGTCCCCGCGTTCATCATTGACCTCTTGTGCAGGTCTAAGGGTGCCATGCCGCCCGCCCGCGCCCCGCATCGGCCGGTGGCTGTGACCGGACACACGTACGAGACCCCACCTCAGGTACGCCCGTACCCGGCCGGGCTCACACCGGTACGCGCGTCCCGGCCACGCTCTCGATCGCGCGCCGGGCACCCGGACCCGGCAGTCCGGCCCAGTCGTCGGGGGCCTCGGTGAGCCAGCGGGCCAGTCGTACGGCGAGGCCGGGCACCTCTTCGGCGAGGTCCACCAGGCAGTCGTCGAAGCGGGCGGCGCCCTCGGGGGTACGCCCGCACAGCAGGCCGGTGCGGTGCAGCAGCCCGCGCGCCTCGGCCTCGCCGTCACCCTCGCCCTCGGCCCCGTCGTCGCCGTCACAGTCGCCGTCGCGCAGGTGACCGACGGCCGCGCGGGCCGCCGCGAGCAGGACGGCCGGTTCCCGCTCATGGGCGAACAGCAGGTCGAGCAACTCGCGGCGCAGAGGCCCGGCGGCGCTCTCGCCCGGCGTGGCGAGCACGGTGGCCAGCGCCGTACGGACCGGTTCGGCGCCCGTGCCGAGCAGGCCGCCCACCAGCGGCAGCAGCTCGGAGCGGGCCGTCGGCCCCTGGCCGAGGCGGCGGGCGACGTACGCGGC
>NZ_WWIR01000270.1 GCF_009863025.1 Streptomyces sp. SID4985 | reverse complement strand
GGGGCAGGGCGCGCAGGCGGCGTGCGCGGGGGCGGTCGGCGGGGGGCTGAAGGTGAGCTGCGCGAGCGGGGGCGGGGACGACTCCGTCACCGTCACGGCCTCCGTCGACATACCGCAACTCGTGCCCGGGTGGAGCTTCGGCGCCGCCCACAAGACCGCCACCATGCCGCTCGACCACTGACCAGGACCGAGGAGCAGCCGACCCATGAGTCTGCGGGCACGCATCAACTCCCCCGAGGAGCAGGGCAGTCGGGGCGAGGACGGCCATCTCGTCGCCTCCTACCGCGCCAAGCTCCTGGAGGAGATCGACCTCGCCGAGATGAGCGCGCTCGCGCCCGCCGAGCGCCGGGCGCGCCTGGAACGGGTCCTCGGGCACATCATCAGCCGCGAGGGCCCGGTCCTGTCCACGGTCGAGCGCGCCCAGCTGATCCGCCGGGTGGTGGACGAGGCGCTCGGCCTCGGCATCCTCGAACCACTCCTGGAGGACGCCTCGGTCACCGAGATCATGGTCAACGGCCCCGACGCGGTCTTCGTGGAACGCGGCGGCCGCGTCGAACGCCTCCCGCTCCGCTTCGCCTCCGCCGACCAGCTGATGCAGACCATCGAGCGGATCGTCTCCACCGTCAACCGCCGTGTGGACGAGTCGAATCCGATGGTCGACGCCCGGCTGCCGTCCGGCGAGCGCGTGAACGTCATCATCCCGCCGCTGTCCCTGACCGGCCCCGTCCTCACCATCCGCCGCTTCCCGCGCTCCTTCACCCTCCAGGAGCTGATCGGCTTCGGCTCGCTGGACGAGCAGATGGTGTATCTCCTGGCGGGGCTCGTGCAGGCCAAGTTCAACATCATCGTCTCCGGCGCCACCGGCACCGGCAAGACCACCCTGCTCAACGCCCTGTCCGGGACGATCCCGGCGCACGAGCGGATCATCACCATCGAGGACTCCGCCGAACTCCAGCTCCAGCAGACCCACGTGGTCCGCCTGGAGTCCCGGCCGCCCAACGTCGAGGGCAGCGGCCAGATCACCATCCGCGACCTGGTGCGCAACTCGCTGCGGATGCGGCCCGACCGGATCGTGGTCGGCGAGGTCCGCGGCGGCGAGTCCCTGGACATGCTCCAGGCCATGTCCACCGGCCACGACGGCTCGCTGGCCACCGTGCACGCCAACAGCGCCGAGGACGCGCTCACCCGGCTCCAGACGCTCGCCTCCATGTCCGACGTGGAGGTGCCCTTCGCCGCCCTGCACGACCAGATCAACAGCGCCGTCGACGTCCTCGTCCAGCTCACCCGGTTCGCGGACGGCGCCCGGCGCATCACCGAGATCGCCCTCCTCGACAGCCACGGTGGCGAGCCGTACCGCCTGGCCACCGTCGCCCGCTTCGACGCCCGCCCCATGACCGCCGACGGCCGGGTGCCCGGCGCCTTCCAGTACTTCCCGCTGCCCCGCCGCACCGCCGACCGCCTCCACATGGCGAGCCAGCCCGTCCCGCAGGCGTTCGGCGTCGCCCACACCGACGCCCAGCTCGCCACCCGAGAAGCCAGGTAGGTAGGCCACCCATGGATCTCCCCACGCTCGTCCGGCTCACCACCGGCATCACCCTGCTGACCTGCGTCCTCGCCGTGCTCGGCGTCCAGAGCTACGCCGCCGGACGGGCCCGGCGCGCCGCCCTCGTCGACCGCCTCTCACACACCGGTCAGCTGGCCCCCGGCGGCCGCAGGCGGCACTTCCGCGGCCTGGACCGACGGCTGCGACGTACCGGGCCCGGCCGCGGACTCGAACTGCGGCTCGCCGCCACCGGGTTGGACATCACCCCCGGCGAGTTCTTCGTCTACCTGCTGGTCCTGGTGGCCGGACTGTGGATCGTCGGCGACGTCACCCTGGCCCCCTTCTTCGGCCCCATCGCCGGGCTCCTCGGCATCTGGGCCGCGCTCCAGTTCCTCAACTGGCAGCGGCAGAAACGCATCGAGCGGTTCATCGGCCAACTCCCCGAACTGGCCCGCATCCTGGCCAACGCCACCCAGGCCGGACTCGCCCTGCGCACCGCCATCGGCATGGCGGCGGAAGAGCTGGAAGCCCCGGCGGGCGAGGAACTGGCCCGGGTGTCGGACCAGTTGGCCATCGGCCAGTCCATGGACGACGCGCTCGGTGAACTCGCCGACCGCCTCCCGTCCCGCGAACTCGTCGTACTCGTCACGACGTTGGTCCTCGCCAACCGCGCGGGCGGCCAGGTCGTCTCCGCCCTGCGCAACCTCACCGAGACCCTGGAGGAGCGCAAGGAGACCCGGCGCGAGGTCCGTACGCAGCTCTCCCAGGTGACCATGACCTCGTACGCCGTCCCCGTCCTGGGCATCGGCGCGCTCTTCCTGATGAACGGCGTCAAGGACGGCGCCCTGGAACGCATGACCGGCTCCCCGATCGGCCAGGCCTGCGTGATCATCGCCTTCGCCCTGTACGCCCTCGGCTTCCTCCTCATCCGCCGGATGAGCCGGATCGACGTGTGAGGGGGTGACGGACCGCATGGCACTCCTCCTCGCGCTGATCGCCGCCCTCGGTGTCTGGGGCGCCTTCACCGGACTGCGCATGTACCGCGCCGACGCCAAACTCCCCGGCGACCTCGCCCTCGCCCTGGAGATCGGCGCCACCCGCACCGGCGCGGTCGACTCCGTGATCGATCGCATGGGGATGCGCTACGCCCCCTTCGTGCTGCGCCTCATGGGCCCCCGCCTGGTCGCCCGCTACCGGCGCCGCATCGACCTCGCGGGCAACCCCGGCGGCCTCACCATCGACCGCTACGCCGCCCGCCGCGCGGTCTACGGCGTCCTCGGCGGCACCGGTTTCCTGGTCTTCCTGCTGCGCGGCCAGTGGTTCGTCGCCCTGCTGCTGCTCGCGTTCGGCGCGCTGTGGACCGAGGTCGGGCTCTGGTCCGCCATGCGGGTCCGCCGGGACGTCATCGAACGGACCCTGCCCGACTTCCTCGACGTCCTCGCCGTCGTCGTCAGCGCGGGCCTCGGCTTCCGCCAGGCCCTCGACCGCGTCTCCACCCGCTACGAGGGCCCCTGGGCCGACGAACTCCGCATCACCCTCCGCCAGATGGACCTCGGCATGACCCGCCGCCAGGCCTTCGCGGAACTGCGCCGCCGCAACGACTCCGAACAGGTCGCCATGTTCGTCACCGCCCTCCAGCAGGGCGAGGAACTCGGCGCCCCCATCGTCGACACCCTGGTGTCGCTGGCCAAGGACATGCGCCGCACCGACGCCCAGAACGCCCGCCGCAAGGCCGCCCGCGCGGTCCCCAAGGCGACGCTGATGATCACCACGTTCATGGTCCCGGCGACGATGCTCCTGCTCGGCGCCGGGCTGATCCTGGGGTCGGGCGTCGACTTCGGGTCGCTGGCGGGGAAGTGAGGGGGGCGG
>NZ_WWIR01000269.1 GCF_009863025.1 Streptomyces sp. SID4985 | reverse complement strand
CGGGGCGGCCCTGCTCGCCCTGCTCGTCGCGGACGTGTCGGGCATGAGCAAGGCCGAGACGGAGCGCATCTGGCTGCCGTTCGCGATGTGGCTGCTCCCGGTGTGCGCGTATCTGCCCGGGCCCCGGGTCTGGCTCGGGGCCCAGGCGGTCACGGCGCTGCTGGTCAACCACCTGCTGCTGACCGGCTGGTGACTCAGCGGCCCAGGCGGCCCTTCAGCATGCCGAGGGCGGCGTTCACCTCTTCGACGCGGAAGAGGCGGGCGAAGACGGCGAAGAGGACGAGGAGGACCACGCCTCCGGCGGTGAGGGCGATGGCCGAGGAGAGGACGGCGTTCGTGGTGATGCCGGAGAGCCAGCGGACGAGGAAGCCCGCCGCCGCCGTCGCGGGGACGCAGGCCGCGATCAGGCGGAGGTAGGTGCGGGTGACGCGGCGGCCGTCGAGTTCGCCGCCGAGGCGCTTGCGCAGCCGGGTCCAGGCGACGCGGACGCCGGTCGCGTAGGCGAGGCCGTACGACAGGGCCATGCCCGCGACGGCCCAGCGGGCCGGGAGCAGCAGGTAGGAGGCGACGGACCCGGCGGCGTTGACGGCCGCGACGATCACCGTGTTGTAGAAGGGCGTGCGGGTGTCCTCGAAGGCGTAGAAGCCGCGGAGCACGACGTACTGCACGGAGTAGGGGACGAGCCCGAGCGCGAACGCCATCAGCACGAAGCCGATGTTGCGGGCGCCCTCCTCACCGGCACCGGCGTACAGCAGCTGGATCAGCGGGACGCCGAGGGCGAGGAAGGCGAAGGCGCACGGGACGATGAAGACGGCCGAGGAGCGCAGCCCCTGGGAGAGGTCGTCGCGGACGCCCGCGAAGTCCTCCTCGTGGGCGGCGCGGGAGATGCGCGGCAGGATCGCCGTCATGATCGAGACGGTGATGATGGCCTGCGGCATCTGCCAGAGCAGCAGGGCGTAGTTGTAGGCGGTGATGCCGGTGCCGGGGTGGCCCGTCTTCTCCGCCGCCGCGCCCGCCGCCGTGGCGAGCCGGGTGACGACCACCATGCCGGCCTGGTTGACCAGCACGAACAGGAACGTCCACTTGGCCAGGCCCAGCGCCTTGCCGAGACCCTGGCCACGCCAGTCGAAGCGCAGCCGGATGCGGAAGCCGGAGTCGCGCAGGTACGGCATCATCGCGAGCGACTGGACGGCGAGGCCGAGCAGGGTGCCGATGCCGAGCAGCCGTACGCCCTCGGGGCTGATGGAGGCGGCCGAGATGCCGGAGTGCCCGGCCGAGCCGAAGACCCAGACGAACGAGCCGAACGCCACGATGATCAGGATGTTGTTGAGGACCGGCGTCCACATCATGGCGCCGAACCGGCCGCGCGCGTTGAGGATCTGGCCCATCACCACGTGCAGGCCCATGAAGAACATGGTGGGCAGGCACCAGCGCGCGAAGGTGACCGCCACGGCCAGCTGGTCGGGGTGGGACGCCATGGACGGCGACATCAGGCGGATGAGCCAGGGCGCGGCCACCACACAGATCGCGGTGACGGAACCGAGGAGCGTGATGACCAGGGTCATCAGACGGTTGGCGTAGGCCACGCCGCCGTCGTCGTCCTCCTTCATCGACCGCACGAGCTGCGGGATGAAGACGGAGTTGAGCGCGCCGCCGCCGACCAGGACGTAGATCATCGTCGGCAGGGTGTTGGCGACCTGGTAGGAGTCGTTGAGCGTGCCGACGCCGAGGGCCGCGCCCATCACGAGGGTGCGCAGGAAGCCGGTCAGCCGGGAGACCAGGGTGCCCGCGGCCATGACGGCGCTGGACTTGAGGAGTCCGGCCGCCTTGCCGCCGGACTTCTTGGCCGGCGCGGCCACGGGGGCGGCTTCGGCCTGCGGGGCACCGGATGCGAGGTCCACCCGGCGGATCTGCAGGGTGGCGGGATCACCCCCGCCCACGACCGGTCCGCCGACGGCCGGTCCACCCACCGTCGATCCGCCCACCGTCGATCCGCCCGGGGTCAACCCGCTTCCCGCCGCACCGAATTCGCTCTCGCTCCTGGAACCCACGCTGATCCTCTCCCGGCGGCACGCCGAGCCACACGACGACGACCACGCTGCCGACGGCTTGACGACACGTCCGGCCAGGTCTGATGAACGCCGGAACCAGGGGCACGGTGGCGCGGTTGACGGCGGAGGGAAGAGTACCGGTCGTACGGCGCGGGGCCTCGCCCACCGGTGGGTGGACGAGGCCCCGTGTGCGCGTACGGCGCTGCCGGGCGCCGGGAAACGACGGTTACGCGACGATGCCGGAACCGGCACCCTTGCGACGGCGGACGGCGAAGACCGCGCCCGCGCCCAGCGCGACGGCGGCGCCACCGCTCAGCGCGAAGAGCGGCAGGACCGAGCTGGCGCCGGTCTCGGCGAGGTGGCCCTGCGGGGAGATCTGGGTGTTGCCCGACGGCTTGGCCGGGAGCGGCTTGCGGCCGCCCTGCGGCTTGGCGTCGGTCGGCTTGCCGGGGGCGGCACCGGCCTTGAGGACGTCGAACTCGTAGAAGTTGTCGTCGCTCGACTGGACGCAGTTGCCCTTGTCGTCGGCGTACATGCCGACGCTGACGGCGAAGCCGAAACCGGCCGGGGCCTTCGCGTCGACGGCCAGACGCAGGTCGATGGAGAAGGACTCCTTCGCCTGGACGTCGGTGTAGCCGAGGTAGCCCGCGTCGTCGCTGTCCATGTCCAGGGAGATGTCCGTCCACGCGCCGGTGGTCGGGTCCTTGTACTGGAGGGTGAGGTGGTTGTCGGAGAGGTCGTCCTCGCTCACGGCCGCGGCGAACACACCGAGGTCGACCCGCTTGTAGGCGTGGTCGCCGGTGTTGTTCACGTTCAGCTTGAAGTTGTGGAACCCGCTGCCCGCCACGATCTTCGACGGCAGGCCGGAGAGGCTGGTGCGCAGCTTGTTGTCGAACTTCGGCTCGGTGTCCTCGTCGCACTCGGTCGGGAACGCGGACGCCGACGCGGACGGCGAGGGGCTGGCGGACGGCGACGCGTCGGTGGACTTCGACGCGTCCGCGGCCGGGGTGGACGCCTTGGTGTCGGGAGCCGTCTTCTCGGTGCCCGAGGTGGTCTCCTCGGTGCCCGCCGTCGTCTCCTCGGAACCCGGGGTCGTCTCCTCCGTGCTCGCCGTCGTCTCCTCCGTACCCGGAGTCGTCACGGTGGTGGACTGGCTCTCCTCCGTCGACGTCGACGTCGACTCGGAGGACGTGGCCGCCGGCACCTCGTCGGAGGCGTACGCGACCGGGGCCGCCAGCAGCACAGCGGGGGCGATGGCAGCCGTGGCAGCGGCCAGAGCCAGGGAACGGCGAAGCTTCATGCGAACCTCGGATGCGTGAGTGATCGGTGTGTTCGCAGAGATGACCGGTTACGTGGGTAAACAGTTGCCCACAGTCTTATGAGATTCTTAAGTGATCCGCGTCACAGGGTCGGGCTGTCCTTGCGCGGCCCCGGGACCGCCGGACGTACGCCCGAGGGCACCGAGGACTCGATCTCCGTCAGCAACGCGCGCAGGGCAGCCCGGACTTGGGGCATGTCGGGCGCGGTGTCGAGCGGGGCGGGGTGGGGGTCGAGACCGGCCAGCGCGCGGCGCGCCCGGTGCCAGGCCCGGCCGGTGTTGCCCTGGTGGTGGTCGGCGTAGGCGCGGGCGTAGCGGGCGAGGGCGGTGGCCCAGGCGTCCT
>NZ_WWIR01000268.1 GCF_009863025.1 Streptomyces sp. SID4985 | reverse complement strand
TCCGGGCGGGGTGCGGGGGGTCCGGCGCGCAGTCCGGCCCGGCGTCGGACGGTCGCCATGGCGGCGGCGTCGAGGAGGGCCAGGGGCGCCTGGCGTCCGGCGTTGTTCGTGGGGACGGGGCGGCGGTCGGTGCCGAGCAGGGCGGTGGTGAGGAGGTCGTCCCAGGAAGGTGCGGTGGTGGCCGTCGTCTCGTGCATCAGGGTTCCCTTCCGTGTGGGCGGGGTCAGTGCAGCGTCACCGGGGCGCCGGGGTGCGCGGGCCAGGCCGTGAGGGGGGTGAAGCCTCGGTGGCCCAGCTCGCCGAAGACGGTGAGGGGAGTGCCGCCGGAGAGGGCGATCAGCCGCCAGAGGCCGGGGCGGGCGAGGAACGCCGGGGTCAGGGGGAGGGCGGCGTCGGCTGTTGGGTCGGTCTTCGAGTCCTCTTCTCCTTCCATGTCGGTCAGTTGCCAGGCGCCCGGGCGCTCGTCCGGCACCGGTACGACGCCCTCCAGCGTGACGGGGACCGTGTCGAGCCAGGGGTCATCGCGCAACGCGTCGCCGTAGCGGGCCATCGCCTGCGCCGTGGACAGTCCCTCGGGGCGGGTGGTGGCCGGGGCGGGCGGGGCGTACCGCTCGCCCAGCGCGGCGCGGAGCTGTCCCGCGCCAGGGAAGACGGTCAGGTCCGCCTCCAGGGTGTGGCCGACCGGGAGGGACAGCTCGGGGGCGCGCCCGGCGGCGCCGTAGGAGAGGAGCAGCCGGGTGCGGCCGGAGTCGGTGCCGTGCAGCCATATGCGGCGGACCGTCAGCTTCGGATCGGCCGTGTCGTACTGGGCGAGGACCAGCCAGCGGTCGCGCAGCGGTGGGCCGTCGGCGGAGGCGGGCAGGCCGATCCGGGAGCGGACCGTGGCCGCGAGGGCGTCCGGCAGCCGGTCGCGGCGCAGCCAGCCCTGGGCGAGGAGGTGCAGCAGCGCGCACTCCTCCAGGAGCCGGGCGGGCCAACCCGGTCCGGAGGCGGGTATCGCACCCAACTCCCTTGTCTTCGCGGCGAGTCCGGGTGCCTGCGCGTCGACCATGCGGGCGGCCGTCTCGTCCCACCACGCGTACCCCGCCTGCTCGGCCGAGGCCAGGCCGCCGCGCAGCAGGTCCGCGAGGCGCTGCTCCAACTCGGTCACGCCCGCCGTCACCCGCTGCTCCCGGCGCTCGGCCCGGCGCCGGGCCGCCTCGGGGTCGGCCGGGCCGCCCGATGCCTGCTTCTCCTCTTCTCTCTCCTTCGCCGTCCGTTCCTCCGTGCGCTCGTCGAGTCCGCTTCCCGTTCTGCACGACGCGGCGTCAGGTGCCAGGGCAGACACCCGATCCGCAGGCCGGCGCACCCCCTGCTGAGTCATGCCAACGACGGTAGATCCCGCCACTGACAATCGGCCCGCGGCCGAGTTATCCACAGGCCGGAGCGGTTGTCAGTGGCGTGCTGCATGGTGGATCCAGCTCGCCGACCGGCCGAGCCGAAGGGGGCCTCAGCCATGTCTGTGTCCACGGGGACGACCGCCGAACCGACTGCCGAAACGACCGCCGTGCCGCCCGTCGCGCCGCACCGCGACCAGGTGTTGCGTCCGCACGCCGAGGACGCCTTCGCGGCCGAACTCGCCGCGCTGGCCGCCCACGACGACCGGCCGCGCCCGGCCCGCTGGAAGCTGTCGCCCTGGGCCGTCGCCACCTATCTACTCGGCGGCACGCTGCCCGACGGCACGGTCATAACCCCCAAGTACGTCGGCCCGCGCCGCATGGTCGAGGTCGCCGTCACCACCCTCGCCACCGACCGCGCCCTGCTCCTGCTCGGCGTGCCCGGCACGGCCAAGACCTGGGTGTCGGAGCACCTGGCCGCCGCCGTCAGCGGCGACTCGACCCTGCTGGTGCAGGGCACGGCGGGCACGCCGGAGGAGGCGATCCGCTACGGCTGGAACTACGCCCGGCTGCTCGCCCACGGCCCCAGCCGCGAGGCGCTCGTGCCGAGCCCGGTCATGCGCGCCATGTCCGAGGGCAGGACGGCCCGCGTCGAGGAGCTGACCCGCATCCCGGCCGACGTCCAGGACAGCCTGATCACGATCCTCTCCGAGAAGACCCTGCCGATCCCGGAGTTGGGGGAGGAGGTCCAGGCCGTGCAGGGGTTCAACCTCATCGCCACCGCCAACGACCGCGACCGGGGCGTGAACGACCTCTCCAGCGCGCTGCGCCGCCGTTTCAACACGGTCGTGCTGCCGCTGCCGGAGACCGCCGAGGCCGAGGTGGACATCGTCACGCGCCGGGTCGAGCAGCTCGGCCGCTCGCTGGATCTCCCGGCCGCGCCCGACGGTCTGGACGAGATCCGCCGCGTCGTCACCGTCTTCCGCGAGCTGCGCGAGGGTGTCACCGGCGACGGCCGGACCAGGCTCAAGTCGCCGAGCGGCACCCTGTCGACGGCCGAGGCGATCTCCGTCGTCACCAGCGGCCTCGCCCTGTCGGCCCACTTCGGCGACGGTGTGCTGCGCGCCGGGGACGTGGCCGCGGGCATCCTCGGCGCCGTCGTCCGCGATCCGGCGGCCGACCGAGTCATCTGGCAGGAGTACCTGGAGACGGTCGTACGCGAGCGCGACGGCTGGACCGACTTCTACCGGGCCTGCCGCGAGGTGGGCGCGTGAACGAGGTGAGCGGCGGGGCGTTCGCGGCCGGGCCGCTGCTGCTGGGGGTACGGCATCACGGGCCCGGCTCCGCGCGTGCCGTCCGGGCGGCGCTGGACGCGGCCCGGCCCGCCGTCGTCCTGATCGAGGGGCCGCCCGAGGCCGACCCGCTGGTCCCGCTCGCCGCCGACCCCGGCCTGCGACCACCGGTCGCGCTGCTCGCCCATGCCGTGGACGAGCCAGGCCGCTCGGCGTTCTGGCCGCTGGCCGAGTTCAGCCCGGAGTGGGTGGCGATCCGGTGGGCTGTCGAGCGGGAGGTGCCGGTCCGGTTCATCGACTTGCCGGCCGCGCACACCCTGGCCGGGGCGGGGGAGCCGGAAGGCGGGGTGGGGCGCGAGGAGGGGGCCGACGCCGAGCCAGGTCCCGGACCCGGACCCGGCACCGAGCCCGGTGCTGATCTCGGGCCACCCGAGGGCGCACGCCTCGATCCGCTTGCCGTGCTCGCCGACGCCGCCGGGTACGACGACCCCGAGCGCTGGTGGGAGGACGTGATCGAGCACCGGGGCGGCGGGGGAGCGGGCGACCCCTTCGCGCCGTTCGCCGCGCTGGAGGAGGCGATGGGGGCGCTGCGTGAGCGGTACGGGGATACGGGGCACGCAGGTGACCAGGTGCGGGAGGCGTATATGCGACTCCAACTGCGAGCGGCGCGACGGGAGTTCGGGGACGCGGTGGCGGTGGTGTGCGGGGCGTGGCACGTGCCCGCGCTGCGGGACAAGGTCACCGTCGCCGCCGACCGGGCACTGCTGAAGGGGCTGCCCAAGACCAAGGCCGAGCTGACCTGGGTGCCCTGGACACACCGCCGTCTCGCGCGCTTCAGCGGCTACGGGGCGGGGATCGACTCGCCGGGCTGGTACGCCCATCTGTTCCGGGCACCGGACCGGCCGGTCGAGCGGTGGCTGACCAAGGTGGCGGGGCTGCTGCGGGAGGAGGACCGGCTCGTGTCCCCCGCGCACGTCATCGAGTCGGTCCGGCTGGCCGAGACCCTCGCCGTGCTGCGCGGCCGCCCGCTGCCCGGCCTGAGCGAGACCACCGACGCCGTGCGCGCGGTGATGTGCGACGGCTCGGACGTGCCGCTGTCCCTGGTGTACGACCGGCTGGTGGTCGGGGACGTGCTCGGGGAGGTACCCGAGTCGGCGCCCGCGGTGCCGTTGCAGCGGGACCTCGCCCGGGAGCAGCGCCGGTTGCGGCTCAAGCCGGAGGCGGCGGAGCGGGAGTTGGAGCTGGACCTGCGCAAGGACACCGACGCCGCGCGCGGCAGGCTGCTGCACCGGCTGCGGCTGCTCGGCGTCGGCTGGGGCGAACCCACCACGTCACGGGGGAGCACAGGCACCTTCCGGGAGACCTGGCGGCTGCGCTGGGAGCCCGAGTTGGCGGTGAAGGCGGCCGAGGCGGGTGTGTGGGGCACCACCGTCCTCGGCGCCGCGACGGCCAAGGCGGAGTCGGACGCGATCGCCGCCCGTTCCCTCGCCGACGTCACGGCGCTGGCCGAACTCTGCCTGCTCGCCGGGCTGCCGGACGCCCTCCCCGTGGTCATGCGGGTGCTGACCGACCGCGCGGCCCTCGACTCCGACGTGAGCCACCTCGCCCAGGCCCTCCCCGCACTGGTCCGCTCCCTCCGCTACGGCGACGTACGCGGCACCGACATCGGCGCGCTCGCTGACGTCGCCACCGGCCTGGCCGACCGCGTCTTCGTCGGCCTGCCCGCGGCCTGCGCCGGGCTGGACGCGGACGCGGCGCACGAGATGCGGGGGCATGTGGACGCGGCGCACGGGGCGGTCGCCTTGCTGTCCGAGACGCGGGGCGGGGGCGAGGCGGCCGGGGGGATGCCGGAAGCCGACCGGCCCCCGCGGGCCGACCACCCGGGACGCGCCGACCACCCTGAACCCCTTGAAGCTCTTGAACCCCCTGATCCTCGGCGCGCCGACCGTCCCCAATCCCCTGACCTTCGGCCCCCCGGCCACCCCCAACACCCTGACCTTCCGCCCCCCGACCATCCCCAACACCCTGCCTCAC
>NZ_WWIR01000267.1 GCF_009863025.1 Streptomyces sp. SID4985 | reverse complement strand
AGAGGTCCTAACAGAAGCCGTTGATCATGTGACTTTCGGATTGGCTGGTCGTTGGTCCGATCGTGGGGAAACGTCAGTCGCGGCCCTGGATCGTCTCGGACGAACTGTGGTCGCTCATCGAGCCGTTGCTGCCCGTGCCGGGTCCGAAGCTGGTCGAGGGCAGACCGCGAGTCCCGGACCGGCAGGCGCTGTGCGGGATCCTGTTCGTCCTGCACACGGGCATCCAGTGGGAGTACCTGCCGCAGGAACTGGGCTTCGGCTCGGGCATGACCTGCTGGCGGCGCCTCGCCGCGTGGAACGAGGCCGGCGTGTGGGACGAACTGCACCTGGTGCTCCTGAAGAAGCTGCGGGCGGCGAACAAGCTGGACTGGTCCCGGGCGGTGATCGACTCCTCCCACGTCCGGGCCGCTCGACGGGGCCCAAAAGCGGTCCCAGCCCGGTCGATCGCGCACGGCCGGGCAGCAAGCACCACGTTCTCACCGACGGCCAGGGCATCCCGCTCGCGGTGTCGCTGACCGGTGGAAACCGCAACGACGTCACCCAGCTGATGCCCCTGCTCGACAAGATCCCGGCGGTTGCCGGCGTCGTCGGCCGCCCCAGACATCGACCCGACACGCTGCTTGCCGACCGCGGCTACGACCACGACAAATACCGGCGCCTACTGTGGCAGCGCGGCATCCGCCCGGTCATCGCTGAGCGAGGCGTGCAACACGGCTCTGGCCTGGGCATTTTCCGCTGGGTCGTCGAGCGCACCATCGCCTGGCTGCACGGCTTTCGCCGCCTGCGGATCCGCTGGGAGCGACGCGACGACATCCACGAGGCCTTCCTCGGTCTCGCCACCTGCCTGATCACTCACCGACACATCCAACGCCTTTGTTAGGACCTCTAAGACGCGGGCCTCCCCCGTCCCGCCCGATTCCCATCCTGGTGGGCCGCCGGGTCGGTCGGCCGCTCGTGCGGCGTGGGCAGCGGCTGGTCGTGCCAAGGCCCTTGTCTGATGCGGCAGTTGGACGGGCCGGGGCCCGAACCCGAGTCCGAGCCGAGACCAGCCCCTCCGGCCCCGAGCCGAGACCAGAACCCCCCTCCGGCGTCAGTCGCGCCCGCCCCGGTCCGCGACCGGCCACACCCCGGTCGACCGCTCGATGGCCTTCGCCCCCGTGCGGTCGACGGCGCTGCGCACCACCGCGAAGATCGCGCCCTGGAGCGCCGCCGCGAACAGGATCTCGCCCCAGCCGCGTTCGCGGTCGAGGGCGTCGGGGGCGTCCTCCTCGTGCCGTATCGCCATCCACGCCTTGCGGAACGCCAGCCCGGCCAGGGCGCCGCCGGTCCAGCTCAGTACGAAGCCGACGGGCTTGTAGGCCAGCGGCAGTTTGCGTCGGGTCGTCTTCTTCGCCATGGGAGGCTTCTACCTCGCCGGGCGCCACTCATGCGGGCTGCCCGGGCGGACCGACCCGCTCGCCCGGCGGCACCGGACCGGGCGGTGTCCCGTCGCCGAAGGGGCGGCCGCCCAACCGCTCGCGGTGGTGCGGGGTCGTCCAGCCGGCGAGGTCCGGGCCGAGCGGCACGATGCCGGTCGGGTTGATGCCGGAGTGGACCTGGTAGTAGTGCCGCTTGATGTGGTCGAAGTCCACCGTGTCACCGAACCCCGGCGTCTGGAACAGGTCCCGCGCGTACGCCCACAGCACCGGGTTCTCCGTCAGCTTCCACAGATTGCACTTGAAGTGGCCGTGGTAGACGGGGTCGAAGCGTACCAGGGTGGTGAACAGCCGGATGTCCGCCTCGGTGATGGTGTCCCCGACCAGATAGCGCTGCCCGGCGAGCCGGTCGGCCAGCGTCTCCAGCCGTCGGAAGACCCCGGCGCACGCCTCGTCGTACTCCTTCTGGTGGGTGGCGAATCCGGCACGGTAGACGCCGTTGTTGACGTCCCGGTAGACGCCCTCCAGCACCTCGTCGATCTCGTCGCGCAGGGGCTCCGGGTACAGGTCCGGTGCGCCCGCGCGGTGCAGGGCGGTCCACTCGGTGGCCAGGTCGAGGGTGAGCTGCTGGTAGTCGTTGGTCACCAGCTTCCCGCTGGGCACGTCCACGATCGCGGGGACGCTCACCCCGCCGGGGGCGCCAGGTTCCCGCTTCTCGTACGCCTCGGCGAGGTAGCGGATGCCGAGCACCGGGTCGCGCCCGTCGGGGTCCAGGGTGAACCGCCAGCTTCGGTCGTCCTGGATCGGGTCGGTCACCGCCATGGGCAGCGCCTGTTCGAGGCCGAGCAGCCGACGGGAGATCACGGCACGGCTCGCCCACGGACAGGCGCGGGAGACCACCAGCCGGTAACGGCCGGACTGCACCGGCCAGCCGTCGCGGCCGTCGGCGGTGACGCGGTCGGTGAAATGGCTCCGGGAGCGCTTGAACGGCTTGTGGCCGTACGCCCTGTTGCCCTTGTCGCCGTCGCCCATGGCACCGTCATCCATGTCGTCGCCGCCCATGTCGTCGTCGTCACCCATGGTGTCGTCACCCATGTCGTCTCCTCACCCTCGGCCCCGGCACGGATCATTCCTCGATGAGGGCCTTGTACCCGGTGGCGTCGAGCAGCTTGTCGTACGCGGCCATGTTCGACGGCTTGAGCTTGACGAGCCAGGTGTCGTAAGGCTCGTCGTTGATCAGCTCCGGGGTTTCGGACACCTCCTCGTTCACCGCGATCACCTTGCCGTCCAGCGGCACGTAGAGCTCCGTCGCGGCCTTGACCGACTCGACCACACCGGCGGGCTGTCCGGCCTGGAGGGCTTGTCCGATCTCCGGGCACTCCACGAAGACGATGTCGCCGAGAGCCTTCTGCGCGTGGTCGGTGATCCCGATGGCCACCGCGCCGTCCGCTTCCTTGCGCGCCCACTCGTGGGACTCGGAGTACCGCAGCTCGGACGGGATGTTGGACATGCTCGCTCCAGGGGTGTCGTGGCCGATCGGCGGGCTCATCCTGCCCGAGATGATCACGGAATCGGGTGAGGCGTCCCGGTACGGCCGGCGAAGCGTCAATGAGGTTTGACAGGTGGAGGGAGCGGCAGCCGTCGGCGGGGCCGAAACACCGCCTGACCTCGTTGATCATGCATCGCGTGATCCGGGGTAGGGGCGGCACCCGAACGTGAACGTCGTCAGCAAACGGAGTAGTCGTGCCGACACCGCACCCGGCCTCGCACCCCGAGGCAGCCACCGCCGTCCAGCTCGCCGCATGGCCCGACTGGCTGGAGCGGCACACCACGGCGCTGGTCGAAGTGCCGCTGCGCATCGCCCTCATCGTCGTCGTCCTGGGGGTGATCCGCTGGGTCGCCCAGCGCGCCATCACCCGTGTCGTGCAGCGCGTCCTGGAGCCCGGAGGGGAAGAGGGCGCGCCGCGCCGCCCGCGCTCCGGACGAGGGGCGGCCGTCCTGCTCCGGGACCGCTCCCGCGCCTCGCAACGCCGTGAGCAGCGGGCCCGGACGATCGGCTCGGTCCTCGGCAGCGTGGTCACGATCGTGCTGGCCCTGCTGGGCACCGCCATGATCCTCGACCAGGTCGGCATAGCCCTCGGCCCGCTGCTGGCCAGCGCCGGTGTGGTGGGCCTGGCCATCGGCTTCGGCGCGCAGAGCCTGGTCGCAGACTATCTCTCCGGGCTCTTGATCATGTTCGAGGACCAGTACGGCGTGGGGGACACCGTAGACCTCGGCGAGGCCGTGGGCGAGGTCGAGCACGTGGGCCTGCGCCTGACCCACGTGCGCGATCTGAACGGCGGCCTGTGGCACATCCGCAACGGCGAGGTCCTGCGGGTCCGCAACGACAGCCAGGACTGGGCCCGCGCCGTCCTGGACGTCGCCGTCGCCTACGACGCCAACCTCGACACCGTCTACCAGGTACTGGAGGACACCGGCCGCGCCCTCCGCCAGGACCCGGCCTTCGCCGACCTGCTCCTCGAGAACCCCAGCGTGTGGGGCGTGCAGTCCCTGGACGCCGACGGCGTCGTCGTCCGCCTCGCGGTCAAGACCGTCCCGCTCCAGCAGTGGGGCGTCACCCGCGAACTGCGCCGCCGCGTGAAGGAGGCGCTCGACGCCGCGGGCATCGACATCCCGTTCCCCCAGCGCACGATCTGGCTCCGCAACGAGGACGCGGGCGCCGAAGCCGTGGGGCGCGCGGGCTGAGCCGGGGCGCGTGCGCGTACGCGCATTCCGGTACGCGATTCCTGTACGTGCTTCGGGTACGCGCTTCCGGTACGTGATTCCGCGTGCCGTGGACGGGTACGCGGCAAGGACCGCCGTCCGGCCCTGGAAGGAGATGGTGGCGGTGATCTCCGAGACGGTGCTGATTCCCGCCGAGGACGCCGCGCTGGAGGGTGATCTCGGACTGCCCGACGGGGCGCGGGCGGTGGTCCTGTTCGCGCACGGCAGCGGGAGTTCCCGGCACAGCCCGCGCAACCGCATGGTCGCCGGTGAGCTGAGGAACGCCGGGTTCGGCACGCTGCTGATGGACCTCCTCAGCGAACGCGAGGAACTGGAGGACATGGTCACCGGCGAGCACCGCTTCGACATCCCGCTCCTCGGGCGTCGGCTCGTCGCCGCGATCGACTGGCTGGCGGAGCCGGAGAGCACGAAGGATCTGCCGGTGGCCCTGTTCGGCGCGAGCACCGGGGCCGCCGCCGCCCTGGTGGCCGCGGCCGAGCGACCGGTGCGGGTCTACGCCGTGATCTCCCGGGGCGGCCGCCCCGACCTGGCCGGGGACGCCCTGGAGCGGGTGCGCGCCCCGGTCCTCCTGCTGGTCGGCGGCGACGACCCCGAGGTGCTGCGCCTCAACGAGGAGGCAGCGGCACGGCTGCGCGCCCCGCACGAGCTGCGCGTCGTACCCGGCGCCACCCACCTCTTCGAGGAACCCGGCACCCTGGAAGAGGTCGCGCGGCTGGCGGGGGAGTGGTGCGAGGAGCGGTTGCCGGGCGCGTGATTCTCAGGAGGGGCGCCGCGTGCCCGACGACCGCCCCTTGCGCAGAAAGCGCCGCAACCGCGTCTCCGGCCAGGTGTTGATCACCTCGTCCTTGGTCAGCCACCCGCGCTGCGCCGTCCCCACCCCGTAACGGGTGTTGGCCAGATGGAGCACCGCGTGCGCGTCGCTGTCGACGGCGAACCTCACGCGGTGGCGCCGGGCGCGCAGGATGTCCTCGTCGCGCAGGTCGAGACGGTCGGGGTGGGAGTTGATCTCCAGGGCGGTCCCGGTGCGGGCGCAGGCGGCGAAGATCTCGTCCAGGTCGGCGTCCAGCGGGGACCGCTTGCCGATGAGGCGGGTGGTGGGGTGGCCGATGACATTGACGTACGGGTTCTCGCAGGCCCGGACGATCCGTCGGGTCAGCGCCGCACGGCTCTGGTCGAAGTGCGAGTGCACCGAGGCCACGCACAGGTCGAAGCCCGCAAGGAACTCCTCCGGCCAGTCCACCTCGCCGTCCGGGCCGATGTTCAGCTCGACACCGTGCAGCAGCCGCATCCCACGCCGTCTGCCCCGCTTGCCGTAGGCGCCGTCGAGCTTCCGCACCTGCTCGCGCTGGGCCAGCATCCGCTCCTCGGTCATCCGCTGCATGTACAGGTCGGGACCGTGATCGGTGATCGCGAGATACGCGTACCCGCGCGCCGCGGCCGCCTCCGCCATCTCCTCAAGCGGCGCGAGTCCGTCGGTCAGATCGGTGTGGGTGTGCAGATCGCCCCGGAGGTCCGACTCCTGGACCAGGTCGGGGAGTTCGTCGCGCAGCCCGGCCTCGATCTCGCCCCGGTCCTCGCGCAACGGCGGCGGAATCCACGGCAGCCCGAGCCGGGCGTACACCTCCTCCTCGGTCTCGGAGACGATCCTCTCCCCGCTCTCGGCGTCGAACAGGCCGTACTCGGACAGCTTCAGCCCTTGGTGCACGGCCAGCTCCCGGGTGCGGATGTTGTGCGCCTTCGACCCGGTGAAGTACTGCAGCGCCGCGCCCCAGGACTCCGGCGGTACGACCCGCAGATCGACGGCGAGTCCCCGGTCGGTGCGGACCGAGGTCTTCGACGGGCCGTGCGCGATCACCTCGGTGACGAAGGGGAGTTCGGTGAACGCCTTCATCAACGGCCCGGACTTCTCGGCCGCCACGAGGATGTCGATGTCGCCGATCGTCTCCCGCATCCGGCGCAGCGACCCCGCGCAGGTGCGGCGGCGGCAGCCGGATACCTTGGACAGTTCCGCGACGATCTCGTCCGCGAGGTCCATGGCCACGTCGAGCAGCACGCGGTCGCCGGAGGACCGGAGGAGTTCGACGCCGTGGAGGATCTTCTGCTCCGTCTTCGGCCCGAAGCCCTTCAGCTCGCGTGGTTTCTCGGCATGGATCGCGTCGACCAGCTCCTCGACCGAGGCGATGCCCAGCTCGTCGTAGAGCGCCATCGCCTTCTTCGGGCCGAGCGTGGGAATGGCCGTCAGCCGCCGGACCCCGGCCGGGATCCTCGTGCGCAGCTCGTCGACCGCCGCCACGCTGCCGGTGCGGAGGTATTCGTCGATCTTCTCCGCGATCGACCTGCCGACCCCGGGGATCTCCCGCAGCCCCTTGGCGTCCAGCGTGGACACGTCCGCGTGGTACCCGCCGACGGCACGGGCGGCCTTCTCGTAGACGCGCGCCTTGTACGCCTCTCCGCCGGTGATCGAGATCAGGTCCGCGTACTCCTGGAATAGTGCCGCCACTTCATCATTGGGCCGAGCCATGGTCTACGAGTAGGCAGGAACGCGGCATTCATTCCTGTCCCCGGGCCGACAGCGGCACAGAAAGTCGACTTATGGTGGTCGTACGGGACTCCGAACGGTCGCGAGGCGCCCATGCGAGTCGAACTGATCCCCCAGGCCGCGAACGTCCTTTTCGGCGTGCCCGACGAGATGCACGCGGAGATCATCATGCTCATCGACGCGGTGACCAAGGACGCGGAGACCGAGCCCCCGGCCCTGGCCGCCGCGTTCGGTGAGTGGTGCTGGCTCGTCTACACCGTCCACGGCGACGTGATCGAGGTGCTGGACGTGGGCTGCGCCGGCTGAGGCGGAACGCGTCAGCCCGCCTCCCGCTTGTCGTCGTCCACGATCTCCGCGTCCACCACCTCGTCCTCCGCCGAACCGCCGGAGGCACCGGCGTCGGACGGCGGCGACTGGTTCCCCGCACTCTCCGCCCTCTCCGCCCGCGAGGTGTCGTACAGCGCGGCGCCCAGCTTCTGTGCCGACTCGCTCGCTCGCTCCAGGGCCGACCGGATCGCGGTGGTGTCCTCGCCCTTGAGCCGCTCCTTCAGCTCCGCGATCGCGGTCTCCGTCTCGTGCCGCGCCTCCGCCGGGATCTTCTCGGGGTTGTCCCTGATCAGCTTCTCGGTGGAGTAGACGAGCTGTTCGGCCTGGTTGCGGGTCTCGGCGGCCTCGCGGCG
>NZ_WWIR01000266.1 GCF_009863025.1 Streptomyces sp. SID4985 | reverse complement strand
GGTCTCGGCCCGGACCAGTTCCGTCACGTCCTCGGAGAAACGGCGCAGGACGTTAAGACAGCGGTCGGCCGCCTCGCCCGCGGTGCCCTCCGCCGGACCGAGGACCTCGCGGACGCATTCGGAGGCCCAGTCGAACTGGAGGGTCCGCAGGCGCCGCTCGACCGCCTGGGCCGTGGCGACGTCCCGCATCCAGCCGGAGGACACGCCGAAGTAGCGGTCCAGGCCGGTGCAGGCGAGGGCCAGCACGAACGCCACGTACCCCCAGGGCGCCACGCCCGGGACGGCGCGCGTCAGGTCCAGGAGCGGCAGCACACAGCCCGTCGCCACCCCCACCGTCGTGCCGAGGCGCAGCAGGCGGGCCGTGCGGCGGCGCCAGAGGCGGTCGCGCAGGTACCAGGCCGCCGTGCGCAGCGCGCCGTCCTCCACCCAGCGGTACAGCTCGTCCAGCCGCTCCGCCGGTTCCCCCCAGTCGCCCAGCGGCAGCGCCCGGCCCGTCAGGTCGGCCGTGCCCCCGCCCCACCCGTCCTGCGGCGGACCCTCGGGCTGCATCTCCGCCTGACCCACCCGGAACTCCCTACTGAAACGACCCACTCCACAACGACCCACTCCATGACGCCGCGCGCCACCCTTCCTACCGCCCAATGGGTGGCCAAGTGGTGGCTTTCCCGGGCAATCCGCCCGTAAGAGGGCCTTGATCAGGTATAGGGTCGGGGTCGTTCTCACTCGAAAGAGTGGCGGGGCGAGGGCCGCCCGGAGCACGTAGGCTCGTGCCAGAGCGGCGTACGCGGCGCCGGTACGGACAGGAGCTGATCGTGATTCCCGGTGGTGGCCAGCCCAACATGCAGCAGTTGCTCCAGCAGGCGCAGAAGATGCAGCAGGATCTTCAGCGGGCCCAGGAGGAACTGGCGGCCACGGAGGTCGAAGGCCAGGCGGGCGGCGGCCTGGTGCGGGCCACCGTGACCGGCTCCGGCGAGCTGCGCGGCCTCAAGATCGACCCTAAGGCGGTCGACCCCGAGGACACCGACACCCTCGCCGACCTGATCGTCGCGGCCGTGCAGGCGGCCAACGAGAACGCGCAGACCCTCCAGCAGCAGAAGCTCGGCCCGCTGGCCCAGGGCCTGGGCGGCGGTGGCATCCCCGGACTGCCGTTCTGACGCCGGGGCAACTACCGTACGTACCGAAAGGTCTCCAGGAAAGGCAGTCCGTTGTACGAAGGCGTGGTCCAGGACCTCATCGACGAGCTGGGGCGACTGCCCGGCGTCGGTCCCAAGAGCGCGCAGCGGATCGCCTTCCATGTGCTCCAGGCCGAGCCGACGGACGTCAAGCGGCTCGCCCAGGCACTCCTGGAGGTCAAGGCCAAGGTCCGCTTCTGCGCGGCCTGCGGCAACGTGGCGCAGGAAGAGCTGTGCAACATCTGCCGCGACCCGCGCCGTGACCTGTCGGTCATCTGCGTGGTCGAGGAGCCCAAGGACGTGGTCGCCATCGAGCGCACCCGCGAGTTCCGGGGCAAGTACCACGTCCTCGGCGGCGCCATCAGCCCCATCGAGGGCGTCGGCCCGGACGACCTGCGCATCAGGGAACTCCTGGCCCGGCTCGCGGACGGCACCGTCACGGAGCTGATCCTCGCCACCGATCCCAATCTCGAAGGCGAGGCCACGGCGACGTACCTCGCCCGCATGATCAAGCCCATGGGTCTGAAGGTCACCCGCCTGGCCAGCGGCCTTCCGGTCGGCGGTGACCTGGAATACGCGGACGAGGTGACCCTCGGCCGCGCCTTCGAGGGGAGACGACTCCTAGATGTCTGACGCCACGCTGCACGCCACGTCGCAGAACCCGGACGACTTCGCGGTCCAGATCGCCGACCAGGTCGAGAGCTTCCTGGTCGCCGTCACCGAGGTGGCGAAGGGGGACGAGCCCGGCTCGACGGTCCCCTTCCTGCTGCTCGAGGTCTCCCAGCTGCTGCTGGCGGGCGGCCGGCTCGGCGCGCACGAGGACTTCGTGCCCGACGAGCGCTACGAGCCCGACCCCGGCCCCGAGCCGGACGTCGACGAGCTGCGCGAGAACCTCGCCCGGCTGCTGGACCCGGTCGACGTCTACTCCGAGGTCTTCGACCCGTACGCGCCCAGCAAGGCACCCGTGCCCGCCCGTATCTCGGACGACATCGCGGACCTCATCACCGACCTGCGCCACGGCATGGCCCACTACCGCGCGGGCCGTACCACCGAGGCCCTGTGGTGGTGGCAGTTCTCCTACTTCTCCAACTGGGGCCCCACCGCCTCCGCCGTCCTGCGCGCCCTCCAGTCCGTCCTCATCCACGTCCGCCTGGACCAGCCCCTGGAAGAGCTGGACGGCCTCGACACCGACCAGGAGCCCATGGGCGACGACCTCCTGGAGCGGGAGGCGGGCCGCGTGATGGAGGAGGAGATCGGGACTCCGCTCGGGATCCGTCAGGTCCAGTAGGCGTACGCATCGCCGCAGTTCAGCCCGAGGCTTGAGCCTCGGGCTTCGAGCTTTTCCATGGGTTTTCTGGGCTGGGTGAAAACCAACCAACCAACCAATTTCCCAGGTGAGTTGAGGCCGTTTACCTCGAAAGTGTGACTTTCCGTGATCGGCTTGCGCTGGAGAGTAAAGCCGCCCTAGGTTCGCGGCAATAGATCGGCCCCGGTCGGTGCGCCAACACCGGCTCCGGGGCCTAGACCTACGGATCGAAAGAGAGTCGATCGTGGTTTGCACTCACCTTAGTCCTGCCCTGCCGTCCCCGTCCCACCCCATGGCCAAATCGGGCTACGGCAAGCGCTCTGCCGGTGACGAAACCCCGCACGGCGACCCGGACTTCGCACATCTGAGCCCTCGTGACCGAGAGATCGCCGTCTTCGTCGACCATCTCGACGACGGTCACGCGATGGGCTACAAGGCGATCGCCGCCGTACATCCCCGTTATGGCCAGCAGGCCGTGCGCACGTCGCTGAAGCGCGTCACCGCGGCCGGCCACCTGCGGCACATCCGCGAGCACCTCACCATCGAGGACAACTCGATGCGCTGGGTGACGCGGACGTACTGGTCACGTACGCCCAGGTCACCGGAGTGGTGGGCGGAGTTCGTGCGCGAGCGCAAGGGCCTGGACGTCACCGACCAGTACGAGTCGGGACTGGCGCGGGCCGAGGAGCCGGCCGGGGAAGCCGTCCCGGCGGAACCCGGTCAACAGCCCTCCGAGCAGCACCCCGAGCAGCACCCCGAGGAGCCCTCGGACGAGCCCGGCGCCGCCTACCGCACCCTCGCCGAGCTGCGCGACGCGGACCCGCGCATGTCCCTGTCCGCGTCGGACTGCCGTTCCCTCGCGTCCCTCGCCGCGCAGTGGCTGGCCCTCGGCGCGACGCCGCAGGAGATCACCAAGGCCCTGACCGACGGGCTCCCGCCCGCCGTCACCAACCCGGGCGGACTCGCCCGCAAACGACTGGAGGACAAGATGCCCCCGACGAAGGCGAAGGTCCGGCAGAAGGCCGGTGGCCGCCGCGCCCGCGTCACCCGCGTGATCATGGCCTGCGCCACCTGCGACGCGGACGAGCGGACGACGGAGATCATCGACGGGATCTGCCGCGAGTGCCATGCCGAGATCGAGGCGGACGAGGCGGCGGAAGCGGAAACGGAAGGGCCGGGTGTCGGGTACGTCCCGGAGACGTTCCTGCGCGACCCGGCCGACGACACCGGGGTGGTCGACGTGACCCACTGGGCGGCCGAGCTGCGCAGGGCGGCCGGGCTGCGGCCCAGGGCGGGGTGGGACGTATGAGCGTGCGGGAGGCGCCGGTCGGGGCACCATGGAGTCGAGGAGGCGACGCCATGACCCCCAGGACCGACGACCGGCCGCAGATGTCCGTCGAGGAGTTCGAGGAGCTCGAACGCCATGCCCCGGAGACCGTGCGGCTGGAGTTCATCAATGGGAAGGTCCAGGTCAAGCCGGTGACCGACGGCAACCACGACCACATCGTCGCCTGGCTGCAGCGGCTGTGCATGCAGCACCGCCCTGAGCTCTGGTTGTACGGGGACCGAGGGATGAAGGTCGAGCGCTATCGGAAGGGGCGGGCACGTCCGGATGGCATCCTCGCGCCGTTCGGATTCCCTGCGGGGCACGGAGACTGGTCCGACGCAGGGGGTGTGCTGATGGCAGTGGAAGTCACGTCGCACGACTCCGACACCAACCAGCGCGACCGCGTCGAGAAGCCCAACGGCTACGCCGCAGCGGGCATCCCCGTATACCTGCTCATCGACCGGGACGACGGCTCGGTCGTGGTGTACAACCAGCCGGAGAACGGCCGCTACCTGCACGCCGAGAAGCTGCCCTTCGGCGCCTCCGTCAAGCTGCCCGACCCCGTCGACATCATCCTCGACACCGCCCCCCTCAAGGAGTTCGCCGACTGACCGCCTCACCCCCCCTGTGAGTCACTGCACACTCGTTCACGCACAGCCATCACTCGCGTGACACTGGGCAGGGAGTACGGCAGCGGACGGGCGTCTCACCATGCGGTACCCAAGAGGTCGGATTCGCCCGCTCGATAGACTGAGCCGACACAAACGAACCGAGCGAGGAGCGCACGTGGGCCTTGTCGTGCAGAAGTACGG
The DNA here is from genome assembly GCF_009863025.1 of Streptomyces sp. SID4985. Taxonomy (GTDB): domain Bacteria; phylum Actinomycetota; class Actinomycetes; order Streptomycetales; family Streptomycetaceae; genus Streptomyces. The sequence continues at coordinate 4,308 of NZ_WWIR01000266.1, read as the reverse complement.
AGGCTCCTCCGTAGCCGATGCCGAGGGCATCAAGCGCGTCGCCAAGCGGATCGTGGAAGCGAAGAAGAACGGCAACCAGGTGGTTGTCGTCGTTTCCGCGATGGGCGACACGACGGACGAGCTGATCGATCTCGCCGAGCAGGTTTCTCCGATGCCTGCCGGACGTGAATTCGACATGCTGCTGACCGCCGGAGAGCGTATCTCCATGGCCCTGCTGGCCATGGCGATCAAAAACCTGGGCCACGAGGCCCAGTCGTTCACCGGCAGCCAGGCAGGCGTCATCACCGACTCGGTCCACAACAAAGCCCGGATCATCGACGTCACGCCCGGCCGCATCCGCACCGCGCTCGACGAGGGCAACATCGCGATCGTCGCCGGGTTCCAGGGCGTCAGCCAGGACAAGAAGGACATCACCACGCTGGGGCGCGGCGGGTCCGACACCACGGCCGTGGCGCTGGCCGCCGCCCTCGACGCCGAGGTCTGCGAGATCTACACCGACGTGGACGGCGTGTTCACCGCCGACCCGCGCGTGGTGAAGAAGGCCCGGAAGATCGACTGGATCTCCTTCGAGGACATGCTGGAGCTGGCCGCGTCCGGCTCCAAGGTGCTGCTCCACCGCTGCGTGGAGTACGCCCGCCGGTACAACATCCCGATCCACGTGCGCTCCTCCTTCAGCGGACTGCGCGGCACGTGGGTCAGCAGCGAGCCGATCGAGCAAGGGGTACAGCAGGTGGAGCAGGCCATCATCTCCGGTGTCGCGCACGACACCTCCGAGGCCAAGATCACCGTCGTCGGCGTGCCGGACAAGCCGGGCGAGGCCGCCGCCATCTTCCGCACCATCGCGGACGCCGAGATCAACATCGACATGGTGGTGCAGAACGTGTCGGCCGCCTCCACGGGCCTGACCGACATCTCCTTCACCCTGCCGAAGACCGAGGGCCGCAAGGCCATCGACGCCCTGGAGAAGAACCGCTCCGGCATCGGCTTCGACTCCCTGCGCTACGACGACCAGATCGGCAAGATCTCCCTCGTCGGCGCCGGGATGAAGACCAACCCGGGCGTCACCGCCGCCTTCTTCGAGGCGCTGAGCGACGCGGGCGTCAACATCGAGCTCATCTCGACCTCCGAGATCCGCATCTCGGTCGTCACCCGCGCCGACGACGTGACCGAGGCCGTGCGCGCCGTGCACACCGCCTTCGGCCTGGACTCCGACAGCGACGAGGCCGTGGTCTACGGAGGCACCGGCCGCTGATGACGACAGGTCCCAGCCGCCCCGCCCTCGCCGTCGTGGGGGCGACCGGCGCAGTCGGGGCCGTCCTGCTCCAGATCCTGTCCCAGCGCGCGGACGTGTGGGGCGAGATCAGACTGCTCGCCTCCCCGCGCTCGGCCGGCCGCAAGCTGGCCGTGCGCGGGGTGGAGACCGAGGTCGGCGCGCTGACCGAGACCGCCTTCGACGGGATCGACGTCGCGCTGTTCGCCGTGCCCGACGAGGTCGCGGCCCAGTGGGCGCCGTTCGCCGCCGAGCGCGGCACGGTCGTCGTGGACACCTCCGGCGCCTTCCGGGCCGACCCCGAGGTGCCGCTCGTCGTCCCCGAGATCAACCCGCACGCCGTGCGCAACCGGCCGCGCGGCATCGTGGCGAGCCCGGGCGGTACGACCCTGTCGATGATCGTCGCCCTCGGCGCGCTGCACGCCGAGTACGGCCTGCGCGAGCTGGTCGTCTCCTCTTACCAGGCGGTCAGCGGGGCCGGGCGGGCCGGGGTGGAGACCCTGCGCGCCCAGCTGTCCCTGGTCGCGGGCACCGAACTCGGCGGCGCCCCCGGTGACGTACGGCGCGCGGCGGGCGAGCTGACCGGGCCGTTCCCGGAGCCGGTCGCGCTCAACGTGGTGCCCTGGGCCGGATCGCTCGGCGCCGACGGCTGGTCCTCGGAGGAGCTGGGGGTGCGGGAGGAGTCCCGCAGGGTCCTCGGACTGCCCGGCCTTGCGGTCGCGGTGACCTGTGTCCGCGTCCCCGTCGTCACCGTCCACTCGGCGACCGTCCACGCCCGCTTCCAGGACGAGGTCACGGTCGACGGCGCCCGCGAGATCCTCGCGACCGCGCCCGGTGTGGTGCTGTGCGACGACCCCGAGGCGGGTGAATTCCCCACCCCGGCGGACGTGGTGGGCACCGACCCGACCTGGGTCGGCCGGGTCCGGCGGGCGCTCGACGACCCCACCGCGCTCGAACTCTTCGTGTGCGGCGACAACTTGCGCAAGGGCGCAGCCCTCAACACCGCGCAGATCGCGGAGCTGGTCGCTGCCGGGAATCTGTAGGAATGATGGGGGAACCCTGTGGATTCCGTAGGATTATTTTAAGAAATGTGGCCGGAACCATGGTCCAATTCACTTGAACCCCGGCTCCACGACGACAGAGGATTTCCTTCCCGCCCTCCGCAACCGCGCGAGGGCGGGAAGCGTCTTTGCGGGCACCCGACTGGGGCCGGGGGCGCGGAGATTCCGGCGTGGAGCGCCGTGATCGGGGGCGGTCTGACGCCCGTTCGACGAGGACACAGGGGAAGAGCGGGACGCATGGCGGCACTTGAGGATCGGTCGGTCGTCGCACATGTGGCGCCCGGCACGTACAACCCTCGCGGGGGTACGCGTGTCCAACAGGCGTGGCAGAGGTACTCGAATTCGCCCCCGCGCTCTTCGAGCAGGGCGTATCCCCAACGGCAGGCGGCGCCGCGGCGCTCCGTCCGCCCCGCGCCGTGCTCCGGCCGCGCGCGCTCGGTGACATGCCGGTGATCGCGCCGATGCCCGCAGGGCGGCAGACCCGCATACCCGGCCAGCGCGACGGCGTGGAGGGCACGACGTCCGACGCGGCCGCCGGCACGACCGTCGACCATCTCACCGAGACCTACCGCGCGCACTACCGCTCGCTGCTCGGTCTCGCGGCGCTGCTGCTCGACGACACCGCCTCGTGCGAGGACGTCGTGCAGGAGGCGTTCATCCGCGTCCACTCGGCGCGCAAACGGGTGCGTGACCCCGAGAAGACCCTCGCCTACCTCCGGCAGACGGTCGTCAACCTCTCCCGCTCCGCCCTGCGTCGGCGCATCCTCGGCCTGAAGCTCCTCTCCAAGCCGATGCCCGACATGGCGAGCGCGGAGGAGGGCGCCTACGACCAGCTGGAGCGCGACTCCCTCATCAAGGCGATGAAGGGCCTCCAGCGCCGTCAGCGCGAGGTGCTGGTGCTGCGCTACTTCGCCGACATGACCGAGGCCCAGACGGCCGAGACGCTCGGCATCTCGCTGGGCTCGGTGAAGGCGTACGGCTCGCGGGGCATCGCCGCGCTGCGGGTGGCCATGGGGGCGACGAAATGAGCGGGAGCGCTCCGCACGAGCGGGAGCCGCGGCGCGAGCCGAACACCGGCCACGACGACACGCCTACGCACGCTGGGAACGGAACTGTGAAGCACGGCCCCGACGGAGACGGCCGGAAGACCGGCGAAGAACGCGAGACGCCTGCGGCGGCTTCGGAGGTACCCGAGGCGTCCGAGGTGTCCGAGGTGTCCGAGACCGTCCAGCTGCCCAAGGCATCCTCGGCCGCGAAGGCCCCCGGGGGCGACGGGCTCGCCGAGCTGGCCCGGCTGATCGGGCCGACCGACCTGTCCGGGCCGGGAGACCTGTTCGGGCCGGGGGGCGGGGAGACCGGCGCCGCCCCCGACGAGCTGGCGCTGCGCCGTCTGCTGCACTCCGCCGTGGACGACCTCGAACCCCGGGACGGCTCACTGGACCGGCTGCGGCGGGCCGTACCCGCCCGGCGGGCGCGCAAGCGGCAGGCGACCGTGGGCATGGCGGCGGCCGCGCTGTTCATCTGCACCGCCGTCCCCGCCCTGGTGCACGTCTCCAACTCGGGCGGCACCGACCCCAACACCGCCATGGCGGGCCAGTCCTCCCTGGCCCAGGGCAGCGAGGGCAAGGGCCGGAGCGGCGGCGGCGCCACCGCGGGCACCGGCGGCCAGGCGGGCACCACCGCCGGGCAGCCCGGCACCGTCGGCGGCACGGAGCAGCCCGGCACGAAGTCCCCGGGCGACGACGGCGCCACCGGCGGCACCGACCCCTCCGCGAGCGCCGCCTCCGGCACCCCGCCCTGCACGGCCGCCCAGCTCGGCGCGACCGGCACCACGGACGCCCCCGACTCCTCCGGCGTCGTCTACGGCACCTTCCGCGTCACCAACACCTCCGCCGCCGCCTGCACGGTCACCGGCACCGGCCAGGTCGGCGCGACGGCCCAGGGCGCGGCCGACCCGGCGAAGGTCACGGCCGCGGC
>NZ_WWIR01000265.1 GCF_009863025.1 Streptomyces sp. SID4985 | reverse complement strand
CGACGCCTTCCCCCACCGCCCCCACCTCGCCTTCCCCAGATCACGAGGTCCCCGCCCGCACCCCGCCCGACCCGTTGTCCACAGACACCCCCGCAGGTTTTCCACAGCGGTTGACACCCGACGACGGCCCGGCCCACCATTGATGCGCACGGACCGAACGATCGGTCGGGACACGTCCCGGCGGAGTCCGAGGTCACTTCCAGGCAGAGCCCGAGGTCAGGGGGACCGCATGGCCACAGCAGCCGAGCACCGCACGGCCGGCCCACCGGCGGACGGCGCACCCGGCACCGCCGACGACACGGCGGACCGGCAGCGCGCCTTCGACGAGGCCGTGGCGGCGGACGAGCGCATCGAGCCGCGCGACTGGATGCCGGACGCGTACCGCGCCACGCTGGTCCGCCAGATCGCCCAGCACGCGCACTCCGAGATCATCGGCATGCAGCCGGAGGCCAACTGGATCACCCGCGCGCCCAGCCTGCGCCGCAAGGCGATCCTCATGGCCAAGGTGCAGGACGAGGCGGGCCACGGCCTCTATCTGTACAGCGCGGCCGAGACCCTCGGCACCAGCCGGGACGAACTGCTCGACAAGCTGCACACCGGCCGCCAGAAGTACTCCTCGATCTTCAACTACCCGACGCTGACCTGGGCCGACGTGGGCGCGATCGGCTGGCTGGTGGACGGCGCCGCGATCACCAACCAGGTCCCCCTGTGCCGCTGCTCCTACGGCCCGTACGCCCGCGCGATGATCCGCGTCTGCAAGGAGGAGTCCTTCCACCAGCGCCAGGGGTACGAACTGCTCCTCGCCCTGAGCAAGGGCACCGCCGGGCAGCACGCCATGGCCCAGGACGCCGTGGACCGCTGGTGGTGGCCCTCGCTGATGATGTTCGGCCCGCCCGACGCCGACTCACCGCACTCGGCGCAGTCCATGGCCTGGAAGATCAAGCGCCACTCGAACGACGAGCTGCGCCAGCGCTTCGTGGACATCTGCGTCCCCCAGGCCGAGTCCCTCGGCCTCACCCTCCCCGACCCGGACCTGCGGTGGAACGAGGAGCGGGGGCACTACGACTTCGGAGTGATCGACTGGACCGAGTTCCAGCAGGTCCTCAAGGGCAACGGCCCGTGCAACGAACAGCGGATCACCCAGCGCAGGCACGCCCACGACGAGGGCGCCTGGGTGCGGGAGGCGGCCGCCGCCTACGCGGCCAAGCACACCGGGACCCCCGGTGGGACAGGAGCGACGCAGGCATGACGAACACCGAATGGCCCCTGTGGGAGGTCTTCGTGCGCTCCCGCCGCGGTCTCTCCCACACCCACGCGGGCAGCCTGCACGCGCCGGACGCGGAGCTGGCCCTGCGCAACGCCCGCGATCTGTACACCCGGCGCGGCGAGGGCGTCTCGATCTGGGTCGTGCCGGCGACCGCGATCACCGCGTCCTCCCCGGACGAGAAGGACCCGTTCTTCGAGCCGTCCGCCGACAAGCCCTACCGCCACCCGACGTTCTACGAGATCCCCGAGGGGGTGCGGCACCTGTGACCGTCACCGTGCCCGTGACCGCCGCGCTCGCCCTCGGCGACGACGCCCTGGTGCTCTCCCACCGCCTCGGCGAGTGGGCGGGACACGCCCCCGTGCTGGAGGAGGAGGTCGCGCTCGCCAACATCGCCCTGGACCTCCTCGGCCAGGCCCGCGTCCTGCTCTCCATGGCTGGCGACGAGGACGAGTTGGCCTACCTCCGCGAGGAACGCGCCTTCCGCAACCTCCAGTTGGTGGAACAGCCCAACGGCGACTTCGCCGACACCATCGCCCGCCAGCTCTACTTCTCCACCTACCAGCACCTGCTGTACGCCGAACTCGCCGCCGGGGACGGCCCGTTCGCCCCGCTGGCCGCCAAGGCGGTCAAGGAGACCGACTACCACCGCGACCACGCCGAGCTGTGGACCCTGCGCCTCGGCGACGGCACGGAGGTCAGCCGGGAGCGGATGCGGCAGGCCGTCGAGGCACTGTGGCGGTTCACCGGGGAGATGTTCCAGCCGGTCGAGGGCGTGGACGTCGACTGGGCCGACCTGGACCGGCGCTGGCTGGAATCGGTGACGGACGTGCTCGGCCGCGCCACCCTGTCCGTCCCGGAGAGCCCGCGCACCGGCGCCTGGTCGGCGGGCGCGGGCCGCCAGGGCCTGCACACCGAGCCGTTCGGGCGGATGCTCGCGGAGATGCAGCATCTGCACCGCAGCCACCCGGGGGCGACATGGTGACGGCCACCGCCCTGGAGGCGGAGCTGCTAGAGCTGGCGGGCTCGGTGCCCGACCCCGAGCTGCCGGTGCTCACGCTGCACGAGCTGGGCGTGGTGCGCGCGGTGCGCGTCGGCGACTCCGGCTCGGTCGAGGTCGACCTGACCCCCACCTACACCGGCTGCCCGGCCGTCGAGGCGATGAGCGCCGACATCGAGCGGCTGCTGCACGAACACGGTGTCCACGAGGTCAGGGTCCGCACGGTCCTCAGTCCCGCCTGGTCGACCGACGACATCACCGCCGAGGGCCGCCGCAAGCTCGAGAGCTCCGGCATAGCTCCCCCGCGCCCGCACCGCGCCACCGGCCCGGTCGCGCTCTCCCTGAGCCCCACCCACACGGGTGCCCCCACTCGCACGGGGGCCGCCAACCGCACCGGCGGCCACGGCACGGACGCGGCCGCCGGTGCCGCCGACCCCGTGCGCTGCCCGCACTGCCACTCCACGGAGACGGAGCTGCTGAGCAGGTTCTCCTCCACCGCCTGCAAGGCGCTGCGCCGGTGCCTGTCCTGCCGTGAACCCTTCGACCACTTCAAGGAGTTGTGATGGCGCGCTTCCACCCGCTCCCGGTGGCCGAGGTCGAGCGGCTCACCGACGACTCGGTCTCCCTGACCTTCGCCGTGCCGCCCGAGCTGCGCGAGGAGTACCGGCACACGGCGGGGCAGCACCTCACGCTGCGCCGCCGCGCCGACGGTGTGGACGTCCGCCGCACCTACTCGATCTGCTCCCCGGCCCCCGACCCGGCCGGCGAGGGCCCGGGCACGCTGCGGGTGGGGGTGCGCCTGGTCGACGGCGGCGCGTTCTCGACGTACGCGCTGAAGGAGATCGGCGTCGGTGACGTGCTGGAGGTCATGACCCCGGCCGGCCGCTTCACGCTGGAACCGGCGCCGGGCCTGTTCGCGGCGGTGGTGGGCGGCAGCGGCATCACCCCGGTGCTGTCCATCGCCGCCACGCTGCTGGCGCGCGAGCCGTCGGCCCGCTTCTGTCTGATACGCAGCGACCGCACGGCCGCCTCGACGATGTTCCTGGAGGAGGTCGCGGACCTGAAGGACCGCTACCCGGAGCGGTTCCAGCTGGTCACCGTGCTCTCCCGGGAGGAGCAGCAGGCGGGTCTGCCGTCCGGCCGCCTCGACCGGACCCGGCTCGCGGAGCTGCTTCCCGCGCTACTGCCGGTGGACCGGGTGGCGGGCTGGTTCCTGTGCGGCCCGTACGGCCTGGTGGAGGGCGCCGAGCGCGCCCTGCGCGGGCTGGGCGTGGACCGCTCCCGCATCCACCAGGAGATCTTCCACGTGGACGAGGGACCTGCCCCGGCGGCGGTCGTACCGGCGCCCGCGCACAGCACCGTCACCGCCCGCCTGGACGGCCGGGCCGGGACCTGGCCGGTCGCGGAGGGGGAGTCCCTGTTGGACACGGTCCTGCGCAACCGCTCGGACGCGCCGTACGCCTGCAAGGGCGGCGTCTGCGGCACCTGCCGGGCGCTGCTGGTGACCGGCGAGGTCCGCATGGACCGCAACTTCGCCCTGGAACCGGAGGAGACCGAGGCGGGCTATGTGCTGGCCTGCCAGTCCCACCCGCTGACGGAGCAGGTGGAACTGGACTTCGACCGGTAGGGAAAGGGCCGCCGCAGCGGCGAGAGGCCCTAGATGACGAACCCGTCCTTGCCGTCGTCGGTCACCACGGGGCGGCCGGTGGCCTGCCAGACCTGCATGCCGCCGTCGACGTTCACGGCGTCGATGCCCTGCTGGACCAGGTACATGGTGACCTGGGCCGAGCGGCCGCCGGAGCGGCAGACGACGTGGACGCGGCCGTCCTGCGGGGCCGCCCCGGTCAGCTCGCCGTAGCGGGCCACGAAGTCGCTCATCGGGATGTGCAGGGCGCCCTCGGCGTGGCCCGCACGCCACTCGTCGTCCTCACGGACGTCCAGCAGGAAGTCGCCGTCCTTGAGGTCCGTGACCGCGACGGTGGGCACACCAGCTCCGAAATTCATGTCCCCGACGCTACCCGAAGCGTGCTCCGGCGCACTCCCGCGCCGGAGCTCGGCTCCTACTCCTGGGTCAGCAGGGCCGCGAGGTCGTTCTCGCGGTGCTGGACGTCGCTCTTGAGGCGCTCGGCGATCTCCTCCAGGAGGCTGTCCGGGTCGTCCGGGGCCAGTCGCAGCATGCCGGCGATCGCGCCGTCCTCCAGTTCACGGGCGACCAGGGTGAGCAGCTCCTTGCGCTGGCTCAGCCACTCCAGGCGGGCGTACAGCTCCTCGGCGGGGCTGGGCTCGCGCTCGGGCAGCGCCGGGCCCGCGGCCCATTCGTCGGCCAGTTCCTGGAGCAGCTTCTCGTCGCCGCGAGCGTAGGCGGCGTTGACGCGGGTGATGAACTCCTCGCGCCGTTTGCGCTCGTTCTCCTCCTGCGCGAGGTCCGGGTGGACCTTGCGGGCCAGCTCGCGGTAGAGCTTGCGGGCCTCCTCGCTGGGGCGCACCCGCTCGGGCGGCCGGACCGCCTGGTCGGTGAGCATCGCGGCCGCCTCGGGGAACAGGCCGTGGCCGTCCATCCAGCCGTGCAGCAGCTCCTCGACACCCGGTATCTGCTGGAGGGCGGCGCGGGCCTCCTCGGCGCGGCGGATGTCCTCGGGGTCCTGCGTCTGGGCGGCACGCGCCTCGGCGATGCGGGCGTCCAGCTCCTCGATGCGGGCATAGAGGGGACCGAGCCGCTGCTCGTGCAGCCGGGCGAAGTTCTCGACCTCGACGCGGAAGGTCTCCACCGCGATCTCGTACTCGATCAACGCCTGTTCGGCGGCGAGCACGGCCTTTTCCAGCCGTTCCTCGGGCCGCGGTGCCTTGGACTGCTCAGCTTCCGGGGTCGTCACCCGACCAGCCTAGGCCACGGCCGGTCCGGCACACCCCCGATGCCCGCACTCGGCAGCCCGGCCCGGCCTCCCGCGCGCACCCGCTCTCAGCCCTCCGGGCACGCCGCGGGCACCCACTCGGCCTCCAGGTCCTGGCAGGCCACCACCAGAGTGCCGGGGCGGCAGGCCAGTTCATGGGTGCAGCCGCCGGGGCGCGGCAGGATCTCGTCGAGGATCACATCGCCGAGGGAGGCCGGGTCGCAGACGCCGAGGACGTCCGACTGGAAGCGGGAGACGCCCTTGTAGCGGACGACCAGGTCCTCGTCGTGGCGGAAGCAGTTGTGCCGGAAGCGGATCTCCAGGTCCCCGTCGCCGGTGCGGCGCACCCGCGCGGGCAGGAGGTCGCGCACACAGCGTCTGTCCCCCGGGTCGTAGTGCGCGGGGTCGGTCGCGAACGCGCGGGCGCCCGGCGGCAGTCCGGCCGCGATGCCCGGCAGCCTGGCCAGATAGGGCCGCGGGTCGGCGGACACCGGCTCCTCGCCCGCGCCACCGCTCAGTTCGACGTACTTCACGTCATCACCCCGGCCCCCGGCTGCCCGGCATCGGCGATCACACTCCCGCTTCGGCCGCGATCCGCCCGGACCGCACCGCGGCCAGCAGCCGCGCGTGGTCGGCCTCGGTGAGGTCGGCGTAGGCGACGGAGAAGGCGGCGACGGCCTCGTCCAGCTCCTCGTTCTTTCCGCAGTACCCCGCGATCACGCGCGGGTCCGCGCTGTGCGAGTGGGCGCGGGCCAGCAGGGCGCCGGTCATGCGGCCGTAGTCGTCGAGCTGGTCCGCGGCGAGCGCGGCCGGGTCGACGCTGCCCTTGCGGTTGCGGAACTGCCGTACCTGGAAGGGGCGTCCGTCCACCGTCGTCCAGCCCAGCAGACTGTCGCTGACGACCTGCATCCGCTTCTGGCCGAGCACCACGCGCCGCCCCTCGTGCTCCACCGCCGCCACCGGGAATCCGGCCCCGGGCAGATGCGGGAGCAGCGCGGAGGGGCGGGCCTCCTTGACCTGGAGGACGAGCGGTTCGCCGCGATGGTCGAGGAGCAGGACGACATAGGAACGGGTGCCCACGCTGCCCGTGCCGACCACGCGGAAGGCGACGTCGTGCACGGCGTGCCGGGCCAGCAGCGGCAGCCGGTCCTCGGAGAGCGTCGTCAGATAGGACTCCAGCGAGCCGGCCACGGCGGCCGCCTCGGCGTCCGGGACGCGGCGCAGCACCGGGGGCGCGTCCACGAAGCGGCGGCCGCCCTCCGGCGTCCGCTCGGTCGACTTGGCGGCGAACCGGCCGCTGGTGTTGGCCCGCGCCTTCTCCGCGACCCGCTCCAGGGTGCCGAGCAGGTCGTGGGCGTCGGTGTGGGAGACCAGCTCCTCGTCCGCGATGGCGTTCCAGGCGTCCAGCGCGGGCAGCCGGGCCAGCAGGCGCATGGTGCGCCGGTAGGCGCCCACGGTGTCCCGCGCGGCGGCGCGGCAGGTGTCCTCGTCGGCACCGGCCTCGCGCCCGGCCAGCACCAGGGAGGTGGCGAGCCGCTTCAGGTCCCACTCCCAGGGGCCGTGCACCGTCTCGTCGAAGTCGTTGAGGTCGATGACCAGGCCGCCCCTGGCGTCGCCGTACAGACCGAAGTTGGCCGCGTGGGCGTCGCCGCAGATCTGTGCGCCGACCCCGGTCACGGGGGTGCGCGCCAGGTCGTAGGCCATGAGCCCGGCCGAGCCGCGTAGGAAGGCGAACGGCGTCGCGGCCATCCGGCCCACCCGGATCGGCGTCAGCCCGGGAATCCGCCCGGCATTGGACTCGGCCACCGCGTCGACGGTGTCCGGACGCGCCGCGTCCACCTCCAGCGTGCGGTGGGCCTCACGCGGCACCCGCTCCCGCAACGCCTTGCCCTCGTCCTTGGCCGAACCGCGCGGCGGCCACTGGGCGAACCCGCTTGTCCGGGGCAGCCGGGCCACGGTCTCCTCGCCGCCCGGCCCGGACACCGCGTCCGCACCCGCTCCGGTCACCGCGACCGCCTCCCGCACACCGCTTCAGCGCGCCCCGCACGAGCGCTTCGAACATCAACTCGTGCAGACCGTACATGCGGCGACGTGATCGCGTCAGACCCTGTGGACAACTCGTCGGTTGTGGACACGGACCTGCCTCGACCGGAACGAACCCGCCGACCCGCCAACGGACTTCGCGTCCCGCCACCCGGCCGGACCACGCCGTCGCCCCCGTCGGCCCCGCGTCACTCCGTTCCGTCCCGCCCCACCCACCTCCGGAACATCACCGCCGTCATCCCCCACTGCGCCCCGGTGCCGAGGCTCATCGACAGCCACACACCCCGCACCCCCAGTCCGCCCACCGAACCCAGCCAGTGGGCCAGCGGCAGCTGCACACAAGCGCCGACCGCCGTCACCCACAGCGGCCCGCGAGCGCGCCCGCCGCCCATGAACACCCCGCCCGGCCCGACGACCCCGGCGAGCGCCACCAGGTACGGCAACAGGAACCAGAGCAGGACAGAACCCGAGTCGACGACCCCGGAAGCGCTCGTGAACCACCCCATGACCACCCGCCCGCAGAGCGCGAGCACCAGCCCCGCACCCGCCCCCACCAGTACGGCGAGCAGCCCGCTCTGCACCCCGATCACACGGTCGTCCCGCCGCCCCGCACCCCGCGCCCGGGCCGTGAGGATGCCGCCCGCCTGGCGCAGGGCGTAGAACGCCATGGTGACGAGGAGGATCACCTTGGTGCCGATGGCATAGGCGGCGAGCGGCTCCTCGCCGAACCGCGCGACCATGCCCAGCAGAGCCGCGCCGATGCCCATGCGCAGCACGAAGTCCCCGGACGCGGGCAGCCCGACGCCCAGGATGCGCCGCAGAGTCACGATCCAGCCCGACCCCGGCCGTGACCCCGCGACCGCCCCGGCCCCCAGCACCGCGTCCCGCCTGCGCCACAGCAGCACCAGGCTCACACCGAGCGCCACCGACCGCCCCAGCACCGTCCCGAGAGCGGCCCCCCGCACCCCCAGCGCGGGCAGCGCCCCCACCCCGTAAATGAGCGCCGGGTCCAGGACGAGGACGCACCCGTTGGCGACGAGCGCGGCCCGCATCGGCGTCCTCGTGTCCCCGAGCCCCTTGAAGATCCCGTCCACGACGTTCTGCGCGAAGAAGACGGCCAGCCCCGGAAGCGAAACGGCGAGGAACTCGGCCACCAGCTGCCGCACTTCACCCGAGCCACCGCCCACCAGCAGCCCCGCCACCTCACGCCGGAAGACGAAGCCGCCCCCGGCCACCACGCATGTGATGACGAGCCACAGCACACCAACCGCCTTGATCACGGGTGGAATTTCGGCCATTCTTCGAGCCCCGAGCGTGTCCGAGAGCACCATGGTCACGCCGGTACCGGCCATGAGGACGACCCCGAGCAGCAGGTTCTCCAGCGTTCCGGCGGCGGCCACCGCACCGACAGCCCCTCGGCCCAGGCGCGCCACCCAGAAGGTGTCCACGACCCCGACGACCACACCGGACAGCAACTCGCAGTAGACCGGCAGCCCCAGCCCGAGCAGCGCCCGCCGGGCGGCCGCCGGACCGAGCCCGTCCGCCCCGCCGGGCCCGTCCGCCCCGCCAGACCCCACCGCCGTACCGCCGCCGCGTACGACAGCCGGTCCCGATCCCCCGCATCGCACCAGAAATCCCCCAACCCAGCCAGGCGGAGGCCCAGTTGACCCCCGACCGCCCCGGAGGCTACCTCGATTAGTGACACTCGAATAGAGGTAGCCCACACTGAAGGCGCCCGAACAACCCGCGAAGGAACCCCGTGCTGACCCTCTCGATCCTCGGCTTTCTGGCGGAACGCCCGCTGCACGCCTACGAGTTGCGCCGCCGTATCTCCGATCTGATCGGCCACAACCGCCCGGTCAGCGACGGCGCGCTCTACCCGGCCGTCAACCGCCTCCGCCAGGCCGGGCACATCGAACGCCGGGCCGAGCCGGGAGAGAGCGCGCCCACCCGTCAGGTGCTGCGGATCACGCCCTCCGGCCGGGTCGAGCTGCTGCGCAGGCTGACCGAGCCGAAGGAGACCGACATCACGGACGGCGGCGCCTTCTTCACCCTGCTTGCCTTCCTCGGCCAGGTCTCCGACCCCGCCCACCGGGCCGTCGTCCTGCGCCGTCGGCTCGCCTTCCTGACCGCCCCCGCGGGCTTCTTCACCCATTCCGGCCGGCCGGTACGGATCAAGGACGAACAGGACCCCTACCGCAGAGGGATGCTGATCATGGCCCGCGCGGCCCAGCAGGCGGAACGGGCATGGCTGGAGGAAACACTCCACGAACTGGAGGGGAAGCCCTCCTGAGAACGGACCGAGGAAGAGGCTCGCCGTCCTGAGACGTTACTCACAGAGGCGGGGTCCGGCGGCAGCCGTCGGCGGCGAGCCGAGGCGGCGTCACCAACGGGGCCGGACACGACAATGGGCGGCATCGTTTTCACGATGCCGCCCATTGGATGGTGCGCGAGGGGGGAGTTGAACCCCCACGCCCTTTCGGGCACTGGAACCTGAATCCAGCGCGTCTGCCTATTCCGCCACCCGCGCATTGGGTGTGTCTTCCGTTTCCGGCCCTTTCGGGCTGGCCCCTTCCGACATCGAGAACATTAGCACGCCGTCCGGGGTGGATTCACATCCCTTTCCTCGGCCCCCTCCACCACCCCTCACCAGCACACCTGTCCCTCCCGGGGGCACAGGAGTTCCCCGCCGCACCGCCCGTCACGAGCGGACGCCCCACCACCCGCACGCCCTTCACCGTCCCCACGCCCCACCCGGCCCGGCCCGGCCTCCGAGTGCGAGGACACCCTGTTCGGGTATCAACCTCGTAGTTCAGGTATCAACCTCGTACCGGTCCGGCCCGTCTTATCCACAGGGGGACCAGGCTCGTCGCCGGGTGCGGGACACTGGAGCTGAGCCGCCTCTACGATCCTTGCCTCAAGGAGTTCGAAGGGGGCGGCTGGGGGAACCGGCTGATTGCCGGACGCGTAGATACGATCAGTAAGCGGTACGGGCCACGCGGCCGTACCGAGCACGGCAAGCAGTACGGCAGCGACGGAGGAGGTGCCCCGTGGGAGTCCTGAAGAAGTTCGAGCAGCGTCTCGAAGGTCTGGTCAACGGCACCTTCGCCAAGGTGTTCAAGTCCGAGGTCCAGCCGGTGGAGATCGCCGGCGCGCTCCAGCGCGAGTGCGACAACAACGCCACGATCTGGAACCGCGACCGCACGGTCGTGCCCAACGACTTCATCGTGGAACTGAGCACGCCCGACTACGAGCGGCTCAGCCCCTACTCCGGGCAGCTCGGCGACGAGCTGGCCGGCATGGTGCGCGACTACGCCAAGCAGCAGCGCTACACCTTCATGGGGCCGATCAAGGTAAACCTGGAGAAGGCCGAAGACCTCGACACCGGCCTGTACCGGGTGCGCAGCCGCACCCTCGCCTCCTCCAGCGACCAGCAGGCCCCCGCGGGCCCGCGGCCCGGCGGCCCGGCCCCGGCCG
>NZ_WWIR01000264.1 GCF_009863025.1 Streptomyces sp. SID4985 | reverse complement strand
CGCCGTCACCCGTGCCGCCCGTGCCTCCGAGCCCCGAGCCGGTCCCGCCGCCGTCCCCCGTGCCGCCGGGGCCGTCCCCGTCTCCCGTTCCGCCGGGCCCCGAGCCCGTGCCGAACCCGGAGCCGGGGCCGCCGCTCACGCCGGAGGAGTGAGAGGCCCGGCCCGGCTCCCCTCACCTCGGAGGGGGCCAGGCAACCTCAGCGACTGCCGCCCCCTCCACACGTCACCTACGCCCGGACCTCCGCCCGGTCCCCGCCCCACAGCGTGTGGAACGAGCCGTCCTTGTCCACGCGCCGGTAGGTGTGGGCGCCGAAGTAGTCCCGCTGGCCCTGGGTCAGAGCCGCCGGCAGGCGATCCGCCCGCAGCGCGTCGTAGTACGCGAGGGCCGCCGCGAAGCCGGGGGCCGGGACGCCCTGGCGGGTGGCGGCGACGAGGACCTCGCGCCAGTCGTCCTGGGCCTCGGCGATCTCGCGGGCGAAGGTCTCGTCGGACAGGAGGGACGGCAGGTCGGGGCGGGCGTCGTACGCGGCGCGGATGCGGTCGAGGAAGGCCGCGCGGATGATGCAGCCGCCGCGCCAGATCGAGGCGACCTCGCCGAGGTCGATGTCCCAGTCGTACTCCGCGCTGCCCGCCGCGATCTCGTGGAAGCCCTGGGTGTAGGAGACGATCTTGGAGGCGTAGAGCGCCTGTTCCACCTTGTCGGCGAAGGCCGCCGCCTCTTCCTTGCTCAGCGGCGTCGGCTTCGGGCCCGCCAGGTCGCGCGAGGCCTCGCGCAGCGCCGCGTGGCCGGAGAGCGAGCGGGCGAAGACCGCCTCCGCGATACCCGAGACCGGGACGCCGAGGTCGAGGGCGATCTGGACCGTCCAGCGGCCGGTGCCCTTCTGCTCGGCCTGGTCGACCACCACGTCCACGAACGGCTTGCCGGTCTCCGCGTCCACGTGGGACAGCACCTCGGCGGTGATCTCGATCAGGTAGGAGTCGAGGCGGCCCCGGTTCCAGGTGCGGAAGATGTCGGCGATCTCGGCTGGGGAGTACCCGGCGACGTCGCGCAGCAGCTGGTACGCCTCACCGATCAGCTGCATGTCGGCGTACTCGATGCCGTTGTGCACCATCTTCACGAAGTGCCCGGCGCCGTCGGGGCCCACATGCGTCACACAGGGGGCGCCGTCGGCCGCCTTCGCGGAGATCTTCTCCAGCATCGGGCCCAGCGAGTCGTACGACTCCACCGAGCCGCCCGGCATGATGCTCGGGCCGTTGAGCGCGCCCTCCTCGCCGCCGGAGATGCCCGTACCGACGAAGTGGATGCCCTGCTCGCGCAGTTCCCGCTCCCGGCGCCGGGTGTCCGCGAAGTGCGCGTTGCCACCGTCGATGATCATGTCGCCGGGCTCCAGGAGCGGCGCGAACTCCTCGATCACCGCGTCCGTCGGCTCACCGGCCTTCACCATGATGACCAGGCGGCGCGGGCGCTCCAGGGCCTCCACGAACTCCTTCGCGGTCTCGGCCGGGACGAACTCGCCCTCGCCGCCGAACTCCTCGACCAGCTCACGCGTCTTCGACGCCGTGCGGTTGTGCACGGCGACCGTGTAGCCGTTGCGCGCGAAGTTCCGGGCCAGGTTGCGGCCCATGACCGCGAGGCCGGTGACGCCGATCTGCGCTGAACTGCTCATACCGTGCTCCCTAGCTGCAATCGTGGTGTGCGGCTCCGTCGGTGCGGGCCTCGCGGCCCATCCTGTCGCGCCGCCCCGGCGGGCGCACATCCGGCCCGCCACGCATGTTTACGGACGGGAGGCGCCCCTCGGCTCAGTTCACGGGAGCGTAGGGCGAAATCCGCTGCGGAGGGCACCGCCGTGCCAGGAGAGGCGGCTCCTTTCACCCCATCAGAAAACGCCCACAAGGGGCGAATCGGCCGCCGACTTCGGCCGGATTCCCCTCTTGTCACGGCCTGTTCCCCACGCTTACTTTTGCCCCTCCTGGCACATGTCGAGGGGATTGCGGAGATGGCCGTACGCGGCCGGCATCGCCGGTACCAGCCCAGCAGGATCAACCGGGCCTCACTCACCGTCACGGCGGGAGGCGCCGGACTCGCGATCCCGCTGGTCGCCGCCGGCACCGCCGACGCGGCCGCCTCCTCCACCTGGAACAAGGTCGCCGCCTGCGAGTCCAGCGGCGACTGGAACATCAACACGGGCAACGGCTTCTACGGCGGGCTGCAGTTCACCCGCTCCACCTGGGAGGCGTACGGCGGCACCCGTTACGCGCCCCGCGCCGACCTGGCCACCCGCGAGCAGCAGATCGCCGTCGCCGAGAAGGTCCTCGACGGACAGGGGCCGGGCGCGTGGCCCGTCTGCTCGGTACGGGCGGGGCTCACCAGGGGCGGAGCCCCGGCCTACGCCCAGGACCGCACCGACGCCACCCCGGCCCGCGCCGAAAGCGCCCCCGTCCGCCCCGCGCGGAGCGAGAAGGCGCACGACGTGAGCCCGCAGGCCATCCCCCAGTCCCGTGCGGGCCGCGCCGAGATGTACACGGTCGTGCACGGCGACACCCTCTCCGGCATCGCCGACGAGCACGACGTGCGCGGCGGCTGGCGCGGGCTGTACGCGGGCAACCGGGCGGCCATCGGTACCGATCCGGACCTGATCCTGCCGGGTCAGCGGCTCAGCCTGCGGCCCGGCTCCGGTACGGCCGCCCGTACGACGACCCCGGAGAGCAAGCCCGCGCGCAAGAAGGCCGCTCCGGAACACCGGACCCCCGCGCCCAGGGCTCCCGAGCACAAGGCGCCTACGCCCAGGGCTCCCGAGCACACGGCCCCCACGCACAAGGCGCCCGCGCCCAAAGCCCCCACCCACAAGACCGCCGCGCATCCCGCGTCCACGAGCGGGTTCATGGCCCCGGTCAGCGCCGCCGTCGGTACCGGCTACCGCGCGGGCGGCTCCCACTGGTCGAAGGGCTACCACACGGGCGTCGACTTCCTGGTGCCCACCGGCACCTCGGTGAGGGCGGCCGCCGCCGGGCACGTGGTGGCGGCGGGCTGGGGCGGGTCGTACGGCTACCAGGTGGTCATCCGGCACGCCGACGGCCGGTACACGCAGTACGCCCACCTGTCCGCGATCGCCGTACGGGCCGGGCAGAACGTGGCCATGGGGCAGCGCGTCGGCCGGTCCGGCGCGACCGGCAATGTGACGGGCCCGCACCTGCACTTCGAGGTGCGGACGGGCCCCGACTTCGGCACGGACGTCGATCCGCTCGGGTTCCTGAGGTCACACGGCGTCAGGCTCTGAGCGCGGCCCGGCCGTTCCGGCCGGGCCCGACGGGCCGTACGACGTTCCACCGCTCCCGCGAACCGTTCAGGCGGCGCGTCCCTCACGTCCGCGTATGGCGTCCACGTCCGGTACGAGCGCCTCGGCGCGCCGGGGTGCGGGCAGCAGCTTGACGGCGTCCACCGGAAAATCCACCGACAGCAGGCCCTCGGTGCGCGCCTCGGACAGCTCCGCCCGCGCCGCGGGCACTTCCGCGTCCTGCTCCGCCTCCGGCCGCTCCGTCGTCAGCAGGATCAGCCCGCCCGCCGTGACCGCCCCGCACGCCAGCGCGAGCATCGTGCCCGTCGTGCCGTGGCGGAACGTCTCGCCGAACATCAGAATGCCCACCACCGCCGCCAGCACCGGGTTGACCACGGTCAGCGTGGCCAGGGGAGCGGCCAGGCCGCCGCCCCGGTAGGCCGCCTGGGAGAGCAGCACGCCCGCCGCCGAGAACGCGCCGATCAGCGCCAGCGAGGTCAGATCGCCGAGGCCGGGGCCGTCGCTCCAGTCGACGGCGACCGTCTTCGTGAACACCGACCCCATGCCGAAGGCCGTACCGGCTCCCGCCGCGAGGAACACCCCGCGCACCGCCGGACTGCGGTGCGCGGCGCGGCCCGCCACCATCAGCGCCACGACCACCCCGCCGGTCACCAGCGCGACGGCCATGCGCCGGGCCGGGTCCAGGTTGTGCGCCTCGGCCGAGCCGACCAGGGTGAGCAGCCCCGCGAGCCCCGCCGTCGCCATGACCGCACCGCGCCAGGCGGCCGCCCCCGTCGGACGGCCCACGAACAGCACCGCCATCGGCAGCGCGAAGACGATGGTCAGCGCGCCCAGCGGCTGGACCAGGCTCAGCGGGCCGTAGGCGAGCGCGACGACGTGCAGCACGGCGCCGAGCCCGTTCAGTCCGAGCGCCGCCCACCAGCCGGCCCGGCGCAGCGGCAGGAACCGGGCGTCGGGGCAGGACACCGCGACCCGCTCCTGCGCGAGGGCGCCGCCCGCGTACGCCACGGCGGACACGAACGACAACAGGACGGACAGCGCGAGGGCGCTCATGAACGGCTCCCTCGAAAATGGGTCCGCTGGACCCTGCGCGGCGCGCGGCTGGCTTCCATGGGCGCAACTCTGCCCCACCGCGCGCCCCAAGTCGTCGTCCCTGAGCACGCGATGCGTCCTACTGCCGATGGAGTACGAAAGCCTCCCGATCATCCCCGAGGCGGGTGACTTCGCCCGCCCTGCCCTGACTCCGCCCTGACGTCCGACCCCGAGCCGGCCCTGATACAAGTGCGGACGTGGCCCTCGATCCCGACCTCACCGCACTGCGCCCGCTCGGCGGCTTCTTCGCCCTGCGCACGCTCCCGGAGGGCGCCCGTCCGCCGGGACAGCTCCTCACGCAGGTGTACGGGACGGCCGCCCCCGGCGTTCAACCGGACGCCCTGGACGCCCTGGACGCCCGCGTCGCCCTGATCGGCGACCGCCTCCGCACGACCGAGCCCCGCGTCCGCGCCTCCATCGCCCAACAGGGCCTCGCCGCCCGGCTGTGGTCACCCGCGCTGGCCTGCGCCGCGCTGTACGGCGAGGTCCCCGACCTGGCCCCGCTCCACTGGGACGCCACGGCGTCCGCCCCCGACGACCTGTGGCTCACCGGCGTACGCCCGCTGCCCGGGGACGCGGACACCGTCGCGGACACCGTCCTGCGCGCCCACCTCGAACCCCTGGGGGACACCCTGAGAGCCCGGTACGGGATCGCGGCCGGGCTGCTGTGGGGCAACGCGGCCTCGGCGCTGGTTGGAGCAGCGCGCCAACTGGACCACTGGGCACGGGCGAACGGCCGCAGAGACGTGGCCGAGCGAGCCGCCGCCCTCACCGACGCCCTGTTCGCCCGGCCTCCGCTGCGCGGTACCGGAGTGCGTGCCGGGACCGCGTTCCGCCGCCGCAGCTGCTGCCTCTACTACCGTGTCCCCGGCGGCGGGGTCTGCGGAGACTGCTGCTTCACACGGGTGCCGGGCTCTTCCCCGCGCGCCGCTTCTGGGTGACCATGAGGGAACCTGCCGCCGAATCCAGGGGGTTGTCCGGTGCGAGTGGGACTGCTGACCCGGGAGTTCCCCCCGGACGTGTACGGCGGCGCGGGCGTCCATGTCGAGTTCCTGGCACGGGAGTTGTCCCAGCTGGTCGACCTGGAGGTGCACTGCTGGGGCGAGGGCCGCAGCACCGGCGTCGTACGCCACCGCCCCTGGCCCGCCCTGGACGACGCCAACGACGTGCTGCGCACCTTCTCCGTGGACCTCTCCATGACCGCCGCCCTGGAGGGCCGCGACCTCGTCCACTCGCACACCTGGTACGCCAACCTCGCAGGACACCTCGCCAAGCTGCTGTACGGCGTCCCGCACGTGGTGACCGCGCACTCGCTGGAGCCCCTGCGCCCCTGGAAGGCCGAGCAACTCGGCGGCGGATACGCCCTGTCGAGCTGGGCCGAGCGCACCGCGATCGAGGCGGCGGACGCCGTGATCGCCGTCTCCGGCGCGATGCGCGACGACATCCTCGCCTGCTACCCGGCACTCGACCCGGCCCGCGTCCACGTGATCCACAACGGCATCGACACCGGTCTGTACCGCCCCGATCCGGGCACAGAGGCCCTGGTCCGCAACGGAGTTGACCCCGAGCGGCCCTACGTCCTCTTCGTCGGCCGGATCACCCGCCAGAAGGGCGTACCCCAACTCCTGCGCGCCGTACGGCGGATCGACCCCGACGTGCAGGTGGTGCTGTGCGCGGGCGCGCCCGACACCCCGGAGATCGACCGGGAGTTCCGCGAGCTGTACCAGGAGGTGAGCGCGGAGCGGGCGGGCGTGCTGTGGATCCCGCAGATGCTGCCGCGCGCGGACGTCATCCAACTCCTCACCCACGCGGCCGTGTTCGTGTGCCCGTCCGTCTACGAGCCGCTGGGCATCGTCAACCTGGAGGCCATGGCCTGCGGCACCCCCGTGGTGGCCTCCCGGACCGGCGGGATTCCCGAGGTCGTCGACGACGGGCGCACGGGCCTACTGGTCGACGTGGACGGGGAGTTCGAGACGAACCTCGCCCGCGCCCTGGACACCGTGCTCGCCGATCCGGCGGCGGGCGCCCGCATGGGCGAGGCCGGACGGGTGCGCGCGACAACGGAGTTCGGCTGGGACGCGGTGGCCCGGCGCACGGCGGCGCTGTACGGGGAGATCCTCGCGCAGGCTTAGTCCCCCCGGTGCGGGGGCATCCATGGGTTCATCCACGGTGAGGGGAGTGGCCATGCGGCGAGGGGGACCTTCGGTACTCGGGATCGTCCTGGCGGGCGGGGAGGGCAAGCGGCTGATGCCGCTCACCACGGACCGCGCCAAACCCGCGGTCACCTTCGGCGGCACCTACCGGCTGGTCGACTTCGTGCTGTCCAACCTCGTCAACGCCGACGTGCTGCGCATCTGCGTGCTCACCCAGTACAAGTCGCACTCGCTCGACCGGCACGTCACCACCACCTGGCGGATGTCCAGCCTGCTCGGCAACTACGTCACCCCGGTCCCGGCGCAGCAGCGGCTCGGCCCGCGCTGGTTCCTGGGCAGCGCCGACGCGCTTCTGCAGTCGCTGAACCTGGTCCACGACGAACAGCCCGAGTACGTCGCGGTGTTCGGCGCCGACCACGTCTACCGTATGGACCCCCGGCAGATGCTCCGGCAGCACATCGAGGGCGGCGCGGGTGTCACGGTGGCCGGTATGCGGGTGCCCCGGGCGGAGTCCTCGTCGTTCGGTGTGATCACCCCGGGCTCGGACGGCCGTACGGTCCAGCGCTTCCTGGAGAAGCCCGCCGACCCGCCCGGCCTCGCCGACGACCCGGCCTCGGTGTTCGCCTCGATGGGCAACTACATCTTCACCACCAAGGTCCTGATCGAGGCGCTCCAACGGGACGCGGAGGACGAGGAGTCCGTGCACGACATGGGCGGCTCGATCCTGCCCCAGCTCACCGGCCGGGGCGAGGCCCAGCTCTACGACTTCGGCGACAACCACGTGCCCGGCGAGACCAGCCGCGACCAGGGCTACTGGCGCGACGTGGGCACGCTCGACGCCTACTACGACGCCCACATGGACCTGATCGCCGAGCGCCCGGCGTTCAACCTCTACAACCGCCAGTGGCCCATCTACACCCACTCGGGCCAGCTCTCCCCGGCCCGCTTCAACGCGGGCGGCATCGCGAGCGAGTCCATCATCAGCGCGGGCTGCCTGATCCGGGGCCAGGTCACCCGCTCGGTGCTCTCGCCGGGGGTGCGGATCGACCCGGGCGCGGTCGTCCAGGGCTCGGTGCTGCACGACAACGTGCGCGTGGGCCGGGGCGCGGTGGTGCGGGGCGCCGTACTGGACAAGAACGTGGAGGTTCCGCCGGGCGCGACCATCGGGGTCAACCCGGAGCGGGACGCCGAGCTGTACACCGTCTCGAAGGGCGGGGTCATCGCGTTGGGGAAGGGGCAACTGGTGTCCTGACCCCCGCTCCCCGCGCGACCAGCCGCGCGACGCGCCGACACATTCCGCCCGGGATGCCCGGGTTCACGTCGTCCGACCCGCACGATGCAGGCAACGACGTCGAACCCCGAGAGGCCCTCCATGAGACGGACCCGGCGTACCCGGCTGTGCCTGGCCGGAGTGCTGGCAGCGTCCGCGCTGGTCGCGAACCCCACCGAGAGCCCCGCCGCGAGTTCCGCCGTAAGTTCCGTCGCAGGCGTGCCCGCAGGTGCTCCCGCAGGTGCTCCCGGCACTGCCGCGTGGGCCGACGGCCACCTGACCGACCTGGTTGACCCCTTCATCGGAAGCCAGAACGAGGGCAACACCTTCCCCGGCGCCACCGTCCCCTTCGGCATGGTCCAGCTCTCCCCGGACACGGGCCACCGCACCGGCTACGACTACGGGCAGAGCCGTATCCGGGGCTTCTCGCTGGTCCATCTCTCCGGCGTCGGCTGCGCGATCGGCGGCGACCTGCCCGTCCTGCCGACCACCGGCGACGTGACCTCCACCGACTACGCCCGCTACGCCGCCGGGTTCCGCCACGCCGACGAGGAGGCCAGCCCCGGCTACTACCGCGTCGGCCTCGACTCCGGCATCCGCGCCGAGCTGACCGCGACCGCCCGCACCGGCGTCCAGCGCTACACCTTCCCGGCCACCACCAAGGCCAACGTCCTGCTCAACGCGGCCCAGTCGCTGCACAAACCGGGTGGCAGCGAGGTCGAGATCCTGGACCACCGCACCGTACGCACCCGGATCGGCGGCCACGGCTTCTGCCGCGACACCGGGCCGTACACCGTCTACACGATCACCCGCTTCAGTCGCCCGTTCACCGCGCACGGCACGTGGACCGGCTCCACCGTGACCGAGGGTGCGAAGACGGGGACGGGCGGGGCGTACGTACGGTTCGACACCACGCGGGACCGCACCGTGGAGGCGACCACCGCCCTGTCGTACGTGGACGCGCGCGGCGCGGCCCTCAACCTCCGTGCGGAGGGCGGCCGTTCGTTCGACACGGTGCGGCAGCGGGCCCGCGCGGACTGGGAGCGGCGGCTCGGCACCGTCCACGTCGGCGGTGGCGGGGACACCCTGCGCCGCACCTTCTACTCCTCGCT
>NZ_WWIR01000263.1 GCF_009863025.1 Streptomyces sp. SID4985 | reverse complement strand
GCCGTCGCCGTAGGTCATGCAGAAGCAGGAGTCGTCCCAGAAGGCGTTGACGTAGCCGCTGCTGTAGTGGACCCGGCTGTAGGCGGCGACGCCGTCGTTGCGGATGCCGCTGCGGCCGAAGGTGTTCTTGTAGAAGTCCCAGGTCTCCTGGGCGCCGTAGGCCGCGTCGGCCGCGGCGGTCTGGGTGTCGGAGCCCGTTCCGGAGCCCCACACGTCGTCGGCGTCGGTGAACAGGGTTCCGGTGCCGGAGGTGCCCTTGTTCAGGTTGTACGTCTTGTGGCCGCCGCGCGTGGTGTCGTACAGCTGGTAGGTCGAACCGGACAGCGTCGTGGTGAGGTTGACCGTGCCGCTGTACTGCGTCTTGCCGGTGCCGGTCTGGACCGCCTGATAGCGGTACAGCTCCTTGCCGGTGGTGGCGTCGGTGATGACGTGCAGCTTGCTCGGCGTGCCGTCGTCCTGGAAGCCGGTGATCACGGACTCCCAGGCGAGCGTCGGAGTGCCGGACCCGGCCCAGATCACCTTGCGCGCGCTGTCGGCGGCGGGCTGGTCCGCCTTCAGGGCCTTGGCGGTCTTGAGCGCCGTGGACTGCGCGGCGGACTTGGTGACGGCCGCGGTGGTGGAGGCGACCGCGATGGTCCGCTTGTTGTTGAACGTGGTGCTCACGGTGTTCGCCGCCAGGGAGGCGGGCGGGGTGTGCACCACGAGGTCGCCGCCGAGGACCGGCAGTCCGTCGTAGGTCCGCTCGTAACGGGTGTGCACGGTACCGTCGTTGTCCTTCACGACGTCCCGGACGACCAGCTTCTCCTTGGCGCCGAGGCCGAGGGTGCGGGCGGTCTCGGTCGTGCGGTCCTTGGCGCTCTCCAGGAGCGCGGCGTGCTGGGCCGGGCTGAGCTTGGCCTCCGGGGCGCCGGTGCGCAGCGGACTGGGGTGGGGGGCGGCGGGCCGGGCTGCCGCGGGGTTCGCCTGGATGCCGACGGCCAGGAAGGCCGCGGTGGAGACCAGGGCGGCTCCGACCGTGGCGCCTCTGCGGGAAAGGCGTCCGTGGGGAAGGCGTCTCACTCGTACTCCTCCTGCTGCGGCCGCCGGGGGCGCGGCCGGTGACAGACCGGGCAGACGGGTGTGCTGCCCGGGCGAGCTGAGCTGTGCGGGACCGTGCTGTGCGACGAGAGGTGAAGCGTGAAGAGCGTGGGAAGGATGTGCGTACGGGGCGAGAATGGCACCGCTGACCAGGACATGTCATCCATGGCGAGGGCAACCGAGGGTTTTCCCTAGGGCTCGCAAAGTGCCCGTAACACGCTGGTGATCCTCAAACCTCTGTCGGCAAAGCCTCTTTGACGCCTCGTCAAAGACATGGCAAGGCGGGTGAGGACGGGGCGACGGTCAGGCTCGGCGCGCGGCCGGGGACTGGGCGAGGCGCCGCAGGGCCTCCTCGGAGGAGCTGCCCGGCCGGGCCGTCCAGACGATGATGTGCTGGTCGGGCGCGTTGGAGCTGGTCAGCGTGTCCCAGTCGAGGACGAGGATGCCGGCCACGGGGTGGCGGAACACCTTGCTCCCGGTGCCCTGGACGGCGACCTCGCGCGCCTGCCACCAGCGCTGGAAGTCGCTGTAGACGGACATCCGGGCCAGCAGCGCGCGCAGCCGCGGGTCGTCGGGACGGCGCGCGGTGTGCAGCCGCAGATACGCCACGCAGGAGCGGGCCCCGGCGCGCCAGTCGTCGTAGCGGGCGCGCATCTCGGGGTCGGAGAACAGCAGCCAGACGTAGTTGCGGTCACGCTCGGGGTGCCGGCCGAAGTCGGTGAACAGGGCGGCGGCGAGCCGGTTCCACGCGAGCACGTCCATGGTGCCGGACAGGACCAGGGCCGGTGACGCGGTCAGCTGGTCCAGCAGTCTGCGGGTGTGCGGGGTGACGGCGCGGCCCGGTCCCGGGGGCGGGTCGAACGGTGTCCGCCCGGCCAGCCCGAACAGATAGGCCCGCTGGTCACCGCTGAGCCGCAGGGCACGGGCGAGCGCGTCGAGGACGGGCGCCGAGGCCCGCATCCGGCCCTGCTCGACCCGCGTGTAGTAGTCGGTGCTGATCGACGCCAGCCGGGCGACCTCCTCGCGGCGCAGTCCCGCCACCCGGCGCGGGGTACCGGTGTCGGGCAGCCCCACCTGCGCCGGGTCCAGCTCGGCCCGCCGGGCCCGCAGAAAGGTGCCGAGCTCCTTGGGGTCGCCGCTGACGCCGCTCATGCCTCCAGTGTGGCAGCGCGGGGCGCGGGACGCGGGGTCGGCGAAACGGCCTCCGGGACCGCGACCGGCCACCGTGCCGCAATTCCGATCACACGGTTGTCACATTCAACTGCGAGAATCGGGCTCGTTCCCGGCCGAGTGCGGTCGGAGTGCCGTCCGAGTGGTGGAGGAGGCCGTGGCGTCCATGTCGCGTCCGCTGCGCAAGCTGGGGTTCTTGACGATCGGGCTGTTCGACGCGGCGGATCCGGGACGGGGGCACGCGGACACGCTGGAGATCATCGAACTGGGTGAGCGGCTGGGGTTCGACAGCGCCTGGGTGCGCCATCGGCATCTTCAGTACGGCATCTCCTCGCCGGTGGCCGTGCTGGCGGCCGCCTCGCAGCGCACCCGGCGCATCGAACTGGGTACGGCGGTGATCCCGCTGGGGTGGGAGAACCCGCTGCGCCTCGCCGAGGACCTGGCCACGGTTGACGTGCTGTCCGGCGGTCGCCTCAATCCCGGGGTCAGCGTGGGGCCGCCGATCCACTACGACCAGGTCAAGGAGGCGCTGTATCCGGTCTCCGCCGAGCTGGAGGACTTCGGGTACGGGCGGGTGCGGCGGCTCCTCGACCTCGTCGCCGGTGCTCCCGCCACGGACTTCAAGGGCGCCGAGGGCTTCGAGCAGTACTCCGACGTCGTCCAGCCGCACTCCCCCGGTCTCGCCCGGCGCATGTGGTACGGCGGCGCCAGCCTGGGCTCGGCGCGCTGGGCTGGTGAGCAGGGCATGAACCTGCTCACCAGCAGCGTCGTCAAGGCCGAGGACCCCGACGGGCCGACCGACTTCGCGGCGATCCAGCTGGCCCAGATCCGGGAGTTCCGCGCCCGGCACCCCGAGGGGGAGGCGGCCCGGGTCTCCCAGGGTCTGGTGGTGATCCCGACCGACTCCGCGACGGCCGGACAGCGGGCGCGGTACGCCGAGTTCGCGGCCGCCCGGCTGCCCCGCACGGCCTCCCCGCAGGGCCCGGCGCGGCTGCTGTTCGCGCCGGACCTGGTGGGCACCAGCGAGGAGATCGCCGAGCGGCTGCACGCGCACGCCGCGTTCCGCGAGGTGGACGAGGTGGCGTTCGCGCTGCCGTTCACCTTCCGGCACGAGGACTACGTACAGATCCTGACCGACATGGCGACGAAGCTCGGCCCGGCGCTGGGACGCCCGGCGCCGGACCTGCCGGTCGGCGGCTGATCACCAGCGGCCGGGTTCCGTACCCGTCAGCGCCTCGGACGGCCTGCCGTCCACCCCCACCGGCACGTCGCCCGCGAGCATCACCCGGTGCATGATCCGGGGGTGGTCGGCGTGCACGTTGTCGCTGGGCGCGAGATGCACGGTGGCCCGGTTGTCCCAGAAGGCGACGCTGCCCGGCTCCCAGCGGAAGCGGACGGTGTACTCGGGCCGTACGACCTGCTCCAGGAGCATCTCCAGCAGGGCCGCGCTCTCGGGGCGGGAGACGTCCTCGATCTGCTCGACGTAGTAGCCGTTGACGAACAGCACCCGCTCGCCGGTCTCCGGGTGGACGCGGACCAGCGGGTGCACGGAGGCCACCTGGTGGTCCAGGAGGCGGCGGAGATAGGCGTCGTCGCCGGGGCGGGGCTGGTAGCCGACGCCGAGCCGGTGTTCGGCACGCAGGCCGTCCACGAAGGCACGCACCGGCGCGGACAGGCCCGCGTAGGCGGCGGCCAGATTGGCCCAGGTGGTGTCGCCGCCGTAGGGCGGTACGGTCTCGGCGCGCAGGATGGTGGCGGCGGGCGGGTCGATCCGGGCGCCGTGGTCGCAGTGCCAGCCGCGCAGCAGCGTGTGCCGGCGGCGGCGCAGCCACTCGTCGTGCTCCATGCCGAAGCGTCCGCCGAGTTCCAGCCGGTCGGCGGTGGTCTCCACCTCGGGGAAGCCCTCGGGCGAGGCGCTGCCCCGGCGGCCGAGGACGACCGGCTCGCCGAAGCGGCGGGCGAAGGCGATGTGCGCGGCGTGGTCGAGGTGCTGGTCCCGGAAGAACACCACCTTCCAGCGCAGCATCGCCGCCCTGATCAGTTCCGCCACCGCGTCGTCGAGCGGCTCGGCGAGGTCCACGCCGGTGATCTCGGCGCCGATGTGCCCGGCTACGGGCAGGACCTCCACGCCCTTGGCCGGGTCCACCACGCTGTCCGTCGTCATGTGTGCGCTCCCTGGTCTTCGTCCGTGGTCCCAGGGTGATCGTGTCAGCCGGACACCCGTTCTGGCGACATCCGGCCCGTTTCCGCCGCGCTCTTCGAGATGCACGACGAATGAAACGCCTTACCTCGCCCCCCGAAAGCACTATGGGCGATATCTACCGCAAACTCTCTTTTACTTCCCCCACGCCACCGAGCGCCGACGCAGGCCGCCAGAGGCCATTTACCCAGTGATTACTGGGCAGTTGACCTCGGGGTTTCGTGATAGTGTCCTCGTCCTGAGGGACAAAGCAAACGTGAAAGGGAAATCGTGAACACGGAGAAGATCGCCGCTCGCCGCCTCTCCTTGGAAGAGGTTACGCAGCTCGGCGTGAAGGACAAGCTCTTCATTTCCGCCGACACGGCAGAACTCAAGCTTCCCGGCTGCTATGTCCCTGCGTTTCTGACGAAGTCCGGTGAGGATTTCGAGGGCGGCTCGGTCACGGCGAGGACCATATTCCAGGAAGAGGTCTCCTGCCTTCCCGACGACGAGAATGAAGCCGGAATCTACCTGGCCGACGAGAACGGCCCGGTGACCATCGAGGTCCTCCAGTCCGCCGGTGTCGTGCTGGACCTGGCGCTCTTCGTCCCCGGTGGGGACAAGGGGGCCCTCACGGCCCTCTACGCCGCGGCCCGGCAGGCGTTCGGCGCCGACGTCGTGCAGATCTGGCGCCAGGGCCTCAAGGAGGTTCCCGACGTCAAGGTCGACATCTTCGAGGAGCAGGTTCCCCGGGGGCGCAAGGGGGGCGAAACCCCCAAGCGTGACCGCCGCGCGATCGACACCTACCCCACCCGTGCTGACTTCATCGAATTCACCGCGGGATGGAAGCCGGTCATTGAGATTCACCGGCCGGTTGTCGACGACACCCCCACCATCTGAGGCGGCGTCACCCCTCTTTCCTCGCGAGACGGCCCGCCGACAAAGATCAAAGTCGGCGGGCCGTCTCGCGCATTGCGGCGACGGCCGGAGGCGATATTCCTCGCGCCGTCCAGCCGCAGGGCGGCGACCGTGTTCTAGGCGCGGGCAGCCCGCAGCGCGGCCAGCGCCCGGTCCGCGTGGGTGTTCATGCGCAGTTCGCTGCGGACGACCTCCAGCACGGTGCGGTCGGGCGCGATGACGAAGGTGGCCCGCTTGGTGGGGGCCAGCGTGAAGCCCCGCTTGACGCCGAAGCGCTCGCGGACGGTGCCGTCGGCGTCGGAGAGCAATGGCATCCCGAGGGTGTGCTTGTCGGCGAACTCCCGCTGGCGGTCCACCTCGTCGCCGCTGATGCCGACGGGACGCGCCCCGGCTTCGGCGAACTCGGTGGCGAGGTCGCGGAAGTGGCAGGCCTCGGCGGTGCAGCCGGGGGTGAGGGCGGCCGGGTAGAAGAAGAGCACCACGGGGCCGTCCGCGAGCAGTTCGCTCAGGCGGCGGGTGGCGCCGGTCTCGTCGGGGAGCGCGAAGTCCTCGACGGTGTCGCCGATCCGAATCTCGGTGCTCATGCGCGTCCCTCCCCGGTACGGGCCACACCACGGGCCCAGAGAACCAGCGGCACCTGGAGCGGCAGCCGGGCGAAGGCGGCGTTGCGCTGCCGGGCCGGGCGGTTCCGCCAGTCCACGGCCATTTTCACGTTGGCGGGAAACACCCCCACGAAGAACGCGGCGGCGGCCTTCGCGGCCACGGGCCGGGTGCGGCGCGCGGCGATGCCCGCGGCGAGGGCGAGTTCGACGGCTCCACTGCCGTACGTCCAGGCACGGCGGGAGCCGGGCAGCGCCTTCGGGATGGTCGCGTCGAACTGGCGCGGGGCGGCGAAGTGGGCGACCCCGGCGGCGGCCAGCAGACCGGCCAGCAGCAGGGGTGAGCGTTCGGACCGGGGCACGGTGCCTCCTCAGGTGACCTGACGCCGGATATTACTGCACGGTAGACACCGCACGGATCACGGGGCACCGCACGCGGTCCGACGGCGCGGGCCGTTCGGGGGAAACCATGCCCTGACGTGCGTGGAAGCGCGTCCGGCGGTCGAGGTCTTCAGCCGTGACCACCCTGCCCCTCGTCGCGCCGATGCTCGCCACTCCCGGCACACTGCCGCCCCCGGCGCAGGACCACCGGTGGGCGTACGAGACCAAGCAGGACGGTCAGCGGGTGATGGTGTACCTGCCCGGCGACGGCACGGTGCTGCTGCGCGCCCGCTCGGGCGAGGACATCACCGCCGCCTATCCCGAACTCGTCCCGCTGGGCACGGTGTTGGGTACCACCCCGGCCGTGCTGGACGGCGAGGTGCTGGCCCTGGACGAACAGGGCCGGGCCGACTTCCAGTTGCTCCAGGGCCGGATGGGCCTCGCCCACTCCCCCGCGCTGGCGGCCCGCCGGGCCGGACAGGTGCCGGTCCATCTGGTGCTGTTCGACGTGCCCTTCCTGGGCGAACCCCTGCTGCGCACGCCGTACGCCCGGCGGCGGACCGCGCTGGAGGCGCTGGCGCTCGACGGGTCCCACTGGTCGGTGCCGGGCGCGCTGGTGGGGCACGGCGCCGAGGCGCTGCGCGCGACCCGGGAGCACGGCCTGGAGGGGCTGGTGTGCAAACGGCTGGACTCGGCGTACGAGCCGGGGGTGCGCTCCCGGGCCTGGATCAAGATCCGCAACCAGCGGAGCGCGGACGTGATCGTCGGCGGCTGGCTGCCCGGCAAGGGGCGCCTGACGGGACTGCCCGGTGCGTTGCTCCTGGGCCAGCGCGGCGGTGGGCGGCTGCGGTACACGGGCCGCGTGGGCACCGGCTGGAGCGAGGCCGAGCGCTCCGAACTGGCGACCACGATGCGGGAGTTGGCGAGCGATCAGTGCCCCTTCGACCCGGCGCCGAGGATCGCTGAGGCGCGCTGGGTGCTCCCCCGGCTGGTCGGCGAGGTCGGCTACAGCACCCGTACCCGCGCGGGCCTGCTGCGTCAGCCGACGTGGCTGCGGCTGCGCCCGGATCTGACGCCCGAGGAGTCGGCGGCGGAGGTACCGGAGGGCAACGGCTGAGGCGGAAGGTGATCCGTCGGCCAGGGTTCACCGGTGGGACACCCGGGGTGACACGGGGGCGCACACCTGTGCCAGGATGCTGAACTCCCTTACTCCCCAACCGAGTTGGAGACTCAGTGGCTTCGTTCACGTCCCCTCGGCGACGCGGCAGATGGCTGGCCGCGCTCACCGGCGCCGCCACGCTCGTGCTCGCCACCCCCGCCTTCGCCGCCGGCGGCCCTCCGCAGGCCCTGCCGCAGAACGCCGAGGCCGACGAGCTGAAGTACCAGCCCGCGTTCGACTACGACACCGACGGCTGCTACTCGACCCCGGCGATAGGTCCCGACGGCACGATCAACCCGGGCCTGAACCCGACCGGCGCGCTCAACGGCAACTGCCACGACGCGTCCGACCTGGACAACACCAACAGCTACTCGCGCTACAAGTGCAACAACGGCTGGTGCGGCTATCTGTACACCCTGTACTTCGAGAAGGACCAGGCCCTGCCCGGTGTCAGCCTCGGCGGCCACCGCAACGACTGGGAGCACGTGGCGGTCTGGGTGCAGGACGGGCAGGTCAAGTACGTCTCGACGTCCAACCACGGCAAGTTCACCGTGCACCCCGTCTCCGAGGTCCGCTTCGAGGGCACGCACCCCAAGGCCGTCTACCACAAGGACGGCATCAGCACCCACTGCTTCCGGCTGGCCACCGCCAACGACGAGCCGCCGGAGAACCACAAGCACACCTGGCAGTACCCGCCACTGGTGGGCTGGAACGGCTACCCGGCCGGGCTGCGCGACAAGCTCAGCTCGTACGACTTCGGTAGCGCCAACTTCCCGCTGAAGGAGGCGAGTTTCGCCTCGCACCTCACCGCGGCGAAGCCGTCCGGGATTCCGTTCGACCCGAACGCCTGACACAGCGGGGGCGGTTCACCGCTGCCGGTGAACCGCCCCTCCGCGCGGACTTCTCAGGCGCCGCCGGGCTCGGCCTGGTCCCTGAGGAAGGCGGCCAGTTCGTGCGCGAGGCTTCCGGCCCCGGCGCTCGCGGCGGCCGCGGCCGGTGGCGTCTCGGTGATGCCGATGCCCCCGGTCCACAAGCGGCGGTCGGCCCACTCCTCGTCCACGCGTGGCTGGACCTGCACGTCGACATGGGTGAGCGCCGTCTCCGGAGCGGCCGCACAGAGGAAGGCGGTGGCCCGGCGCAGCGGGTGCACGTCGAAGCCCTCGATGAACTGCGAGTTGCGCCAGTCGATGAAGGCGCCCTCGCCGTCGGGGCCGACCCGGACGTCGATCTGACCGTCCTCCAGCTGCACTCCGTAGGGCCGTGTGCCCCGGTTCTCGAAGGTCACCCGGAGACCGAAATAGGTGAGCCCGGCGGCGGCGTCGTCCCGCCCGCGCGGCGGTTCTGCTCGCTCCAGGCGGTGGACGCGGACGCGCAGACCGGCGAAGTCGTCGTACTCCTGCCAGTCACCGACCACGTTCGGCTCGTACACGGTTCCCCTCTCGACCATCCGGCGAGCTGAGGTTTATCTGTGGGCCGAGCGCACTGTCAAATAAGCCGAATACGGCGTGGCCTGGCGGTTCGCCCGGTTTGATCGGTGATCAAGCCGTGCGCAGGAGGAACGGCGTGGGAGGGGGTTCCATGCCGTGCGGCCCGCGTGCCGCACATCACGTCCGGGCCGCGCCGACACGCCTCGTGTCCAGGCCGGGCTTCCGGTCAGCGCACCAGTCGGCCGAGCAGCGAGGAGGCGGCCGTGATCCCGAGGACGGCGGCCAGCGCGAGCACACCGAAGTCGGCCGGAAGGTGAGCCGGGGTGCCGAGCAGCAGCCCGCGCAGGGCGTCCACCTGATAGCTCAGCGGGTTCACCCGGCTGACGGCCTGGAGCCAGCCCGGCATCACCGAGACGGGGTAGAGCGCGTTGGAGCCGAAGAACAACGGCATGGTGATCGCCTGCCCGAAGCCCATCAGCCGGTCGCGGCTGAGGACGATGCCCGCGATGGTCATGGACAGACACGAGAAGAACGCGGCGCCGAGTACCACGACGACGGCGACCCCGAGCAGCTTCAGCGGGTTCCAGGTGAGGGCGACCCCGAGCAGGGCGGCGATCACGATCACGACGACGGCCTGGATCAGCGACTTCACCCCGGCCGCGAACGCCTTGCCGGTGATCAGCGCCGAGCGCGGGGTGGGCGTGACGAGCAGCTTGTCCAGGGTGCCCGCGTCGCGCTCCCAGATGATCTGGATGCCGTAGAAGATCGCGATGAACATCGCGGACTGGGCGATGATGCCGGGCGCCAGGAAGTCGATGTAGGGGATGCCCCCGGTGGGGATCGCCCGGATGCGGGTGAAGGTCTGGCCGAAGATCAGCAGCCAGAGGGCGGGCTGGACGGCCCGCGTGTACAGCTCGGTGCGGTCGTGGCGCAGCTTCTGCAGTTCGACGGCGCACATCGCGGCGACCCGGGCGGGCAGCAGCAGGAGGCCGGATCGCGGGCGGGCCGGCCCGCTCGGCGCGGGGGCGCGGTCAGCCGACTCGGCGCGCGGTGCGGCGGGTGCTCCGGACATCGCGGAAATCTCCTCCCGTTCGGTCGTCCAGGCCGCTTCCGGCGACGTCCCGGAAGACGTCCTCCAGCGTGGGCACGGTGTCGGTGCCAAGGCGTTCGGCCAGGCCCCGGCGCAGTTCGGCGGGGGTGCCCAGGGCGCGGACGCGGCCGTGGTGCATGAGGCCGACGCGGTCGCAGTACTGGTCGGCCTCGTCCATGTAGTGGGTGGTGAGCAGGACGGTCATGCCGGTGGCGGCGCGTACGGAGTCGATGTGCTCCCAGACGCCGGTGCGGGCGATGGGGTCGAGCCCGATGGTGGGCTCGTCGAGGATGAGCAGCCGGGGCTCGCTGACCAGGGCCTGGGCGAGTTCGAGTCGGCGGACCATGCCGCCGGAGTAGGTGCCCGCGAGCCGGTCGGCGGCCTCGGTGAGGCCGACGGCGGCCAGGGCGTGGGCGACGCGCCCGGCGCGCTCGCGGCGCGGTACGTCGAAGACGCGGGCGAAGAGGACGACGTTCTCGCGTCCGGTCAGTCCACTGTCGGCCGAGAGCCGCTGGGGGACGTAGCCGATCGTGCGGCGCACCTCCATGCGCTCGCGGGCGGCGTCGTACCCGAAGACGCGGACGGCACCGGCCGGGACCGGGAGCAGGGTGGTGACGCAGCGGATGGCGGTGGTCTTGCCCGCTCCGTTGGGTCCGAGCAGCCCGAACACCTCGCCCTCGCGGACGGTCAGGTCGAGCCCGTCGACGGCCCGGGTGCCGCCGAAGGCGTAGGTCAGTCCGGTGCAGGTCAGGGCCGCGCCGGGGGCCGCCGGGTCGTCGCTCGTCATGATTCCTCGGCTTTCCCCGGCGTTCGCCGGTCCGTGCCGGTGTCCTCGGACTCCTCGTGCAGGGCGGTGGCCAGCCTGCGCAGCGCGGGAAGGGCGGCGCGCAGGGCCTCGCGGTCGTCCGCTTCGAGCGCGGCCACTTCGCGGCCGACCAGTTCGGCGCGGCGGCGGCGCCACTCCCCGAGCCGCTCGGACGCGGCCGGGGTGAGCCGCAGCCGGGCGGCGCGGCGGTCGGCGGGGTCGGTCTCGCGGAGCAGATAGCCGTCCCGGGCGAGCCGGTTGACCAGGGTGGACACGGAGTTCCCGGCCAGGTGCAGGGCGCGGGCGGCGTCCGAGACTCCGAGGCCCGGCCGCTCCTCGACCAGCCGCAGCAGCTCGACCTCGGCGCCGCGCAGCCGGGGTTCGGTGAGTCCGCCGCGCAGCCGCCGCCGGATCAGCCGCTGGACGCGCACCAGGGTGTCGGCCAG
Organism: Streptomyces sp. SID4985; assembly: GCF_009863025.1. Taxonomy (GTDB): domain Bacteria; phylum Actinomycetota; class Actinomycetes; order Streptomycetales; family Streptomycetaceae; genus Streptomyces. Next base: position 1,559 of record NZ_WWIR01000263.1, on the reverse strand, counting down.
CTCCTCCGGGAAGGCGTCGGGGTCGCTCTCCTCCTCGTCCACTCCTGGAGATTACCTCTGTTGCAGAGGTAACGAACGTCAAAGACAGGTCAAGCACTTCGCACCGTTTGGCGGCTTGTGTACATACTTGTTTTGGTTTGCCGGACATCGGGAAGGCGAACCAACGGTGCCCCGCAGAGGGCATGTCCGTGGACCCAGCCCCCGCTGAGAGAAGTGCGCGCGATGGCTGTCACTGACAGCACGAAGACCCACCCCCATGACGACGCTCCGGACACGGCGGAAGCCTTCGAGCGGCTCGCCGGGCTGCCCGACGGGCCACGGCGCCGGGAGCTCAGGGACGAGCTGGTGCGGCTGTGGCTGCCCATGGCCGAGCGGATCGCGGTGCGCTTCCGCGGCCGCGGCGAGTCCCTGGAGGATCTCTACCAGGTGGCGGCGCTCGGTCTGGTGAAGGCGGTCGACCACTACGACCCCGAGCGCGGCCGCGCCTTCGAGGCGTACGCGGTCCCGACCATCACCGGCGAGATCAAGCGGCACTTCCGTGACCACATGTGGACGCTGCACGTGCCCCGGCGGGTCCAGGACCTGCGCAACCGGGTCCGCGTCGCGTGGAAGGAACTGTCCCAGACCACCTCGGGCCGCGCCCCCACCGTCGAGGAGCTCGCCGAGCGCACCGGCCTCACCGAGGACGAGGTACGCACCGGCATGGAGGCGCTGGAGTGCTTCTCCGCGCTCTCGCTGGACGCCGAGGTGGCCGGGACCGAGGGTTTCGCGCTCGGTGACTGCCTCGGGGAGCCGGACCCGGGGTTCGACCTGGTGGTGGACCGGGTGGCCGTCTCCCCGTTCCTCGCCGCACTGCCGGAGCGCGAGCGCACCATCCTCTACCTGCGGTTCTTCCGGGGCATGACCCAGAGCCGCATCGCCGACCAGCTCGGCATCTCGCAGATGCACGTGTCCCGGCTGCTCACCGGCTGTTTCGACCGGCTGCGCGAGGAACTGCTCGCGGAAGCGGGCTGAGTGATTCACCCCTTCGGGGCTCCCCCGTCACCCTCTCCTTTCACCCGTTCGGTCTACCCACCCCCTGCCGCACGGCAGTCCCGCGCAGCCGTGCGGGGGCAGTGCCGTACGCCCCTGCCTGGCCGGGCCGGGCCGGGGTACTCGGGAGGCATTCGACCCCCGTCCGGCCGGACACTGGTGCGGACCGGTGGCCGCCCGGCCCCGAGAGCAGGACGCGACTGCCATGAATCACGACACAGCCGTCAGCGGTGAACCGAGGAAGCGGAAGGACTCCCCCTCGACGCATTCCTTCTTCGGCGCCCCCTGCTGGGTGAGCCTGACCAGCCGCGATCTGCAGGCCACGGAGGAGTTCTACTCGGCCGTGCTCGGCTGGCGCTGGCGCGAGGCGGAGCTGGGCGACCGGTTCCGGGTCGCGCTGGCGAACGGGGTGCCGGTGGCCGGCATCGCCGCCGTCGCCTCGATGTGGCAGACGGCGGTGGCCTGGACGCCGTACTTCGCGGTGCCGGACGCCGACGTGGCGGCGGCACGGACGCGCGAACGCGGCG
>NZ_WWIR01000262.1 GCF_009863025.1 Streptomyces sp. SID4985 | reverse complement strand
TCGGCTTCCACGGCACCTTCCTGGTCCAGCACTGGCTGGGTGCCGAGGGCATGCCGCGCCGGTACGCCGACTACCTGGCGGCCGACGGCTTCACCGCTCTGAACACCGTCTCGACCATCGCCTCGTTCCTGCTGGGCCTGTCGATCCTGCCGTTCCTCTACAACGTGTGGAAGACGGCCAAGTACGGCAAGCCGGTCGGCGTGGACGACCCGTGGGGCTACGGCCGTTCGCTGGAGTGGGCGACCTCCTGCCCGCCGCCGCGGCACAACTTCCTCACCCTGCCGCGGATTCGCAGCGAATCCCCGGCCTTCGACCTGCACCACCCCGAGATCGCCGCGCTGGAGCAGCTTGAGCACGCCGGTCACGGCGCCGCCATCGCGGGCAGCAAGGAGGCCGGCAAGTGAAGATCCAGGGCCGGATGTTCATCTGGCTGAGCTTCTTCGTCCTGATCATGGCCGTCGTGTACGGCGTGTGGTCGAAGGAGCCGGCCGGCACCACGGCGCTCTTCCTGGCCTTCGGCCTGTGCATCATGATCGGCTTCTACCTGGGCTTCACCGCCCGGCGGGTCGACGCGGGCGCGCAGGACGACAAGGAGGCCGACGTCTCGGACGGCGCGGGCGAGCTGGGCTTCTTCAGCCCGCACAGCTGGCAGCCGCTCTCCCTGGCGGTCGGCGGCGCCCTGGCCTTCCTCGGTATCGCGGTCGGCTGGTGGCTGGTCTACTTCGCGGCGCCGATCATCCTGATCGGCCTGTTCGGCTGGGTCTTCGAGTACTACCGCGGTGAGAACCGCACCCAGTAGGACCACCCCGTAACACAGCGCAGAGCGCGCCGGGAGCCCGGACACTCCGTCAGGAGGGTCCGGGCTCCTCCGTTTGCCGCAGTGTCCGTCCCTCGTCCGAGGTACGCGCCGCGCTCCCGGACTTTCCGTCTCATAACGTGATCATATGAATCACACTGCGCGGACCCGCACCGTCGTCAGCTGCGCCCTGCTGGTGACCGCCCTCGGCGCGGGCGTCACCGGCTGCGGCTCGGACGGCAACGCCGCCCTGGCGACCAAGCCGTACGACGCGGCGGACCAGATCTCCTTCACCGGCCCCACCGAGGCGGGCAAGCGGGTCGACCCGGACAAGCCCCTGGAAGTCACCCTGAAGAGCGGTGAGGGCCGGATCACGGACGTGTCCGCCCGGGACGCCACGGGGCGCTATGTGACGGGCGAACTCGCCGCCGACGGCGGCCGCTGGCACAGCACCTCCCCGCTGGCCGCGAACGCCCATTACACGGTCCAGGTCAGCACCGAGGACGACGACGGCGCCCCCGGCCGCAAGGTCCTCACCTTCGACACCACGAAGACCGCGGCCAAGAAGACCCTGGGCGTCACCTTCGGGCCCGAGGCGGGCGAGTACGGCGTCGGGCAGCCCATCACCGTCCTGCTGGACCAGGAGGTCAAGGACAAGGCGCAGCGGGCCGTCGTGGAGCGGGGCCTCAGGGTCGAGTCGGTGCCGGCCGTGCAGGGGTCCTGGTACTGGGTCGGTGACAAGGAACTCCACTACCGGCCCAAGGAGTACTGGCCCGCCCACGCCACCGTCCGGGCGTACAGCAACCTGGACGGCATCAAGATCAGCGACAAGGTATCCGGCGGCAAGAGCAAGGACCTGAAGATCACCATCGGCGACCGGGTCGAGGCCATCACCGACGCCGCCACCCACCAGCTGACGTTCTACAAGAACGGCCAGGAACTCAACCGGATCCCGGTCACCACCGGAAAGCCCGGCTTCGAGACCCGCAACGGCGTCAAGGTGGTCCTGGAGAAGCAGTACTTCGTACGGATGCGCGGCACCACGGTCGGCATCGCCGAGGGCACCTCCGACTCCTACGACCTGCCGGTCTACTACGCGACCCGGGTGACCTGGTCCGGCGAGTACGTGCACGCCGCGCCCTGGTCCGTGGGCTCCCAGGGATACGCCAACGTCAGCCACGGCTGCGTCGGCATGAGCACCTCGAACGCCGAGTGGTTCTTCGACCACGTGCGCCCCGGCGACATCGTCAAGGTCGTCAACTCGGGCGGCCACGGCATGGAGGACTTCGGCAACGGCTTCGGCGACTGGAACCTGGACTGGAAGAAGTGGAGCGCGGGCAGCGCCCTGACCGGCGGCGCGAGCGCCCCGGCCAACCCCCAGGACTCGGTGCGGCTGCGCCCCGCGGCGGCCTGAGCGGCGACGCGGGAGCCGTACGGCCCGTCCGGGCGGGGCTCCCGCGCCCACGGCGCGTCTCAGGCCCAGACGGCGTCTCAGGCGCTCTGCAGGCGCCGTCCGCGCAGCAGGGAGGCCAGGGCCTCGGCGAACTCCATCGGGTCGACCGGCAGCGTCACCGCCGCGTCGGCCCGGCTCCAGGTGGCCAGCCAGGCGTCCTGGGGGCGGCCCATCAGCAGCAGCACGGGCGGGCAGTCGAAGACCTCGTCCTTGAGCTGGCGGCACAGCCCCATGCCGCCCAGCGGCACCGACTCGCCGTCCAGCACACAGACGTCGATGCCGCCCGCGTCCACCGCGCGCACCGCGGCCTCGGGCGTCGCGCACTCCACGAACTCGACCCGGGGCACGTCCGGAGCCGGCCGGCGGCCGGTGGCCAGCCGCACCTGTTCCCGGGTCGTGGAGTCGTCGCTGTACACGAGAACAGTGGCGGTCGGCTGCATGGTTCCTCCGAGACGTCGGCGTCGTACGGACGGGCCTTTCCGGGGCGGATGTTACTCCGCCGAACACCACGTCAACACCGGTACGACAAGCACGGACACTCCGAACGGCACCCCCGGAGTGAGGGCGAGATAAGCGACCGACATAATGTCGGTCGTGGCGACAGCAACGACAGTAGAAACCGGGCACGCGCACCCGTCGGTCAATCGACCGAACCTCACCAGCGTCGGAACCATCATCTGGCTGAGTTCCGAGCTGATGTTCTTCGCGGCCCTCTTCGCGATGTACTTCACCGCTCGATCGGTGACCGGACTGGATCACTGGAAGGAGATGGCGCACGCGCTCAACGTGCCCTTCTCCGCGACGAACACCACGATCCTGGTGCTCTCCTCCCTGACCTGCCAGCTCGGCGTGTTCGCCGCCGAGCGCGGCGACGTGAAGAAGCTCCGCGCATGGTTCATCCTCACGTTCATCATGGGCGCGATCTTCATCGGCGGGCAGATCTTCGAGTACACGGAACTGGTGAAGAAGGACGGCATTTCCCTGTCGTCCGACGTCTACGGCTCCGTGTTCTACCTGACCACCGGCTTCCACGGCCTGCATGTGACGGGCGGTCTCATCGCCTTCCTGCTGGTACTGGGCCGTACCTACGCGGCGAAGCGGTTCACCCATGAGCAGGCGACCGCCGCCATCGTCGTGTCCTACTACTGGCACTTCGTCGACGTGGTCTGGATCGGCCTCTTCGCCACGATCTACTTGATCAAGTAGCGGGGACCGTTCCCGCACATCCAGCAGTACCGACGCAGAAGATCCTGACACCGGGGTAATCCGTGAAAAAGCTCTCCTCACGACGACGCCATCCGCTGGCGGCGGTCGTCGTCCTACTCCTCGCGCTGGCGGCAACTGGGGGGCTGTACGCCGCGTTCGCACCCGCGAGCAAGGCCCAGGCCGATGAAACCTCCCAGTCCCTGACCATCAAGGAGGGCAAGAAGCTCTACGAGGTCGGCTGCGCCAGCTGCCACGGCACCGGTGGCCAGGGCTCCTCCGACGGGCCGAGCCTGGTCGGCGTCGGCGCCGCCGCGGTCGACTTCCAGGTCGGCACCGGCCGTATGCCGGCCTCGACCTCCCAGATGGCTCAGCTCCCGCGCAAGAAGACCATCTACACCCAGGCGCAGATCGACCAGCTCGCCGCGTACGTCGCGTCGCTGGGCGCCGGCCCGAGCGTGCCCACGAAGGACCAGTACGGCCCGGAAGGCGCGGACATCGCCATGGGCGGCGAGCTGTTCCGCACCAACTGCGCGCAGTGCCACAACTTCACCGGCAAGGGTGGTGCCCTCACCGCGGGCAAGTACGCCCCGAGCCTCGAGGGCGTCGACCCGAAGCACATCTACGAGGCCATGCAGACCGGCCCGCAGAACATGCCGTCCTTCCCCGACACCACGATGACGGAGAAGAACAAGAAGGACATCATCGCGTACCTGCACGCGGTCAACGGCAGCGAGACCGAGAACCCGGGCGGTCTGGAGCTGGGCGGCCTCGGGCCGGTCAGTGAGGGTCTGTTCGCCTGGATCTTCGGCCTCGGCGCGCTGATCGCGGTAGCCGTCTGGGTCGCCGCTCGGACCGCAAAGGCCAAGAAGTCATGAGTAGCCAAGACAATTCTGAAGAGAACCTGCCCGCTGAGCAGGACCACGCGCACGGCGCGGTAAGCGTCGCGGACGAGAAGAACCCGTTCGCCGACCCGGGGCTGCCGCCCCACGAGCACCGGATCCAGGACATCGACGAGCGGGCCGCCAACCGGTCCGAGCGCACGGTCGCCCTGCTGTTCACGATCTCGATGCTGGCGACCCTCGGCTTCATCGCCTCCTACGTCACCATCCCGCGTGAGAAGTCGATCTTCGTCTTCCCGATCGGGCACCTCAGCGCGCTCAACTTCGCGCTGGGCCTGACCCTCGGTACGGCGCTGTTCTGCATCGGCGCGGGCGCCGTCCACTGGGCGCGCACGCTGATGTCCGACGTGGAGATGGTGGCCGAGCGTCACCCGATCGCGGCCGAGCCGACGGTGCGCGCGCAGGTCTTCGACGACTTCCGCCAGGGTGCCGCCGAGTCCGGGATCGGCCGTCGCAAGCTGATCCGCAACACCATGTTCGGCGCGCTGGCCATGGTGCCGCTCTCCGGCGTCATGCTGCTGCGCGACCTCGGTCCGCTGCCGGGCACCTCGCTCCGCCACACGCTGTGGGCGAAGGGCAAGCTCCTCGTCAACGTGAACACCAACGAGCCGCTGCGTCCCGAGGACGTGGCCGTGGGCTCGCTGACCTTCGCCAAGCCCGAGGGCCTGGAGGAGACCGACGAGGACTTCCAGAACCAGATCGCCAAGGCGGCCCTGATGATCGTCCGGCTCCAGCCGGAGAACATCAAGGACAAGCAGGAACTGGCGTGGTCGCACGAGGGCATCGTCGCCTTCTCGAAGATCTGCACCCACGTCGGCTGCCCGATCTCCCTGTACGAGCAGCAGACGCACCACGTGCTGTGCCCGTGCCACCAGTCCACCTTCGACCTCTCCGACGGCGCCCGGGTGATCTTCGGTCCCGCCGGTCACGCCCTGCCCCAGCTGCACATCGGCGTGAACGACGAGGGTTACCTCGAAGCGCTCGGCGACTTCGCGGAGCCCGTCGGTCCTGCATTCTGGGAGCGCGGATGAGTACTGCGAACAACGACGCTTCCCGCTCCGGCGGGAAGGCTCCGGCCGGCGAGCGCATCGCCGACTGGGCGGACGGCCGGCTGGGGATCTACTCCCTGGCCAAGGCCAACATGCGCAAGATCTTCCCGGACCACTGGTCGTTCATGCTCGGCGAAGTGTGCATGTACAGCTTCCTGATCATCATCCTCACGGGTGTGTATCTGACGCTGTTCTTCCACCCGTCGATGAACGAGGTGGAGTACCACGGCAGTTACATCCCGCTCCAGGGACAGCTGATGTCGGAGGCGTTCAGCTCCACGCTGCACATCTCCTTCGACGTGCGCGGTGGTCTGCTCATCCGGCAGATCCACCACTGGGCCGCGCTGATCTTCCTCGCGGGCATGTTCGTGCACATGATGCGCGTGTTCTTCACCGGCGCGTTCCGCAAGCCGCGTGAGGTCAACTGGCTGTTCGGCTTCCTGCTGTTCGTCCTCGGCATGTTCACCGGCTTCACCGGTTACTCGCTCCCGGACGACCTGCTCTCCGGCACCGGTGTGCGCTTCACCGAGGGCGCGATCCTGTCCATGCCGATCGTCGGCACGTACATCTCGTTCTTCCTCTTCGGCGGGCAGTTCCCGGGCCACGACTTCGTGGCGCGGTTCTACTCGATCCACATCCTGCTGCTGCCGGGCATCATGCTCGGCCTGATGGTGGCTCACCTGATCCTGGTCTTCTACCACAAGCACACGCAGTTCGCGGGTCCGGGGAAGAAGGAGACCAACGTCGTCGGCATGCCGCTGCTGCCGGTGTACATGGCGAAGGCCGGAGGCTTCTTCTTCCTGGTCTTCGGTGTCATCGCCGCCATCGCGGCGATCGCGCAGATCAACCCGATCTGGGCGATGGGCCCCTACCGGCCCGACCAGGTCTCCACCGGCGCCCAGCCCGACTGGTACATGGGCTTCGCCGAGGGTCTGGTCCGCTACATGCCGGGCTGGGAGATCAACTTCTGGGGCCACACGCTGGTCCTGGGCGTCTTCATCCCGCTGGTCCTGTTCGGTGTCGTGCTGATGGCCATCGCGGTCTACCCGTTCATCGAGTCCTGGGTCACCGGCGACAAGAGCGAGCACCACATCCTGGACCGCCCGCGCAACGCCCCGACGCGTACCGCGTTCGGTGTCGCCTGGATCACGGTCTACATGATCGGTCTGGTCGGTGGTGGCAACGACCTGTGGGCCACCCACTTCCACCTGTCGATCAACGCCGTGACCTGGTTCGTCCGCATCGGCTTCTTCGCGGGCCCGGTGATCGCGTTCATCGTCACCAAGCGGATCTGCCTCGGCCTCCAGCGCCGCGACAAGGAGAAGGTGCTGCACGGTCGCGAGACCGGCATCATCAAGCGCCTGCCGCACGGTGAGTTCATCGAGGTCCACGAGCCGCTCAGCCAGGAGCAGCTGCACACCCTCACGGCCCACCACCAGTACGAGCCGGCCGAGATCGGCGCGACGGTGGACGAGAACGGTGTCGAGCGCAAGGTACCGGCGACGGAGAAGCTGCGCGTCAAGCTCTCCGACGCCTACTACGGCGAGGACAACCAGATCCCGAAGCCGACCGTCGAGGAGTACAAGGAGATCACGAGCGGCCACGGCCACCACTGATCCCCGCGTCGCCACACGCACGAAGGGCCCCGTCCGGATTCCGGGCGGGGCCCTTCGCCCTGTTCGGGCTGGATAGGGTGGGGGTGGGCACGCCTGTGCCCCGTACGAGGACTTTTCACACAGGAGCGGCTGATGAGCGCTGTGACCCCCGCTGGAGGCGACACCGCGGCGGGCCGTTCCTGGCCTGCCGTACTGAACTCCCTGCTGGAGGGCGAGGACCAGAGCGCCGACGCGACCGCCTGGGCCATGGACCGGCTCCTGCGCGGCGAGGCGACCGACGCCCAGATCGCCGGGTTCCTGGTCGCGCTGCGCGCCAAGGGCGAGACGGTCCAGGAGATCACCGGCATCGTGCGGGCGATGTACGACCACGCGAACACCATCGAGGTGCCGGGCCGGACCGTCGACATCGTCGGCACCGGCGGCGACGGCGCGAAGACCGTGAACATCTCCACGATGTCCTCGATCGTGATCGCGGGCACCGGCGCGAAGGTCATCAAGCACGGCAACCGCGCCGCGTCCTCCGCCTCCGGCTCCTCCGACGTGCTGGAGAAACTGGGCGTCAACCTGGAGCTGACCCCGAAGCGGGTGGCCGAGGTCGCGGAGGAGGCGGGGATCACCTTCTGCTTCGCGATCAAGTTCCACCCGGCGCTGCGGCACGTGGGCGCCGCGCGTGGTCAGCTCGGCATCCGTACGGTCTTCAACGTCATCGGCCCGCTGACCAACCCGGCCCGGGTGCGGGCGCAGGCGGTCGGCGTCGCCAACCTCGCCATGGCGCCCATCGTGGCGGGCGTCTTCGCCGAGCGCGGCAACTCCTCCCTGGTTTTCCGGGGCGAGGACGGCCTGGACGAGCTGACGACGACCTCGCCCTCGCGGGTGTGGATCGTGCGAGACGGCAAGGTCACCGAGGAGGTCTTCGACCCGCGCGACGTCGGTATCGAGCTGGTCCCGGTGGACGCCCTGCGCGGCGGCGACCCGGCGTACAACGCGGAGGTCGCCCGCAGGCTCCTCGACGGCGAGACGGGCCCCGTACGGGACGCGGTGCTGCTGAACTCGGCGGCCGCGCTGGTGGCCCTGGACCCGACCGGGGCACCCCTGGCGGACCAGCTGCGCGACGGCATGGCGCGGGCGGCGGAGTCCATCGACTCCGGGGCGGCCAAGCGGACGCTGGAGCGCTGGGTGGCGGCGACGAACCGCTGAGGCGGCTGACGCGACGTGACGTGACCGGCGTCCCGCGATCCGGACGCCGGTTGCGTGAACCCTCCCGCCCCCGCTAATTTCTCGATCAGGTCACGAGTGACAGCCAACAGGCCCCGGCCGGCTGTCCGGCAACCCTCCGTCCGTGGCGGGGTGCCCCGGGTGAGGACCAGGCCGTAGGCAGCGAGGTCTACGGCAAGCGCGGTCGAGGGAGCCTTCCTGTGAGCAAGCGAATGTCTTAGGGCCGCTGAGCCCCGCCTCCGCACGCCCTTCTTCTCTTCCCGAGTTCGTCGCGTGCCGGGACTTGTCGTACCCGCGTGCCGACTCCGGGCTTTCTCACGGGAGTTGACCCACCATGTCCGTGCTCACCGCTGCCCCCGCCGTCCCCGCCCCGCTGCCCGTCCTCGGGTGTGGGGTCACCGTGCCGCTCGTCACCGGCGGCGAGGTGGAGTACGCCGCGCTGGACTACGCGGCCAGTGCCCCCGCCCTCCGGCGCGTCTGGGACGACGTGGCCGCCTACGCGCCGTACTACGGCAGTGTCCACCGGGGCGCGGGGCAGCTGTCCCGGCTCTCCACCGAGCTGTTCGAGAACGCCCGCCGGACGGTGGCCCGGTTCCTCGACTGCCGGGCCGACGACCAGGTGGTGTTCACCCGCTCCACCACCGACTCGCTGAACCTGCTGGCCCGGACGCTGCCCGCCGGGTGCGAGGTGTTCGTCTTCGAGACCGAGCACCACGCGGCGCTCCTGCCCTGGCCGGAGGACCGGGTCACCGTCCTCGCCGCGCCCCGCAGCCCCGGGGCGGCCGTGGCCGCGCTGGAGCGTGCCCTCGCCGCGCGGGACACCACCGCTCCCGCGCTGGTCTGCGTCACCGGCGCCTCCAACGTCACGGGGGAGCTGTGGCCGGTGCGCGAGCTGGCGGCGGCCGCCCATGCCCACGGCGCCCGGATCGTCCTGGACGCGGCTCAGCTGGCCCCGCACCACCCGGTGAGCGTGCGGGACCTGGACGTGGACTGGGTGGCCTTCTCCGGGCACAAGCTGTACGCGCCCTTCGGCTCGGGGGTACTGGCCGGGCGCTCCGACTGGCTCACGGCGGCCGAGCCGTACCTCGCGGGCGGCGGGGCGAGCCGCCGGGTCGTACGGCGCCCGGACGGCCGGGTCGAGGTGGAGTGGCACGAGGGCGCCGCCCGGCACGAGGCGGGTTCCCCGAACGTCATCGGCGCCTACGCCATCGCCTCAGCCTGCACGGCGCTGGAGGAGGCCGGCCTCGACCGCCTGGCCGAGCGGGAGGCGCTGCTGATCCGCCGGGTGCGCGAGGGTCTTGCGGAGGTGCCCGGCGTACGCGTCCTGTCCCTCTTCGGGGACGACGCCCCGCGCGTCGGCGTGCTCTCCTTCGTGGCGGCGGGCTGGAACAGCTCCCACCTCGCGGCCGCCCTCTCCGCCGAGTACGGCATCGGCGTCCGCGACGGCCTCTTCTGCGCCCACCCCCTGGTCCGCACCCTCCTCGACGGCACCCCCGACACCGCCACCGACTGCGGCACCTCCGACGCCCCCCTCAACGCCGTCCGCGTCAGCTTCGGCGCGGGCACCCCGGAGGAACACGTCGACCGCTTCGTCACGGCCGTACGAGACCTGGTCACACACGGCGCGCGCTGGCGCTACCGCACGGAGAACGGCCACTGCGTCCCGGAGGAGCGGTCCTAGCCGAGGGGCTGCCTCAGTTGTCGAGGCCGATCGCGAACGCCGCCTCCAGGTCGTGCTGGGAGTACGTGCGGAAGGCGACGTGGGTGTCGGTGGCCTCGACGCCGGGGATCTTGCTGATGCGGGCCGGGATGACCTCGGCGAGGTCCTCGTGGCGGGCGACGCGGACCATGGCGATCAGGTCGTAGGTGCCGGTGACGGAGAAGACCTCGCTCACGCTGTCCAGCGCGGCGATCTGCTCGGCGATCTCCGGAATCCGGTCCACGCTGGTCTTGATCAGGACGATCGCGGTGATCACGGCTGCTTTTCTCCCTCGGACGCCGGGGCCGGAACGACCTTCACTTTAGCCCGACGCCCGTACCGCACCCACGCATAGCCGAAGCCCAGGCAGAAGCCGACCACGTGGGCGAGGTAGGCCACCCCGGGCCCCTCGGGCGCGCGGGAGGCCGCGAACCACTGGAGTCCGGCCCAGAACGGGAGGACCACCCAGGCCGGGAAGCGCAGCGGGAGGAAGAAGAGAAAGGGGAGCAGACTGGTGACACGGGCGCGCGGGAAGAGGTGCAGAAAGGCGCCGAGCACCGCCGAGATCGCCCCGGAGGCTCCGACCAGGGACTGCTCGGAGGTCGCGTTGGCGAGCGCGTAGCCCAGCAGGGCGAGATAGCCGCAGCCGAGGTAGAACAGCGTGAACTCGACCCGGCCCATCCGCTCCTCGGTCATCACCCCGAAGACGAGGAGGAAGAGCATGTTGCCGAGCAGGTGCACCCAGCTGCCGTGCACGAACAGCGCGGTGGCCGGGGTCAGCGCCTCCCGCACCGGCCCGGTGAACAGCTCGGCCGGGATCACGCCCCAGTGCCGGAAGTACGCCCGCTGCGCCGCGACCAGCGCGTCCCCGGTGCCGTACGTCCGGGTGAGGCCCGAGGCCGGGCCCAGGACGAAGAGCAGACAGCACAGGGCGATGAGGCCGTACGTCATCGGCGCCGGGGCGGCCCGGACCGCTCGGAAGGTCCGCCCCGCACCCGCACTCCACTCTCTGATCATGAATACAGAGCATGACGTAACCGGACGCACTGGTACACACCGCCTCGCCGCCGTGGACGGACGGGCGACGGATGCCCCGCAGGCCGTAGGGTTACGAGCCACACGCGTCGGTGAGCGGCGCGCACCGGTCCGAGAAGAAAGCGAACAGCCACGATGACGGTTCCCCTGCCGACCGCCACGACGCGATGGCGCTGCACTCTCTGCGGCAACCTCACCCGCTTCGACGTGACCCGTTCCTCCAAGGTCGTCGAGTACGTCCATCTCGACCTGGCCGGGGAACCCACCGTCGAGGAGCGCGAGGTGGTCAGTGAGACCATCGAGTCGGTCCGCTGCCGCTGGTGCAACGCGGTGGACCAGGTGGAACTCGTGGACAGGCCGGGCGCCGGCTCCTGAGCGGAGCGGGCCCCGAAGACAGCAGAGACATTGGGGTGTGACGGATGGTGGAGACCGGGGGCGGGGGGCCGGACGACGGCACCGCCGAGGTGCTTGACCGTCCGCTGCCCGACGGCGTGCGCCGACGGGTCGTACAGATCGTCTCGGACGCCTTCGGCTCGCTGACCATGGCCGAACTGCCCGCCCAGCTGCGGCAGTACGCCCGTTTCGCCCCCAACCGGCGGGCCAAGTTCGCCGGGAACGCGATGGCCGCCGCCCTGGAGACGGACGGGCTGTTCCGCCAGCGGATCGGGGAACGGTACAGAGAGGCGCAGCCGGAGCTGTCCGGCGCCCTCGACTCCGGCTCGCCGCCCCCGGCCGCGGACCCGCTCGACGTGGCGGCCGCGGCCTATGTGCTGCGCCCCGCGGGCTGGGTCAAGCTGGTCACCGCGGCCGGCGAGGAGGCCCAGCGCGCGGACGCGGAGCGGGCCGACGAGGAGAGCCGGGCCGAACTGGAGCGGCTGCGCGAGGAGTTGGCGCACGCCCGCGAGCACACCCGCACCGAGACCGAACGGCTGCGCACCGAGCTGGACTCGGCCCGCAAGGAGACCGACTCCCTGCACCGCAAGCTGCGTTCGGCGCTCAGTGACGTCAAGCGCGGGGAGGCCGCGCTGCGCAAGATCCGGGCCGAGGCCGACACGGCACGCGCCGAGGCGCAGGCCCAGGTGTCGGCCGCCGAGAGCGAGTCGCGGCGGCTGAAGGCGCGGCTCGGCGAGGCGGAGGCGGCCCTGGAGGCCACGCGCCGGGCGGCCCGCGAGGGCCGCAGCGTCGAGGACATGCGGGTACGGCTGCTGCTCGACACCGTCCTGGAGTCGGCGCAGGGGCTGCGCCGGGAGCTGGCGCTGCCGCCGGTCTCCGTGCGCCCGGCCGAGACCGTGGACGCGGTGGAGCCGGGCCGGATGACCCCGAAGGACATCGCGGCCCGCGCCCTGTCCGAGCACGACCCGGCGATCCTGGACCAGTTGCTCGCGCTGCCGCAGGCGCATCTGGTGGTCGACGGCTACAACGTCACCAAGACCGGCTATCCCCAGATGCCCCTGGAGAAGCAGCGGCTGAGGCTCCTCGGCCAGCTCTCGGCGCTCGCCGCGCAGACCGGCGCCGAGGTCACCTGTGTCTTCGACGGCGCCGAACTGGCCGCGCCGGTGCTGCTCGCGCCGCCGCGCGGGGTCCGGGTGCTGTTCTCCAAGCCGGGTGTCACGGCCGACGAGCTGATCCGTCAGCTGGTCCGGGCCGAGCCGCCGGGCCGCCCGGTGATCGTCGCCTCGACCGACCGGGAGGTCGCCGACGGAGTCGCGCGTTCCGGTGCCCGTCCCGTGGCCTCTGCGGTACTACTGAAGCGACTGTCCTGAAGGGCGCCTTAAGGGCAACGGACGTACGCATTGCCCGAATTGAGGGTGAATGTGCGCGACGTAGGGTCAATCCTGTGTCACTTCTTGTGAGTTGAGTGCAAAAAATGCAGGGTGGGTTTGGATTTTTTGCTGTGAGGATTTGAACTGATCACAACTGGGTCACTAGGGTCAGGGCTCGAACCTCCTAGCGGGTGATCACTCACAAGAAGGAGTTCCAACTCCGTGGCGTCCCACCGTCGACCCAAGCAGCCGAACCGCACGCGTGTCACCGTGCTGACCGCAGCAGCCGCCGCCGCTGTCGCGCTGAGCGCGAACGCGGCCAACGCGGCCCCGACCGAGAAGCTCGGCAAGAGCGAGGTCAAGGCCAAGGTCGACAAGCTCTACGAGCAGGCCGAGCAGGCCACCGAGAAGTACAACGGCGCCAAGGAGAAG
>NZ_WWIR01000029.1 GCF_009863025.1 Streptomyces sp. SID4985 | reverse complement strand
GGGTGTGGCCTGGCGCCTGCGTGCCGGCCGGAGCGGACCACTGGGCGGGCGGGGGCTGCCCCTCGGCCCACTTCGCGCCCGTGTCCGGCGTAGACGTCGCGCCCGTGTCCGGCGAAGACGCGTCGGGCTCCTTCGCCCCGGGCTCGGCGGGCTCGGCGGGCTCGGTCTCGCCCGGCTCCCGCCCTTCGGACGACGGGGTTGATCCGGGCGAGGCCCAGCCCGGAGTGTCACTCATCGAAGCTCCTTAACGGTGCCCGCGTGATCGCGGCGGCAGGTTGGCAGCCATCGTGCCATGGGGCGGTCCTCGTGTGACCGGCCGAGGTGGAGCCGTACTCCGTCAATTGTCCGCCGGATACGGGGCAGACTCATCGCATGGCTGATCAGCACGCGCGACCGGGCGAGGACAAGCGGCCGACCGAGATACCCGTGATCCGTTGGGAGGAACCACCCGAAGGACCCGTACTGATCCTTCTCGACCAGACCAGGCTGCCCACCGAAGAGGTGGAGCTGGTGTGCACCGACGCGTCCGCGCTGGTGGAGGCGATCCGTTCGCTGGCCGTGCGCGGTGCGCCCGTGCTCGGCATCGCCGGGGCGTACGGGGTCGCGCTCGCCGCGGCGCGCGGCTTCGACGTGGACGAGGCCGCGCAGGCGCTGGTGGACGCCCGGCCGACGGCGGTGAACCTGTCCGTCGGGGTGGAGCGGGCCCTGAGCGCGTACCGGGCCGCGCTCGCCGTCAGTGGTGACCCGACCGTGGCGACCACGGCGGCGCTGGACGCGGCGAAGGCGCTGCACCTGGAGGACGCGCGGGCGAGCGCGCGGATGGCCGCCCACGGGCTGGCGCTGCTGGACGAGCTGCTGCCGGGCGGCGGGCATCGCGTCCTGACCCACTGCAACAGCGGTGCGCTGGTGTCGGGCGGGGAGGGCACGGCGTTCGCGGTGGCGCTGGCCGCGCACCGGGAGGGCAGGCTGCGGCGGCTGTGGGTGGACGAGACGCGCCCGCTGCTCCAGGGTGCCCGGCTGACGGCGTATGAGGCGGCGCGCAACGGTATGGCGTACACGCTGCTCACGGACAACGCGGCCGGTTCGCTGTTCGCGGCGGGTGAGGTGGACGCGGTGCTGATCGGCGCGGACCGGATCGCGGCGGATGGCTCGGTGGCCAACAAGGTCGGCAGCTATCCGCTCGCGGTGCTGGCGCGCTACCACCATGTGCCGTTCATCGTCGTGGCCCCGCTGACCACGGTTGACCCCGTGACACCGGACGGCGCCTCCATCGAGGTCGAGCAGCGCCCGGGCTACGAGGTGACCGAGTTCAGCGTGCCGCAGGTGCCGGTGGCGGGACCGGGCGGGGGCGTCCCCGTGGCACCGCTGGGCACGCAGGCGTACAACCCGGCCTTCGACGTCACACCGCCGGAACTTGTGACGGCGATCGTCACCGAGGAAGGCACTGTGTCTCCGGTGACGGGGGAGGCGCTGGCCAGGCTGTATGCGAAGGCGGAGCGGCAACCGGCCCGGTGAGTCGACCTCCGTAGCGCCCACGGCGTCGTTCTCGAGGGGACCGGGGCAGACAGTGATGCCTCGGTACGACTATCGTCACAGGCCAGTGAGCTGCCTCACCTGCACCTCTTTAGTCGTTACGAGAATGGGATGATGTCGTTTATGAAGGGACGAGTCCTTGTCGTCGACGACGACAGCGCACTGGCCGAGATGCTCGGCATCGTGCTGCGTGGTGAAGGTTTTGAGCCGTCTTTCGTAGCCGACGGGGACAAGGCGCTGGCCGCTTTCCGGGAGTCGAAGCCGGATCTGGTGCTGCTGGATCTGATGCTTCCCGGGCGCGACGGTATTGAGGTGTGCCGCCTGATCAGGGCGGAGTCCGGGGTGCCCATCGTCATGCTCACGGCGAAGAGTGACACCGTTGATGTGGTCGTCGGACTGGAGTCCGGCGCCGACGACTACATCGTGAAGCCGTTCAAGCCGAAGGAGCTGGTCGCCCGTATCCGGGCGCGGCTGCGGAGGTCGGAGGAGCCGGCGCCGGAGCAGCTCACCATCGGTGACCTGGTCATCGACGTGGCCGGGCACTCGGTGAAGCGCGACGGGCAGTCGATCGCGCTGACGCCGCTGGAGTTCGACCTGCTGGTCGCGCTCGCCCGCAAGCCCTGGCAGGTGTTCACCCGTGAGGTGCTCCTGGAGCAGGTGTGGGGCTACCGGCACGCCGCCGACACCCGGCTGGTCAACGTCCATGTGCAGCGGCTGCGTTCCAAGGTCGAGAAGGACCCGGAGCGGCCCGAGATCGTGGTGACCGTGCGCGGAGTCGGCTACAAGGCCGGACCGAGCTGACGTGTCCGGGGACAGCGCCGCTTCGGCTCCCGGCCGGTCCGGCGCCCGTCCGGGGCGTCCGGCCGCCCGGAGCACCACCGCTTCGCGCCGTGCGCGTCTGTTGCGCGGCGGGCTCCAGCGCAGCCCGTTCGTGCGTCTCTTCCTCCGCTGGGTGCGCCGTCCGCTGCTGCCCGTCATGCGGCTGTGGCGCCGCAACATCCAGCTCCGGGTCGTCGCGACGACCCTGCTGATGTCGCTGGGCGTCGTCCTGCTCCTCGGCTTCGTCGTCATCGGGCAGGTGCGCAACGGCCTGCTGGACGCGAAGGTGAAGGCCTCCCAGAGCCAGGCCACCGGCGGCTTCGCCGTGGCCCGGCAACAGGCCGACGAGGCCGCCGCGGGCGCCACCGGCACCGGTACCGGCGACGACATCGTCTCCGGCGCCGACGGACAGCCCTCGCAGAACGTCATCCAGTGGATGAGCGACCTGGTGGAGTCGCTGTCCAGCGGTGGCGCGGGCGCCTTCGACGTGGTGACGCTGCCGGTCGGCGACGACACCGGCGGCGGCCGCAGCCCGCGCGGTTCGGGGTACGTCAGCCCGACCGACAGCGTGCCCGCGGCCCTGCGCGACCGGGTCAACAGCAGTACGACCGCCGCGCAGAGCTACACCCGCATCGTCTACAGCACCGGCAAGGAGCCCCAGCCCGCGCTGGTCATCGGCAAGCAGGTCAACGACCCCAACGGCCACCCCTACGAGCTGTACTACCTCTTCCCGCTCACGCAGGAGGAGAAGTCCCTGAGCCTGGTCAAGACCACCCTCGCGACCGCCGGACTCTTCGTCGTCGTACTCCTCGGGGCCATCGCCTGGCTGGTCGTACGGCAGGTCGTCACGCCCGTGCGGATGGCCGCCGGGGTCGCGGAGCGGCTGTCCGCGGGGCGGCTGCAGGAGCGGATGAAGGTCACCGGCGAGGACGACATCGCGCGTCTCGGCGAGGCCTTCAACAAGATGGCGCAGAACCTCCAGCTGAAGATCCAGCAGCTCGAGGACCTCTCGCGGATGCAGCGGCGGTTCGTCTCCGACGTCTCGCACGAGCTGCGTACCCCGCTGACCACCGTCCGCATGGCCGCCGACGTCATCCATGAAGCGCGCGTGGACTTCGACCCGGTGACCGCGCGCTCCGCCGAGCTGCTCGCGGACCAGCTGGACCGCTTCGAGTCGCTGCTCGCGGACCTCCTTGAGATCAGCCGCTTCGACGCCGGAGCGGCCGCGCTGGAGGCCGAGCCGATCGACCTGCGCGAGGTCGTACGGCGGGTGGTCGGCGGTGCCGAGCCGCTGGCCGAGCGCAAGGGCACCCGGATACGCGTCACGGGCGACCAGCAGCCCGTGGTGGCCGAGGCGGACGCCCGGCGCGTGGAGCGGGTGCTGCGCAACCTGGTCGTCAACGCCGTCGAGCACGGCGAGGGCAAGGACGTGGTGGTCAAGCTCGCGGCGGCGGGCGGCGCGGTCGCCGTCGCCGTGCGCGACTACGGCGTCGGGCTCAAGCCCGGCGAGGCCACCCGCGTCTTCAGCCGCTTCTGGCGGGCGGACCCGGCACGCGCGCGTACGACCGGAGGTACAGGCCTCGGCCTGTCCATCGCCCTGGAGGACGCCCGGCTGCACGGCGGCTGGCTCCAGGCGTGGGGCGAGCCCGGCGGCGGCTCGCAGTTCCGGCTGACGCTGCCCAGGACCGCCGACGAACCGCTGCGCGGCTCACCGATCCCGCTCGAACCCAAGGACTCGCGCCGCAACCGGGAGACCGGCCGCGAGCGGGCCGCGGAGAAGCGGGCCACCGTCCCCGCGCAGGCGACCGAGGCGCAGCGGGCCCCGCTGCCGCCGCGTCAGGCCGCCGTCGCCACGGCCGACCC
>NZ_WWIR01000261.1 GCF_009863025.1 Streptomyces sp. SID4985 | reverse complement strand
CCACCCCCACCCCGACGCCCACTCCGCCGAACCCGGGCAACTCCTGCAAGACCGCCTGGAGTTCGTCGGCCGTGTACGTCAGCGGGGACGAGGCCTCGTACAACGGGCACAACTGGAAGGCCAAGTGGTGGACCCAGAACGAGGCGCCGAACGGCTCCGACTGGGGCGCCTGGCAGGACGAGGGCTCCTGCTGACCGCGGGCTGACCTCTTGACGGTGATGGTCCGAACCTTTACGTTCCGGGTCGTCAACGTCCATGGATGCGCCCGGAGTTCACGGATGTGAACTCCGGGCGTGTCCGGTTCTACGGGAGGACCCCCACATGACCCCCCACATGACCCGCTCCCGGCTCCTCACGGCGGCGACCGCCACCGCGCTCGCCCTGACGCTCGGCGTGTTCGGCGGCAGCGCGCAGGCGGCCGATCCGCATGTCGCGCCCGGCGGCAACTTCGACCTCGCCATCTGGCAGCTCCAGGAGCCGGTCGGCTCCCCCGGCGCCCCCACCACGATCCCCTCGTCCCGGCTGCGCGGCGCGAACGGCTACCAGGACGCGTACTTCTACACCGACACCCGCGACGGCGCGATGACCTTCTGGGCGCCCGAGAAGGGCGTCACCACGCCCAACTCGAACTACGCCCGCTCGGAGCTGCGCGAGATGAACCGCGACGGCGGCGCCGCCGACTGGAAGCTCTCCGGCTCGCACCGGCTGAGCGCGACTCTGCGCGTGGTCTCGGTGACCAAGAACGTGTGCGTCGGCCAGATCCACCTCGGCTCGGGCGGCTCCTCCACCAAGCCGCTGGCCGAGCTGTACTACCGCGCGAACGGCGACATCGTGCTCGGCACCGAGGACTCCCCCTCCGGCGGCCAGACCACGCACCCGGTCGGCCATGTCCCCCTCGGCAAAACCTGGACCTACACCATCGCCGTGACCGGCGGGAACACGATCGAGCTGACCGTCAACGGCACCACCACCCGCTACGCCATCCCGTCCGCCTTCTCGCCGTACCGGCAGTACTTCAAGGCCGGGTCCTACAACCAGTCCTCCTCCGACAGCACGACCAACGGCGCGAAGGTCGGTTTCTACGGGCTGACCGTGTCGCACAGCTGATCCACAAGGTTCCGGAGCAGCCTCGCAGTGACCCGCTTCACACCCGGACATACGGTGTGACCTGCGCAACTGGTGCATTTGAGCGAAGGGTCGTAGCGTCGGTGCGCACACGGTCGGACACGGCGCTACAGGTGGGAGCGACCATGCGCGGAAAACTGATGGGAACGGCGGTCACCCTGGCGGCGGGGGCGCTGCTCGCGGCGGCCATGACCACGGCCTCGGCCAGCCCCCCGGACGATTCCGCCGCGCACACCGACGCCTCCCGGCCCGTCCTGGTCGACTGCCTGTGGCAGCGCGATGTGCGTCCGGCGGACTTCATCCTGGCCTGCGGCGACGGGAACAGCCGTCTGCTGGGGCTGCACTGGACGAAGTGGAACGACGGCAAGGCGGTCGCCGAGGGTGTGAACTGGGTCAACAACTGCGACCCGTACTGCGCCCGGGGCACCTTCAGGGGCTACCCGGTGACCGTGCGGCTCGACCGCCCGGCCGAGTGGAAGAAGGAGCCGGGGGTGCGGCACTTCACCCGGATGACGCTGACCTACAAGGACGCCCGTCCCGACGGGTTCAAGCAGGTCATGACGTACCCGCTCTGGGACTGAGGGCGGCGGGCTCCGGGAGCGGCGGCAGGGCTCCCGGAGCCTTGTGCGAGAGGGCGGCGACCGGCCGGGTCAGACGATCTCGGCGAGCAGGTCGCCGCCCTCCACCTGCTGGATGCGGTTGATGGCGAGCCGGGCGATCCGGCCGGCCTTCGGCGCGGTGATGGTGGCCTCCATCTTCATCGCCTCGATGGTGGCGATCGTCGCTCCCGCCTCGACCTCGTCGCCCTCGGCCGCGGCGAGGGTCACCACTCCGGCGAACGGCGCCGCCACATGACCCGGGTTCGCGCGGTCGGCCTTCTCGGTCACCGGCACGTCGGAGGACGCGGAGCGGTCGCGGACCCGGATGGGGCGCAGCTGGCCGTTGAGCGAGGACATCACGGTGCGCATCCCGCGCTCGTCGGCCTCGCCGACCGCCTGGAGCTCGATCAGCAGGCGCACCCCGGGTTCCAGGTCGACGCCGTACTCCTTGGCGGGGCGCAGCCCGTAGAAGAAGGTCTTGCTGTCCAGGACGCCGGTGTCGCCGTACGACTGGCGGTGGGCCTCGAACTCGCGGGTGGGGCCGGGGAAGAGCAGCCGGTTGAGGGTGGGCCTGCGGTCCTTGGCCAGCCCCTCGCGGTCCTCGGCGGACAGCTCGGGCACCGGCTTGGGCTCGGCGCGGCCGCGCAGGGCCTTGGTGCGGAACGGCTCGGGCCAGCCGCCGGGCGGGGTGCCCAGCTCGCCGCGCAGGAAACCGATCACCGAGTCCGGGATGTCGAAGCGGTCCGGGGTCTCCTCGAAGTCCTCCGGTGACACTCCGGCGCCGACCAGATGCAGGGCGAGGTCGCCGACCACCTTGGAGGACGGGGTGACCTTGACCAGGCGGCCGAGGATGCGGTCGGCGGCCGCGTACATCGCCTCGATCTCCTCGAACCGGTCCCCGAGGCCGAGGGCCACGGCCTGGGTGCGCAGGTTGGAGAGCTGGCCGCCGGGGATCTCGTGGTGGTAGACGCGCCCGGTCGGGGAGGCGAGGCCCGCCTCGAAGGGGGCGTAGATCTTGCGCACGCTCTCCCAGTACGGCTCCAGCTCCTCGACGGCCGCGAGGTCGAGCCCGGTGGGCCGGTCGGAGTGGTCGGTCGCGGCGACCAGCGCCGAGAGGGAGGGCTGCGAGGTGGTCCCGGCCATGGAGGCGACCGCGCCGTCCACGGCGTCGACACCCGCCTGGATCGCGGCGAGGTAGGTGGCGAGCTGGCCGCCCGCCGTGTCGTGCGTGTGCAGATGCACGGGGAGGCCGAACTCGCTCCGCAGCGCGGTGACCAGCTTCGTCGCGGCGGGTGCCCGCAGCAGGCCCGCCATGTCCTTGATCGCGAGGACATGGGCCCCGGCCTCGACGATGCGCTCGGCGAGGCGCAGGTAGTAGTCGAGGGTGTAGAGCCGCTCGCCGGGGTCGCTGAGGTCGGCGGTGTAGCAGAGGGCGACCTCGGCGACGGCGGTGCCGGTCTCGCGCACGGCCTCGATGGCGGGGCGCATCTGGTCCACGTCGTTGAGCGCGTCGAAGATGCGGAAGATGTCGATGCCGGTGGCGGCGGCCTCCTGCACGAAGGCGTCGGTGACCTCGGTGGGGTACGGCGTGTAGCCGACGGTGTTGCGGCCGCGCAGCAGCATCTGGAGGCAGATGTTGGGAATCGCCTCGCGCAGCGCGGCCAGCCGCTCCCAGGGGTCCTCGGCGAGGAAGCGCAGCGCCACGTCGTAGGTGGCGCCGCCCCAGCACTCCACGGAGAGCAGCTGCGGCAGGGTGTGCGCGACGACGGGGGCGACGGCGAGGAGGTCCTTGGTGCGCACCCGGGTGGCGAGCAGCGACTGGTGGGCGTCGCGGAAGGTGGTGTCGGTGACGCCGAGGGTACGGGACTCGCGCAGCTGCCGGGCGAAGCCCTCGGGACCGAGATCGACGAGCAACTGCCGGGAACCGGACGGGGGTTCACCCGCCGGGACCTTCGGCAGCTTGGTGACCGGATCGGGCAGGTCGGGGCGCTCGCCGTGCGGCTTGTTGACCGTGACGTCGGCCAGGTAGGTGAGCAGCTTGCTGCCCCGGTCGGCCGAATGACGTGCCGTCAGGAGCTGTGGGCGTTCCTCGATGAACGAGGTGGTGAGCCGCCCGGCCCGGAAGTCCGGGTCGTCCAGGACCGCTTGCAGGAACGGGATGTTGGTGGCCACACCTCGGATACGGAACTCGGCCACCGCGCGCCGGGCGCGGCCGACGGCGGTCTGGAAGTCCCGTCCCCTGCAGGTGAGTTTGACCAGCATCGAGTCGAAGTGGGCGCTGATCTCCGTGCCCGCGTGGGTGGTTCCGCCGTCGAGCCGGATGCCGGAGCCGCCCGGCGAACGGTACGCGCTGATCCGGCCGGTGTCGGGGCGGAAGCCGTTGGCGGGGTCCTCGGTGGTGATGCGGCACTGGAGGGCGGCGCCGCGCAGCTTGATCCGGTCCTGGGAGAGACCGAGGTCGGCCAGGGTCTCCCCGGCGGCGATGCGCAACTGGGCCTGGACCAGGTCGACATCGGTGACCTCCTCGGTCACCGTGTGCTCGACCTGGATACGCGGGTTCATCTCGATGAAGACGTGGTTGCCGTCCCGGTCGAGCAGGAACTCCACGGTGCCCGCGTTCCGGTAGCCGATCTCGCGGGCGAAGCGCACGGCGTCGGCGCAGATACGGTCGCGCAGCTCGGGGTCGAGGTTGGGCGCGGGGGCGAGTTCGATGACCTTCTGGTGGCGGCGCTGGACCGAGCAGTCGCGCTCGTAGAGGTGGATGACGTTGCCCTCGCCGTCGGCGAGGATCTGTACCTCGATGTGGCGGGGGTCCACGACGGCCTTCTCCAGGAACACGGTCGGGTCGCCGAAGGCGGAGGCGGCCTCGCGGGAGGCGGCCTCGATGGACTCGCGCAGCTGGGCGGGGTCCTCGACCCGGCGCATGCCCCGGCCGCCGCCGCCCGCGACCGCCTTCACGAAGACGGGGAAGCCGATCTCCCCGGCGGCGCGCACGAGTTCGTCCACGTCGTTGGAGGGCGCGGAGGAGGCGAGGACGGGGACTCCGGCGGCGCGGGCGGCGGCGACCGCGCGGGCCTTGTTGCCGGTGAGTTCCAGGGTGGCGGCGCTCGGGCCGACGAAGGTGATGCCCGCCTCCTCGCAGGCGCGGGCCAGCTCGGGGTTCTCCGAGAGGAAGCCGTAGCCGGGGTAGACGGCGTCGGCTCCGGCCCGGCGGGCGGCCGCCACGATCTCGTCCACGGAGAGGTAGGCCCGTACGGGGTGCCCCTGCTCCCCGATCTCGTACGCCTCGTCGGCCTTGAGCCGGTGCAGCGAGTTGCGGTCCTCGTAAGGGAACACGGCGACCGTGCGCGCGCCCAGCTCGAAGGCCGCGCGGAACGCCCGGATCGCGATCTCACCCCGGTTGGCGACCAGCACCTTGCGGAACATCTCGGATTCCCTTCAGCCTGCCGGCGACGTACACCATCGTGTCAGCCAAGCCCTGCCCCGGTATCTCGCGGAAACACTAGGGGGTACCCGCTCCGGTCGAGGTGCGAAAACCGTCACATTGACGTGGCCCTGCCGACGTGACCGCACGTGCGGGCGCGGGAGGAGGCGGCGCGGTGGCCGGGGCGGGGGCGGGGGCGCGGGGGAGGTCCCGTCGTACCGCCGGGGGCCGTGCGTGCCGTACCGCCGGGAATCGCGGGAGGTGGCGCAGCCGGGCGCCGTGGGTGTGCAGGAAGCCCAGCACGACGGCGGCGCCCACCGCGATCAGGTGCTCGCGGCCCGCGAGGTTGGGGACGGCGATGGACTCCCACACCATCGATCCGCCTGTCAGAGTGAAAACCACGGGTGCCCGGCGGACCACCGCCAGATAGGTGAACAGACCCACGACCGCCGCCGAAGGACCGGTGTCGAGGACCTGCCCCGCCTCCGGCGGCAGCCCGAGACCCCACCAGCCGTCCGGGCCGAGCGCGATCATCGCCCGCGCGGTGAGGGTACCGGCCAGGGTCGTGGCGTAGGCGATGAAGAGGGTGCGGGCGCGGCCGAGGACGAGTTCGGCGAGCGCGAAGGCGAGGAAGAGCTGGGTGATGCCCGCCCAGACCGGGAGGTCGAGGGCGGGGACGTAGAGCGAGACAGGGGTGCGCAGCAGGGACAGCCACAGGGGCAGGTCGGCGGTGACGCCGCCGAGACGGCGCACCCAGGTGGCGCCCGCCGGGTGCTGCGCGATGTCGTGGAAGAAGATGACCCCGAAGGCGGCGACGAAGCCCAGCGGGAGCCCCGCGAGCCCGCGGTGGGCGAGTCTGCGCACCGGGTCGACGACGATGGCGTGCCACTCGCCCCGCAGTACGCGTGCGGTGCCCCGGGCGAGCCGCGCGAGCGCGGCGCGGATCATCGGGGTGCGCCCGCCCCTGGGCGCGCCCTCGCTCACGCCTCCGCTGATGCCCCCGCTCATGAGGCGCGATGCCCGGTCGTTCCCGGCAGCCCCGACCCACACATCGCCCCCTCCCCCTGCCGTGCCCGGGTGCGGGACGGCCGTCACAGTTCAGCGAGCCGGAGGCCGGTCGTCAAGATCTTCGGCGGGGGCGACTCCGTGACAAGAATCGGGTTCCGGGGGCTCAACCTCGCGCGACCCGGGGGCGTCCGGCGTTCCGTGCCGTATGGGCATACGGCACCGGGCGCCCGGTTCACGGCCAACGCGCGGGTTTGCACGTCCACTTCATGGACTGCCGCTGCTTTCTTTCCACTTTGATCATCAACTCTCGTATAGTGACCGCCGGTTCACCGAGACAGTCGTTTTTCCGTCAGCCGACCCGCGCCGCTCCGCCGTTCCCGTTTTGTTCCCCCCTCTGTGCCAACTCCCATCTGCCATCTGCCATCTGCCATCTGCCGCGAGGACCACACCGGACCGATGACCGCGCCCACGCCATCAGGCGACCGTTCCTCCCTCCGCGCGCTCGCCGCCGCGCTCGCCGCGACCGCCGCCTTCTCGGTGCTCGCGCTCGCCGTGGCGGTGGCGATCGCGCCGGACCCGGCGCGCAACGCGCTCCTGTGGTGCGGGATTCCGGCCGCGGCCCTGCTCTCGGCCGCCGTGACGAGT
This sequence comes from Streptomyces sp. SID4985, assembly GCF_009863025.1. GTDB lineage: Bacteria > Actinomycetota > Actinomycetes > Streptomycetales > Streptomycetaceae > Streptomyces. The sequence continues at coordinate 23,205 of NZ_WWIR01000261.1, read as the reverse complement.
GCCGCGTACGCCGTCCACACCGGGCGTCTACTGCACCGCCGTCTGGAGGGGGCGGCCGGGGACATCGCCCGCCTCACCCAGCAGCGCGACCGCCAGACGGAGGACGCGCGCCGGGAGCAGCAGCGGCTCATCAACGAACTCGCCGCCCAGCGGGTGGAGTTCAAGGAGGAGCGGCAGCGGCTGGAGCGGGAGGGCGCCGGTTCGCTCGATGAACTCTGCTCCGAACTGGAGTCCGTTCGAGAGGAGTTGGAGCAGGCTCGGCGCGAGCGGGCGGCGGCGGTCTCGGCGACCTCCAACGCGGCGGCCCGGATGCAGGCCCTCGCCACGGCCACGCTGGCCGACCTGCGCGCGATGGAGGACCGGCACACCGACGAGGACGTGCTCACCGATCTGCTCCACCTCGACCACCGTACGGCCCAGGCGGGCCGCCTCGCCGACTCCATCGCCGTACTCACCGGGGCCCGTTCGGGCCGACGGTGGGCGCGACCGATCGCGCTGGAGTCCATCCTGCGCGGCGCGATGGGGCGCATCGGCGGCTACCGGCGGGTGCGGGTGCACTCCACCAGCGATGCCGCCGTCGCCGGGCACGCGGCCGAGGGCGTGATGCACGCGCTGGCCGAAATCCTCGACAACGCGACGAACTTCTCGCCGCCGACCGCCGAGGTCCATGTGTACGTGGAGGAGGTCCCGGCCGGGGTCATCGTGTCCGTGGAGGACAGCGGCCTGGTGATGGGCGACGTGCAGCTGCGCCGCGCGGAGAAGGCGGTCACCGGTGACGTGTCCGGGCTCGGCGGCCTCACGGGTACCCGGCTCGGGCTCGCGGTGGTGGGGCGGCTGTCGCGCAAGCACGGTCTCAAGGTCTCCTTCCGGCCCTCGGCGCGCGGCGGCACGGGCGTGCTGATGCTGGTCCCGCAGGAGATCCTGACGAGCCCGGTCCCGCCGGAGCGGGTGCCCCCGACAGCCCTTCCGGCGCCGGTCGACGTCGAGCCGGAGGAGTCGGACAACCTCCCGCGCCGCCGCCGGGGCCGCACCCTGGCGGAGGCCGAACGCTCCCGCGCGGCCCGCTCCGCGAACCCCTCCCCGGCCCCCGATCCGGACCAGGCCAAGACCCGGGCGGCCCGCTTCACGAGCTTCCGCAAGGCGGTACGGCCGTCCGGCACCACGTCGGGCTCCGCGAGGCCGGAGGCGGCGTCACCGGCCGAGGCGGACGGCCCGGTTCCGGGCGCTCTGACCCCGGGTGCCCCGGTCTCGGACGCCCTGGCCCCGGGCATCCCGGCCTCCGACGCCCTGGCCCCGGGCACTCTGACCTCCGACGCCCCGACCTCGGGCACCCCGGTCTCGGACGCCCCGGCCGAGCCCCGCCGACCTACCGGCACCGCCCACACGGAGGCGGACCCCGCGTCCCCCGCCCGCGCGGAGCGCACCCGCGCCACCGTCCCGCGTCCCCGCAGCGGCGCCCCCGCCGACGTCTCCCCGGGCGAAAGCCCCGCCCACAGGCACCCGGTGGACCCGGTGGCCGCCCGGGGCGACGGCGCGGCGGGCGGACACGCCGAGGCCGCCGCCCCCGATGCCACCACCTCCGTCGCCCCCGACGGCACCTCCTCGTCCGAGCACCACCCCACGCACCCGGAAGGCCCCACTTCATGACCGGCCCGACCACCACCGACGACAAGCTGACCTGGCTCCTCGAGGGGCTCCTTGAGAAGACGCCGGGTGCGAAGCACGCGCTCGTGCTGTCCCGGGACGGGCTGAAGCTGTGCCGCTCGCCCGAGCTGTCCGTCGACCAGGCCGACCAGCTCGCCGCGATCGCCGCGGGCATCCAGTCCCTGTCGCAGGGCGCGTCCGTGGAGTTCGGGGACGGCAGCGGCGGGGTCCGCTCCGCGATGACCGAGTTCTACGGCGGAGTGCTGTTCATCGTCGAGGCGGGCTCGGGAGCCCACCTGGCGGTGATCACCAGCGACGACGCGGACCCCGGCGTCGTGGGCCACACCATGAGCGAACTGGTGGAGCAGATCGGTGAGCACCTGACCGCTCCGCCCCGTTCCTCATGAGCCGTCCCGGCAGGGACGACGCCCCTGACCGTCTCTACACGATCACGCACGGACGTGTGGGCCCGACTCCCGACAACCCGTTCGACCTGGTCACGCTGGTCGTCGCCGAGTCGGCGCCCACGCCCGGTATGCAGTCGGAGATGGTGGCGATCCTGCGGATGACCGAGTTCCCCACCTCGGTCGTCGAGATCGCCGCCGAGCTGCGGCTGCCCGTCGGCATCACCAAGGTGCTGCTCGGCGATCTGCTGGACCAGGGGCGCGTCAGCGCACGCCATCCGCACCGGCCGGCCATCACCGACCCCGACATCCTGGAGCAGGTGCTCGTTGGACTCCGCAATCTCTGACGCGCGCACCCCGTTGGGTGCCTCCGCCGACAACGGTCTGAAGATCGTCGTCGTGGGCGGCTTCGGCGTCGGCAAGACCACCCTGGTCCGCTCGGTCAGCGAGATCCGTCCCCTCAACACCGAGGAGACGATGACGCAGGCCGGTGCGTCGGTGGACGACATCGAGCAGGTGCGCGGCAAGTCCGCGACGACCGTCGCCTTCGACTTCGGCCGCATCACCCTGGACGCGCACAACGTGCTGTATCTGTTCGGGGCGCCGGGCCAGGAGCGGTTCTGGTTCCTGTGGGACCGGCTGTTCTCGGGCACCCTCGGCGCGGTGGTGCTGGTGGACACCCGGCGCATCGACGACTCCTGGTACGCCATCGACCGCCTCGAACACCACGGCACGCCGTTCATCGTGGCCTGCAACGACTTCGGCGGCCCGGTGCGCGCCTCCGAGGAGGTGCGTGCCGCCCTGGACCTCGATCCGGACATTCCGCTGATCGACTGCGACGCCCGTGACCGCGAGTCGGCCAAGCGGGTCCTGATCACCCTGGTCGAGCATGTGCGCAGGCAATACGCCGCTGCCGCAGGGTCGTTGACGGCGGAGGTGGTGTGATGACCGACGCCGTGCCCCTCGGCGGACCCCGGTTCCAGACCGAACCCGCCCAGCTGTACCGGGAGATGCGCCGCGACCACGGTTCCGTGGTGCCGGTGCTGCTCGACGGCGACCTGCCCGCGTGGCTGGTGCTCGGCTACCGCGAACTGCATCAAGTCACCGGAGATCCGGTGCTGTTCAGCCGCGACTCCGAGCTGTGGAACCAGTGGGAGAACGTGCCGGACGACTGGCCGCTGCTCCCGATGATCGGCCACCGCCAGCCGTCGATCCTCTACACCGTCGGCGAACGGCACCGCCAGCGCGCGGCGATGGTCAGCAACGCGCTGGAGTCGGTCGACCCCTTCGAACTCCGGGGCCAGGCCGAGCGGTTCGCGGACGAGCTGATCGACTCGCTGTGCTCCTCGGGCGAGGCCGACCTCGTGGGCCAGTACGCCGGACTGCTGCCCGTACGGGTGCTGGCGCATCTGTACGGCTTCCCGGACGAGGAGGGACCGGGGCTCGTCACCGCGCTCAACGACATGATCGACGGCCGGGAGCGGGCGCTCGCCGGGCAGGCCCATCTGGCCTCCTCCATGGCCCGGTTGGTCGCCGAACGGGCCAAGGAGCCCGCCGACGACGTCGTTTCCCGGATGCTCGCCGATGACAGCGGGTTCACCGAGGAGGAGCTGGTCCAGGACCTGATGGTCATGATGGCGGCCGGTCACCAGCCGACCGCCGACTGGATCGGAAACTCGCTGCGGCTGATGCTGACCGACGAGCGGTTCGCCGCCTCGCTGTTCGGCGGCCGCAACAGCGTCGCCGAGGCGATGAACGAGGTGCTCTGGGAGGACACCCCGACCCAGAACGTGGCCGGGCGCTGGGCGGCCCGCGACACCCACCTGGGCGGCCGCCGCATCCGGGCGGGCGATCTGCTGCTGCTCGGCCTCCAGGGCGCCAACTCCGATCCCCAGGTGCGCACCGACGCCTCGGCGCTGACCGGCGGCAACAACGCGCACTTCTCCTTCGGGCACGGCGAGCACCGCTGTCCGTTCCCCGCGCAGGAGATCGCCGAGGTGATCGCGCGCACCGGCATCGAGGTCGTCCTCGACCGGCTGCCGGACATCGATCTGGCGGTGCCCGCCGGATCCCTGAGCCGCCGCCCCTCGCCCTGGCTGCGCGGGCTGACCGAGCTGCCCGTCCGGTTCACGCCCGTACCCGCCCTCTGATCTCGCGTCACCCCGGCCGGAGTTCGCTGCTCCGGCCGGGTCCGGGGCCGTCCCCGGCGCGACGCGCAGTACTCCGACCCCTGCCCTGGGAGGCATGTCCCGATGACGACCGGTACCGCGACGTCCCCGATCCCCCTCGACCCCTTCGTCACCGACCTGGACGGCGAGAGCGCGGCCCTGCGCGCGGCCGGTCCGCTCGCCGCCGTGGAGCTGCCCGGCGGCGTGCCGGTGTGGGCGGTCACGCACCACGCCGAGGCTAAGGCGCTGCTCACCGACCCCCGTCTGGTGAAGGACATCAACGTGTGGAGCGCCTGGCGGCGCGGTGAGATCCCGGCCGACTGGCCGCTGATCGGCCTGGCCAACCCGGGCCGCTCGATGCTCACCGTGGACGGCGCCGACCACCGCAGAATGCGCACCCTGGTCGCGCAGGCGCTCACCCCGCGCCGGGTGGAGCTGATGCGCGAGCGCATCGAGAAGCTCACCCAGGACCTCCTGGACGCGCTGCCCGCAGGTGACGAGACGGTGGACCTGAAGGCGGCCTTCGCCTACCCCCTGCCGATGTTCGTCGTCGCCGACCTCATGGGCATCGACGCCGCCGAACTCCCGCGTCTGAAGGTCCTGTTCGAGAAGTTCTTCTCCACCCAGACCCCGCCCGCCGAGGTCCTCGCGACCCTCACCGAGCTGGCCGGGATCATGGCGGCCACGGTGGCGGCGAAGCGGGCCGAGCCGGGCGACGACCTCACCAGCGCCCTGATCCGTGCCTCGGCGGACGGCGACCACCTCACCGACGAGGAGATCGTCTCCACCCTCCAGCTGATGGTGGCCGCCGGTCACGAGACCACGATCTCGCTGATCGTCAACGCGGTCGTCAACCTCTCCGCCCACCCCGACCAGCGCGCCCTGGTCCTGTCCGGGCAGGCCGACTGGTCCGCGGTCGTCGAGGAGACGCTGCGCTGGTCCACGCCGACCTCGCACGTGCTGATCCGCTTCGCCACCGAGGACGTACCGGTCGGCGACAAGGTCATCCCGGCCGGGGACGCGCTGATCGTGTCGTACGGCGCGATCGGCCGCGACGAGCAGGCGCACGGGCCGAGCGCCGGGGAGTTCGACATCACGCGCGAGACGAAGAACCGGCACATCTCCTTCGGCCACGGCCCGCACGTGTGCCCCGGCGCGGCGCTCTCCCGCCTGGAGGCGGGGGTCGCCCTGCCCGCGCTGTACGCCCGCTTCCCGCACCTGGACCTCGCGGTCCCGGCCGCCGACCTGCGCAACAAGCCGGTGGTCACCCAGAACGACCTCTTCGAGCTGCCGGTGCGCCTGAACGGCTGACGTGCGCCGCTGAACGGTCGGCCTGCCTCTGAACGGCCGACTTGCGCTGGAGCGCACTCCAGCACCTAGCGTCGTGAGCACCCGGCGCGGTACGGCCCGCCGCCCGCCCGGCGTCCCCCTCACGGGATGCCGGGCGGGCGATTCCGTCGCTAGATGGAGGAGGGGGTTCGTGCCGTACGGGTGGCCATGATCGAGTGCGGAAGGGCTGGACGATGCGAAAGCGCAACCTGCGGGATCTGACGGTTTCGAGTATCGGTCTCGGATGTATGGGAATGTCCGCGTTCTACGGCACGGCCGACGAGAAGGAGGGCATCGCCACCATCCACCGCGCCCGGGAACTGGGCATCGACTTCCTCGACACCGCCCAGATGTACGGGCCGCTCACCAACGAGTCCCTGGTCGGCGAGGCGATCCGGGGCCACCGCGACGACTACGTCCTCGCCACGAAGTTCAACTACCGGATGGACGACGCCGTACCCGGCGACATGTCCACCGTCGGCCCCCAGGACGGCTCGGCCGAACACGTGCACAGCTCCGTACGCGGCTCCCTGGAGCGCCTCGGCACCGACCACATCGACCTGTACTACCAGCACCGCGTCGACCCGAAGGTCCCCATCGAGGAGACGGTCGGCGCGCTGGCCGAGCTGGTCGCCGACGGCACGATCGGGCACATCGGCCTGAGCGAGGCGAGCGCGGAGACGCTGCGCCGGGCCAACGCCGTCCACCCCATCACGGCCGTACAGAGCGAGTACTCCCTGTGGTCCCGGGACGTCGAGGCCGAGGTGCTGCCGACCTGCCGCGAGCTGGGCATCGGCTTCGTCGCCTACTCCCCCCTCGGCCGCGGCTTCCTCGCCGGCCGCTTCTCCTCCCCCGACGAACTGGACCCCAACGACTGGCGCCGCCAGAACCCCCGCTTCACCGACGCCCACCTCGCGGCCAACCTCCGCCTGGTGGCCAAGGTCAAGGAGATCGCGGAAGAGAAGGGCGTCACCCCCGCCCAACTCGCCCTCGCCTGGGTCCTCGCCCAGGGCGACTTCATCGTCCCCATCCCCGGCACCAAGCGCCGCTCCTACCTCGAACAGAACGCGGCCGCCGTCGACATCGAGCTGACGCCGGAGGACCTGGCGCGCATCGACGCGGAGCTGCCGGAGGTGTCGGGCGAGCGGTACGACGAGGAGGGAATGCGGTCGGTGAACCGCTGACCGACGGCGGTCGGGGGCCCTGCCTGTCCGCTGGCGGGAAGCGGACGGCCAGGGCCTTCAGATCATCCGGGTGTTCGTAGGGTGATCCAGCCAGACGCGCTGGTCGTAAAGAAGCGGCCGTCCGGGCGCCCCGTGCCGGCCGGGGCAACACGGTCGCCGTCAGGATCGACTGGCGGGGCCGCGCAGAGGCCGCAAACGGCCCCGCCATTCTCCGGCGGGGCCGTTTCGTTGTTCAGCGGGTGGCGATGTCGAGCAGCTCCATCAGGCTGTCGATACGCCAGTCCGCTGCCTTCGCCGCGTCCCCGGACGTCCACAGGTTGCCCCACGGGCCCCGGCGCAGATGCGCGGTCCGCAGCCCGGCCGCGGCCGCAGGGATCACGTCGTTGGCGGGGTGGTCGCCGACGTAGAGGGTGCGGTCGGCGGGCGCCTGGGCGACATCGAGGACGCGGTGGAAGAACTCCGGCTCCGGCTTGGCCACCCCCCACTCCCCCGACGTCGCGATGACGTCGGCGGGCAGGTCGAGGCCGCGCAGCAGCTCCCCGGCGCGGGCGGTCTGGTTCCCGGCGATGACGACGCGGACCCCGGCCTGCCGGAGCGCGAAGAGCGCGGGCCGGACGTCGTCGTAGAGGTCGTCCTCGTCGAGCTGCTCGCCGCGGCCGGCGGCCTCCCTCGCGGCGTACTCGGCCGCCAGGTCGATGCCCGGACGGAGGAGACGCACGGCGTCAGCGTTGCCCCGGCCCTGCGCGACGACGGCTCCGACGAGGGCGGACAGGGTGTGGCGGGGTACGCCGAGCCAGTCGGCCCACGAACCCCAGTGCCGATCGTCTCGGGTGATGGTCTCGCCGACGTCCAGCACCACGGTGTCAATCACCCTGGCAGCCTACGGCCCGGCGGTTGTGCCCTCTCTGGCCGCACCGGCCCATTGGCCTAAGAAATCGAACACATGCTTGAATTCAGCCATGAGGCCGATTCCCAACGACCTGCTTCACGCGCAACAGGAGTGGCACGCCGCTTACCGCCAGCTCGCCGTCCGGCCGAGCACCGCGCTCCGCCGACAGCTCATCCGCCTGTCGGCGGAGGTGATGTTCCACCCGCACCGGCACGGCCGACGGGCGGGCTCCTGGGCGGCGCTGCACGGTGCACATCATGTCCGATCTGCCACCTGACCCACCCCGACCCCGGGCGATCCTGGCCCATCTCGACCGGCAGATCACGGACAACGACACCGTCGGCACCTACCTGCGCATCCGGCGCAACGCGGTACACAACGCCCTCGCACAGGCCGATCCGCCCACGCGGCAGCGGCCCGTACGCCGGGCAAAGGGCAGTCGTGGACCAGGCCCCGCCGCCGCCCATTCTTCGGCCGCGACCGGATACGTCGTCCAGCACAAGCGCACCCCGAACGGGCATGAACCCGCCATCATCCATCTGGCGACCTGCGTGGTGATCTCGGGCGCATCGGAGCCAGTCCGGGCCAACGAAGCGAGGGCCGCGCTCACCGAGCCGACGATCGAGCCGTGCACCGCCTGCCGACCGGATACGCCGCTGGGGATGGAGGAGGCGTAACCGTCATTACCTAGCTGGCGAGGGTGAGTTCGGTGCGGGCGCGGTGGAGGAACTCGGCTACGGGCCGTTCCCGGTTCCAGGGGGTCAGGGCGGCGGTGACGTCTGCGACGTAGTCACGGGCACGCACGGAGGCCACGCGACCGAGGATGTCGATGGCCCGATTCCCGAGGGCGAGGCCCTGGTCGAGGCTCCCCTCTTGGAGATGAGTGGTGGCGAGTACGGTCAGGCGTAGGCCGACGGAACGGGCGAAGCTGTCGGGGGACATGGCGGCGGCCTGCGTGTTCCAGCGCCAGGCCGCAGCAGGACTCCGCAAGTCGCGGTGAACTTCGACGGCGTCGGCGGAGAGCCGGGCGTGTGTGAAGTACCGAATCCAGGCGGGTTCGTCGGCGTCCTTCTCCGCCTGTTCCAGGCGGCGTTCGGAGGCGTCAAGCGCTGCGGCCGCGGCCCTGGCGTCGCTTGCCTTGGCGTGTGCGCGGGCCTCGATGAGCTTGGTGAATCCCAGGACCCGGTGGCCCGCACGGCCACGGGAGCGGTCGTAGGCGCCCTGCACCATGTCGATGGCCTCGTCGGGATAGCCCCGCAGCAGGGTTTGCAGCGCCATGTTGGCCATCACGTGGCAGCCGATGTCCACCGCGCCCCCTGCCTTGGCCATGCGCAGGGCCTGGACGAAGTGCCGCTGGGCGATGTCGTGGTGCCCGGCATCAACAGCGCTCCAGCCAGCGACTCGGGCGAGTTCGGCGGTCACGGAGAACAGGCCGCGTCCGATCTCGTCGCTGTAGGAGCCGTGCAGGAGCGGGGCGGCCCGGCGTGCCAGACAGCGGGTGACGGAGGAGGAGCGCCAGTTGCCGCCGCCGTACTTGGAGTCCCACCGTTGTGCCTCTTCCGCGGCCTGCCACAGTTCGGCCAGGTCCTCGCGGCCGACGAGCTGAGTGCCGCCGCGGTGGGCTGCGCCGGAGTCGACGGGCACACCGAGCCAGCGGGTGACGGGGACGCCGTAGTTGCCTACGGCAAAGGCGTGGCTGAGGAAGCGGCGGCGGTCCAGGTGTTCCACGGTGCTCCAGAAAGTGACGGCATGACGTACGGCCTCGGCGGTGTCCCGGGCGAAATCCAACCCCAGATCCTCCGCGTTCTCGCGCACGGTGCTCATGCCGATCTCGGCGACATCGAGCGGCCGGCCGAGGCGTTCGGCCAGCGCACGGGCGATAAGCGACGGCACCGGAGGCTTCGGAGTCATGCCCCGGCGGGTCCAGTTAACGACACTCGTATGGGTGTACCGAACGTCGAGCCCTGCTGTCCGGGCGAGTTCGTTCACCCGGCCGGCCAAGGCGTTCTGGCTCATGCCGCTCACGTTGAGCACGTGCTCCAGGGCGACGTTGGGGGGCTTGGCCCGGCGTTCGGTGGGAGCCATGACGAGACACCTCCTCGACGTCCCGGCCGGAGGCTCAGCCTGCCCGGAGCCGGGAGCAGCAGAGTAGGACCAACGCACGCACAGAATCGACGGTTTGCGAGTTGTGAGCCCCCCTTGTGAGCCTGCACAGTCCTAGGACTGCGGGCGTTTCCTAGTGCCATCCCACCGGCCAACAGGCACAGGAGGCACCATGAGCCCCACCCTGCTCACACCCACGCCCGCCCCCGAGACAGTCGTCGACGAACTCACCCCGGCCTACTACCTCTCCGGGGAGCAGCTCGGCCCGTACGTCACCGATCTGCTCGCCCGCTGCCGGAACGTCTTCAACATCAAGCCGGTCCTGACCGGCGACCTCGACAACCCGGCCGCCGCCGGACTGACCGACCGCAGCGGACTCGTCGAGGACGGCGCACACGTCACCGGCGACGTCATCGTCCAGCACGGCGCCCGCATCGAGGCCGGGGCCCGCGTGACCGGTCCGGTCCTTGTCTGCGAAGGCGCCGTCATCAGTGCGGGGGCGTACGTCCGCGACCACGTCGTGATCGGCCCCGGCACCCAGGTCGGGTTCGGCGCCGAGATCACCCGCAGCCTCCTCGGCGCCCACGTGTTCGCCAAGCACGCCGCCTTCATCGGTGACAGCGTCGTCGGCAGCGGGGTGAACTTCGGCGCCTTCTCGTCCACCACGGGCCTCCTCACGAACGACGGACCCGTCACCGAGCCCGCCGTGAAGGAGATCGTCGTCACCCTCGACGGCCGCAAGTACCCCACCGGTCAGACGAAGTTCGGGGCGGTCATCGGCGACGGCGTGACCCTGTCGGCCGGGACCGTCCTGTGCCCCGGCACGCTGATCGGCCCGCGCACCGTGATCTACCCGCGCACTCAGCTCGGCGGCTTCATGCCTGCTGGCTCTCGGGTCCGGTGAACGCCATGACCACCACCGCACAGCACGCGGACCATCAGGTCGTCGAGGTCACGGGCGGGCGGCCGCTCTCCGGCCGCGTGACCGTCCAGGGCAGCAAGAACATCGCCCTTCACCTGTACGCGGCCGCACTCCTGGCCGACACCCCTCTTCAGCTGCACGGGGCGCCCGACATCCTGGACACCGGGGTGTGCGCCGCCATCCTCACGCACACCGGTACCCACACCGTTGTGTGCGACGGCGACTTCGACGTGGCCCCGGCCGCGGTGCTGCGCCCGGTCGTGCACCACGAGCTGGGCGCGAAGGTCCGCACCACCGCCGTCCTTGCGGCCGCGATCCTGTCCCGCGCCGGGCAGGTCGACTTCCCAGTACCGGGCGGGGACGCCTTCTGCCCGCGTCTCATCGACCGGCACCTGGCCGCCATGGAAGCCGCAGGCGCCATCATCACCGTCGACGAGCACGGCCGGACCATCCACGCCGCCACGCCCCCCGGCGGCGGGCTGCGCCCGTTCCGCGTCGACGTCTCGACCCCCTACGGTCCTTCCCTCGGGGCGACGGTGACCGCGCTGCTGCTGGCCGCCCGCCTGCCAGGGGACAGCCTGATCACCAGCCCGAGCATTGAGCCGGAGGTCACCGAGACGATCCGCTTCCTCGCCGCGCGCGGTGTCCGCGCCGCCTGGGACGACGACGGCCTGCACATCCGTGGCACGAGCCGGATCGAGGGCGGAGAGTTCACCGTCGCCGGGGACCGGATCGAGGCCGCCACCATGATCATGGCCAGTGCTGTGACCTGTGGCACCATCGACCTGGACGGCATCACCCTGCCCCAGATCCCCGAAGGGCAGCGCCAGGTCTTCGCCGCCGCCGGACTGCACCTGACCGCCCACGAGGGCGGCATCCGGGCCGCCGTCGGCCGGGACGGACTGCGCGCCGTCCACGCACGAACGGGGCCTCATCCGGGACTCCCCACCGACACGGCCCCGCAGCTCGCCGCCATGCTGACCCTGGCCACCGGCACCAGCCACGTCTTCGAGGCCATCTACCCCCAGCGCGACACCCACGTGGCCCCGCTGCGCGCCTTCGGCGCGGACATCACGTCCACCGGCCAGGACATCCGCATCCACGGAGTCGCCCAGCTGAAGGCCGCCGACGTCCAGGCCGCGGACATCCGGGCTGTCACAGCTCTGCTACTGGCCGGACTCGCCGCGCAGGGCACTTCTACGATCCGCGGCATGTACCACCTGCGGCGCGGCTACGGCCACCTGCTGCCCAATTTGGTCACGCTGGGAGCCGCCATCACCACCACCCCCGGAGGCTCTTGATGCCCGCCATCCCGTTTACCACCGAAGACACCAACCGTCTCCAGGACACCCTCGAACAGGTCATCGCCGACGGCGCCACCCCCGGCGGCGTCCTCGCCCACGGAACCCTCGGCGACACCCCCCGGTTCCTGACCGCCGGCCGGATTGCCGCCGAGTGCGGCGACGCCGAACCCGACGAGCACACCCGGTACGACATCGCGTCCCTGACCAAGGTCGTCGCCACCTGGCTCCTGGTCGGCCGGGCCCTCCAGGAGGGCCTCCTCGACCTGGACGCCCCGATCCGGGACGCCCTGCCCCTCATGCACGGCGACACCCCCAGCGCCGAGGTCACCGCCCGCCAACTCCTCACCCACACCTCCGGGTTGCGCGCCTCCACGCGCCTCGACCACTACCGCAACGCCGAACTCCCACTGCACGAACTCCTCTGCCGCGAACCTCTCGACGACGCCCCCGGCCCGCACAGGTACATCAACCGCGGCTACATCCTGCTCGGCCTGGCCCTCCCACACCTCTACGGCCGCCGCCTCGACGAACTCGCGGCCGAGCTGTGGCAGTCGCTCGGCATGGACGCCACCGCGTACGGCCCCCTCGCCCGCACCCGGCAGGTAGCACCCACCGAGCAGCGCTTCACCGGCGCACCCCGCATCTGGGGCGCGGCCCACGACGACAACGCCGCGCTCCTCGGCGGAATCGCGGGCCACGCTGGCGTCTTCTCCACCACTGCCGACCTCGCCACCTACGCGCAGCGTCTGCTGTCGGCGCAGGCGGGCGGTGACGAGACCGCGCTCGGCCGGTGGCTGAACGCCAGCCTCGTCGCCCAGGCGCAGATCGAACCGGGCCTGGACCGGGGGCTGTCGTGGATTCTCGCCGACGGCGGGCGCGTCGCCTACCACCACGGCTTCACCGGGACCAGCCTCTACCTCTCCCCCGACACCGGCCGCTACCTCGTCCTCTGCACCAACGCCGTCTACCACGGCAACGCCCGCACCAAGATCGCCCCGCTGCGCTCCCTCGCGCTCAAGACGATCTCCGCCACCTGACGATCGGAGGCCCCCAATGGGTGAGTTCCTGGCCGACCACACCACGCTGAGACTCGGCGGACCTGCCGACCAATTCCTCACCCACACAGACCCCACCGCGTGGCCCGACCTCGCCCGAGCCCCACAGGGCGACGGCCAGACGCCGTTCGTGCTCGGCGGCGGGAGCAACACCCTCGCCGCCGACACCGGGGCACCCGGCACGGTGATCCGCATGGCCACCCGCGGCATCACTGCCCGCCCGCTCGGCCAGGACGGAGTTGAGGTCGTCGCCCAGGCCGGGGAGCCGCTCGGCTCCCTCGTGGCCTTCACCGTCGCCGAGGGCCTGTCCGGCGTCGAATACCTCGGCGGCATCCCCGGCACCGTCGGCGCCGCCCCCGTCCAGAACACCGGCGCCTACGGACAGCAGATATCCGACACCCTCACCAGCATCACCGCCCACGACTGGCAGCACGGCCACACCGTGGAACTGCTGCCTTCCGAGTGCGGGTTCGGCTACCGCAGCAGCATCTTCAAGTCCCGGCCGGGACGGTGGACCATCCTCACCGTCACGCTGCGGCTGAACCTCAGTCAGGTGGCCGCGCCCGTGTCGTACGGCCATCTGGCCGGAGCGCTCGACGTCCCGCTCGGCTCCCAACCACCCCTCGCGGAAGCCGCGTCCGGCGTGATCGCCGACCGCGAGACACGCGGCCTGACCCTGCCGGCCAGCGGTCCGGAGGCGCGCCAGGCCGGAAGCGCCTTCCTCAACCCGCCCGTCACCGACGAGCAGGCCGCCGCCGTACGCGCGGCGGGCGGACCCGTTCACACCGACATGCGGGGTGTCATGCGAGCCAGTTCCGGGTGGCTGCTGACTCAGTGCGGCTACCAACCCGGACTTCGCCTGGCCAACGGAGTGTTCTGCTCCGCCCACCGGGTGCTGACCGTGACGGTCCGTGATGGTGCCGCGTCCAGGGATGTGGCTCGGGTCCTGCACACGATGGCCTCACGCGTACTGAGCTCCACCGGGGTGCAGCTCCATCCGGAGATCGTGACGCTGGGCATGTGAGCCGGTCGGTCGGTCCGGCACCCTGTTCGGGGACGTTCGGACATGGCCCTCCGCAAACGCCAAGATGCCCCCGTCCCCTGCCGTGAGCAGGGGACGGGGGCATTGTGCGGGCCCAGCCCGGAAGGCGCCCTCAGCCGGGCCTCAGACGGGCCGCTCCCACGGCCAGCCTGCCTCCCGGCCACGGGACAGCAGGTCGACCATCGTGAACAGCTGGTCGGAGAACCCGCCGATCTCGTACCGGTTCGGCTGGCTGGTGTCGATGGCCGCCGGGCCCTTGGCGACGGCCGCCTGGCGGGCGTGCACGAACCCTGCGGCGCCGACGATGGCCGCCGACCGCATGTTGGCCGAGCTGCGCAGCCAGCCGAGCAGACCGGAGGTCCACGCGGGGTCCTCGACGGCGAGCTGGCCTACGAGCCGACGGTAGCGGTTGTCGCGGCCCTCGGCGCTCTCGTAGAAGCTCTGCTGGCCGACCATGTTCGTGACGGCGAGGAGGAACAGCTCGCTCTTCGCGTCGCGGACGTAGGCGGCGCCACCCTCGTGGGTGGCGGTGCGCTTGCCGGTCGTGGTAGCCGGGTCGCGCGCGGCCGGGCGCTGGGCCCGGGTGTTGAAGCGGGACATGGGAAAGCCTCCTCTGCTGGAGCTGGAGGAGGCGGTCAGCATGGGGCGCCCGAGATCAGGTCGGCGACGGTGACTTAGCGGACAGACGGGCCTTCTTGGCTCTACGAGGCGAACCACCGGTACCAGATGGGCGTCCCCACGCCCGCATGCCAGCTCTCGTAGGCGGCACGGCGCTGCTCGGGCGTGGTCAGCGACTCCTCGTGGGTGAGCCAGTCGAGGTACCACTCGGCGAAGGTCGCGGGCCGGCGGTCGTCGTTGAGCAACGGGTTGAGGCGATCGGATGTCGCCCGGCCGTCGAACCACATGGTCCCCCGCATGGGCCCGCTGACCACGAGAAGCGTGGCGAAGCCGCAGCCGTCGTCGTGGAGGAAGACCGCCCCGGTGACCCGAGCGGCTTCGAGTTCGTCCGCGGCCTCCTGCCAGGCGTCGTACTGGACTTGGTAGGCCGCGTCGGACGGGTGGTCCTCCCGTTTCGGCTGGCGCTCCCACGCGTCCTCGCTCGCCGCCAGCGCGACGTCCTGGTCGGGAAACGGGACATACAGCTTCTCGTGGTCCCAGAACCCAGCGCCTTCCCAGTCCCAGCGCGCCCCGTCGCTCCGCAGCCTCCGAACCCGGCCGCCCGCGCTGACCCGCAGCAGGTACTGGCGGTAGTCCTCGGGGAACTCCACGCCGAACCGTTCCTCGGCCTGGCGTACCTGCACCTCGCTCAGGACCTCCGGAAGCTCCTGTCCGCCGAGACCCGTACCTTGCCGCGTATAGAGGGCGGCGGTCCGATCGCGCACCTCGTCCCAGTTCACTGCGTGCATGCCCGGCAAGACAGCCGGTCGGCCGACAGCCGCGTCGGTCCAGGTGAGGGAACTTCCGACCGGCGTGCGACGACATGCCGCAGCCCCGCTCCTGGCGCACCCTGAAGGAATGAGGTTGGGGTGGTGGCCCGCGGGGATGCGGCGGTCGGTGCGGTCGGCGCATGCGTTGCTGTTGTTGCCGGTGGCGTTGATCGTGGCGATCACGGTGGTGGACGTGCGGGCGCCGGCGGATGTGCATCTGGGGCCGGCGCTGGTGATCGCGCCGGCGCTCACGCCGTCGCTGGCCGGGCCCAGGACCACGGCGTTCGTGGGGGCGCTCGCGCTGGCCGCGCAGGCGCTCATCGGGTACCAGCACGGGGGTATCGGCACCACGAACCACATCGTGCAGCTCGTGACGCTGGCCGTGCTGTGCGTGATCCTGGTCGTCTACAGCGTCGTGCGGGAGCGGCGCACGGCGCAGCTGGCGCAGGTCCGCAGTGTCGCCGAGGCCGCGCAGCACGTGCTGATGTGGCCGTTGCCCGAACAGATCGGTCCGCTGCGGATCGCCTCGCTGTATCTCGCGGCCGAGGACGAGGCGCAGATCGGCGGTGATCTGTACGCGGTGACGCCGGGCGAGGGGGCCGTACGGGTCCTGATCGGGGACGTACGCGGCAAGGGGCTTCCGGCGATCGGGGAGGCCGCGCTGCTGCTCGGGGCGTTCCGGGAGAGCGCGCACCGGCACATGCCGCTCGGGGAGCTGGCCACGGCACTCGACCGGAGCATCACGCGGTACGCCGCCGAGCTGGACACCCCGGAGGAGGCGGGCGAGCGCTTCGCGACGGCGCTGCTGGTGGAGATCCCGGAGGGCGACTCGATCACCCTGATGACCAGCTGCGGCCATCCTCCCCCGCTGCTGCTGAGCCCCGGCCACCACGTCACGGTCCCGAGCCTGCACCCCTCCCCGCCCCTCGGTGTCCACGGCGACGCCGACCACACGGTGGACGCGTTCGCCCTCACCCCCGGCGACACCCTTCTCCTCTATACGGACGGTGTGATCGAGGCCCGCGACGCCCAGGGCCGCTTCTACCCCCTGGCCGAACGTGTCGCCCGCTGGACCGACGACACCCCGGAGGCGCTGGTGCACCATCTGCGCCGCGACCTTCTCGCCCACGCGGGCGGCCGCCTCGGAGACGATGCGGCCCTCGTCGCCGTACACCGGGCCCCGGCCGACCATCATCGGCATCACCATGGATGGGCACACCATAGGTAACCGGCTCGTCCAGGACATCCCATACATAGAGCCCGCACACATAAGGTTCCGCACACATAAGGTCCCGCACACATAGGGCCCCCACGCATAGGGCCCGCACACAGCACCGCCCACGGCCCCCACCCCCCCTCGGCAGGCGCGATGCCCGCCGCTGGCGGACTCTGGAGGGGCCCCGCTCATCGCCTCCGTGTGACCTGCGAGCACCGAACATGATCACCGATACGACCGGCGCCACCCCTTCGGGGACCGGGCAGACCGCCTGCTCGAAATCCCTGCACACCCCACTGCGGGACTTCCTGCGCACCGAGACCGGCAGCGCGCTCGTGCTGGTGGTGGCCGTGCTCGCCGCGCTGGTGTGGGCAGGTCTCGCGCCGGGTGTCTACGAGGACGCCTGGACGACGCGGCTGTCCGTCAGCGCGGGCTCCGCCGGGCTCGGCCTGGACCTGCGCGGCTGGATCAACAGCGGCCTGATGGCCCTGTTCTTCTTCGTGGTCGGTCTGGAGGCGCGCCGCGAGTTCGACATGGGCGAGCTGCGCGAGCGCCGCCGGGTCGCACTGCCCCTGGCCGCGGGCCTCATGGGGATGCTCGTACCCGTGCTGATCTTCCTGGCCTTCGCCGGAGGGAACGGCGCCGGTCACGGGTGGGGCGCGGCGATGTCCACGGACACCGCGTTCGCGCTCGGGACGCTGGCCCTGCTCGGCAGGCGCCTGCCGTCGGCGCTGCGCACCTTCCTGCTGACCGTGTCCGTGGTCGACGACTTCGTCGCCCTCGCGGTCATCGCCTTCGCCTACAGCGGCAGCATCTCCTGGCCCGCGCTCCTCGCCGCCGCGGCCGTCTTCGCGGTGGTGCTGTTCCTGCGCAGGATCGGCGTCCGCAACGGCGTGGTCTACGCGGTGGCGGCGGCCTGTGTCTGGGTGGCGCTGCTGGAGTCGGGCATCGATCCCGTCGTCACCGGTCTGGCATTCGGGCTGCTCACCTACGCCTACCCCGCCTCGCGCAGCGAACTGGAGCGGGCCACCGGACTGTTCCGGCTCTTCAGGGAGCAGCCCACCCCGGAGCTGGAGCGGAACCTGCGCCAGGGTCTGGCCGCCGCGATCTCGCCGAACGAGCGGCTCCAGCAACTCTTCCACCCGTGGACGAGCTACGTCATCGTGCCCCTGTTCGCCCTGGCCAACGCGGGCATCCATGTGAGCTGGTCCGGGCTCGTCCACAGCCTCGGCTCACCGGTCACCCTCGGCATCCTGATCGCCTACGTCGTGGGCAAGCCGCTGGGCATCTTCGTGGCCGAGTTCGTCACCACCCGGGTGAGCCGTGGACGGCTGCGTCCGCAGGTCGGCTGGGGTTCGGTCCTCGCGGGCGGCACGGCGGCCGGGGTCGGCTTCACCGTCTCCCTGCTGATCGCCACGCTCGCCTTCACCGGCCAGGAGCTGACCCAGGCCAAGGTCGGCGTCCTCGCCACCGTGCCGGTCTCCCTCGTACTGACCTGGGTGGTCACCGGCCTCGTCCACACGCTGCCGCGCATCGGCCGCTCCCGGGCGCTGCTGGGGACGGCCGAGGGCATCACCGACCTCGCCGTCCCCGTGGACCGGGACCGCGATCATGTGCGCGGCCCGCTCGACGCCCCGGTCACCGTGGTCGAGTACGGCGACTTCGAGTGCCCGTACTGCGGCCAGGCCGAGCCCGCCCTGCGCGACCTGCTCGCGGACGTCCACGACGTCAGCTACGTATGGCGCCATCTGCCGCTGCACGACGTGCACCCCCATGCCCAGTTGGCCGCCGAGGCCACGGAGGCGGCGGCCCGGCAGGACGCCTTCTGGCCCATGCACGACGTCCTCCTCACCCACCAGGGCGCCCTGCGCATTTCCGATCTGCTGCGCTACGCCGAGGAGTTGGGCCTCGACACCGACCGCTTCGAACGGGACCTGCGCACCCACGCGGGGGCCGCCCGGGTGGCCGAGGACGTCGAGTCGGCCGACCTCAGCGGGGTCGCGGGGACACCGACCTTCTTCGTCAACGGCCGCCTGTACCGCGGCACCTACGACTTGAGCGGTCTCGCCGAGGCGGTCCGCAGTGCCCGGGAGCGCGCCGCCGTCAGCGCACCTGCTTCAGGTCGGTGATCTTGCGGGACGTGAGGTCCGACTGGACGTCGATGGAGGTGGTCTCCGGGTGCTTGCCGTCGCCCCACGTCAGTGTGACGCGGGTCGTGGCGTGGCCCATGCCCGAGCCGCTGTAGGCGGCCTTCCACTTCACGGGGGTGTTCTGGGCGAAGAGGACGCCGTCGGCGTGGTTCTTGCGCTCCCAGGCGGCGATCTTCTTGCGTGCGGAGGCCGAGAGGTAGAAGTTCCGCAGGGCCTTGGCATCGGCGGCGCTCGCCGGGTCCTCGCCGTCCCAGACGGCGTCGATGTAGGCGCCGTAGAAGTCGGCCACGCGCTGGGTGACGTTGCGGGGGTCGCCCTGGGCGGTCGTGACGGCGGCGGGGCGGGCGGATGCCGGGGCAGTCGTGTGGGAGGTGTCCGCGAGGGCGGGGGCCACGGCGGCGAGGACCAGGCCCGCGCCGAGGACGACGGTGGTCAGCGGTGTCAGTGGGTTGCGGAGGGACATGTGACTGATTCACCCTGTTTTCTACGAGACCGGGCCGATCCCGGCCGTTGACGCACCGTAAGACCACGAATGCCGCTTCCCGGTTCCCGTATCCCGTCTCCTTCGCCTTCATGTCCCCCGCCCGGCGCAGCCGCCCCGCTCAGTCGGCCGCCGTGAACGCCAGTACCGCGTTCTGGCCGCCGAAGCCGAACGAGCTGCTGATGGCCGCACGCATCTCCTGCGGGCGGGGCGCCTTGGAGACGATGTCCAGGTCGATCGCCGGGTCCTGGGTGTGCAGGTTGGCGGTCGGCGGGATGAGCTGGTGGCGCAGGGTGAGGACCGTGCAGGCGGCCTCGATGGCGCCCGCGCCGCCGATGGCGTGGCCGATGGTGCCCTTGACGGCGGTGACGGGCGGCGGGCGGCGGAAGACCTGGTGCAGGGCGTTGTGTTCGGCGAGGTCGCCCTGGGGGGTGGAGGTGCCGTGGGCGTTGACGTGGTCGACGTCCTCGGGGGCGAGTCCGGCGTCCGTGAGGGCGGCCCGGATGGCGCGGGCGGCGCCGTCGCCGCCGGGGTGCGGGGCGGTGAAGTGGTGGGCGTCGCAGGAGGCGCCGAATCCGGAGACGTAGGCGGCGGGGCGGGCGCCCCGGGCGCGGGCGTCCTCGGCGCGCTCCAGGACGAGGACGGCGGCGCCCTCGCCGAGCACGAAGCCGTCGCGGTCGCGGTCGAAGGGGCGGGACGCCTCGTGCGGGGCCTCCGTACGACGGGACAGCGCGCGCATCTGGGCGAAGCAGGCGGCGGTCATGGGCAGTCGGGCCGATTCGCTGCCCCCGGCGAGGACCAGGTCGCAGGCGCCGGAGAGCAGCCAGTCGCGGGCGAGTCCGATCGCGCTGGTGCCGGAGGCGCAGGCGGTGCTGACGACCATGTTGGGGCCGGTGACCCCGAGGTCGAGGGCGATCTCGGCGGCGGCCATGTTGGGCACGCTGCGCGGCAGCGCGAGCGGGGAGACCCGGTCGGGCACCTGGTCCGCGAGCCGGTCGAACTCGGCCTGCCAGCCCTGCATGGAGCCGGTGCCCACCCCCATGACGACGCCGACCCGGGTGGCCTCCCAGCCGTCGGGGCCGGTCCGGGCGTCGGCCACGGCCTCGCGCGCGGCGAGCAGCGCGAAGGTGGTGAAACGGTCGAGGCGGCGGCTGAGCCGGTGGCCGAGCAGTCCGGCCGCGTCGAGTTCGGGGACCTGGCAGGAGAACGCCACCGGCAGCCCGTCCAGGCCCGGATCGGCGGTCGCCGTGGAGAGCCCGGCGCAGAGACCGTCCCAGGCGGCGTCCCTGCCGACTCCGGCCGGCGTGACCAGTCCGAGTCCGGTGACGGCCACGGGGGGACGCCGGTTCATGTCACCTGATTTCACGAGCTGCATGTGCCGTGATTATGCGGACCCTTGGCGCCCGGGCCGCCGCGCCACACTCGTTCGGCCGAGGACGGTTCCCGCTACCACCCGTATGCGCGAACGCGGCGCGGCTCGGGCGGTGGCGCTCATGCGGATGCCGCTCAGGTGATGCCGTCGTACGACCGGGGTTCGGCGGCGGGAGGCCGTCCCGGCAGGCCGCTCGGCCGTCCCGCGCGACCGCTCGACCGACCCGTCCGGTCCGTCCGGTCCGTCGGTGCGGCGTCCGGTCTCGGGTGCGCGGCGAGCAACACGGAAGCGGCGGCGCGGAGTTGGCGGGCCGCCCGGCGGCAGGCCGCCGCCTGACGGGTCAGGGCGGGGCGGGTGTGCGCGGGGGCGGGGGAACAGGCGGCCACGGCCTGGGCGGTGGCGACGAGGCGGCGGGCGTATCCGTCCATCAGCTCGGCGTCCGCGCGCAACCCGGCTGCCCGGTCGAGGAGTTCGGCCGCGCGCGGCGTCGTACGGGGGGACTCGGTCACCATGGCTGCTCCCGGTCGCGTGGGTCGGTCACGTGGGTCGGTCGCGTCTCGGTCGTGAGGTCGCGGGGCGGGCTCAGCGCGGCAGCACCGTCCCCGCACCGCGGTGGACCATGGACTGTGGGCAGGACAGCACGAACAGCGGCCGCGCCCCGTCGGCGCCGAGCTTGCGCAGTTGCCCGGACATGGGTTCGGCGGCGGAGGTGTCCAGGCGCAGCCGCAGCCCCGTCCCGAGGTGCAGCCGGGGGCGGCCGCTGGTGCGGACCAGGGTGCGTACGGTGCTCTCGCCGCGCCTGCCGTAGAGGACCCAGTCGGCCTCGGGGCAGCGGACGCCCGGACCGAGGCGGCCCTCGACGGTGACGCCGATGTCCGGTGCGGAGAACCGGATATGACGTCCCATCAGATCGGCCTCGGCGGGGGCGCGCAGCGCGGGCAGGCCCCAGATCTCCCGCGCGACCACCTGGGCCTCCTCGCTGGTGACGGCGAGCGAGAGGACGTACCGGCCGGTGCGGCGCAGGTCGGCGCGGCGCAGCAGGTCGGTGGCGAGGTCGAGGGGGCGGGGCCGCCACAGGTCGTCGACCAGCACCGACAGGACGATCTCGGTGTAGGGGCCGATGGTGGAGCTGCGGTGCTCGTACAGGGACAGCACCGCGATCGCGCGCCGTGCCGGTGTGCTCGGCCGCATCCAGGCGACGTGGGGCAGCAGCGCGCGTACGGCCTCGGCGTCGGCGGGGAAGCACAGATGGGCCGAGGAGGAGTCGTGGTAGCGCACCGGCAGCGCGACCGGGCCCCGGGTGGTGGTGAGGGACGTGGTGGGCAGCGTGAGGAAGGGGTGGCCGTCGGGCGGATGGGCGCGGTTCTTCAGACGGTACGCCTGGGTGCGCACGACGGGCCCCTGGTACGGCGCGAGCGCGCGGTCGATGTCGTCGCGTACGGCGGGGGCGGTGGTGCGCAGGTGCTCCAGGTAGCCGCGCAGTGTGTGGGAGCGGGGGAACTCCCTTGCCGTACCGGCGAATTCGGCCTCGTAGCGGTTCGGGTGGGCCTCGGAGGCGCGGCCCCGGCCCTCGGGGGCGGGGACGATGTCGTGTTCGTCGGTGACGCGGGCGACCCAGGTGCGCGCGTCGGCGGGTTTGCCGCGATGGGGCGGCGAGCCGACGGCGATGACGTGGGTGACCCGGTAGGTGGCGCAGAACTCGGGGTCCTGGGCGAGGTTGAGCAGCGCGGTACCGCCCTCGCCGTGGCCGATCAGCGCGAGGTCGGCGCCGCGCGGGATGCCGTGGTCCTCGACGGCGGGCAGCAGGGCGCGGGTGTAGGGCGAGCCGGGCGTGAACTGCTCCTGCCAGGCGCCGAGTACGTCGGGCGGTGAGTCGTCGCGGGGGCGGCCGGGGGCGGTGCCGGGGGCCTGGACGACGTAGCGGACGACGCCGTCGGGGCCGCGCACGTTCTGCACGAGGACGCGTCCGGCGCAGGAGAGCGTCTCGATGTTGCGCAGGAAGCCGAGGAAGGAGCCTTCGGTGGCGATGGTCTGCCGTTCCTGGTCGGTGAGGGCGGTGGCCTCGGCCGCCGCGTCGCCGGGTCCGCTCGCCGGTCCGCCCTCGGGGTCGCCCGCACGGTCCTCCGGTTCGGCGTCCAACAGGGCGCGTACGGGCGGCAGTTCGGTCATCAGGGCGGTGAGTCCGGCCAGGGAGCGCTGGGCGTCCGGGTCGCGGAACAGGCCGCGCAGGGCGCGTACGGCGTCCCGGTCGCGGTGGGCGGTGAGGGCGCGGCGGAGTCTGCGGACGCCGGGTTCGCGGGCGAGTTCGGGGTGGCCGGTGAGGAGGGCGGCGGTCCGCAGTCGCAGCGCGGTGACGGCCGCCCTTGCCGCCAGGTTCTCCGCGCCGAGGGTACGGGCACCCGCGCCGAGCATCCGGGCGAGACCCCGGGCGTCCCGGCCGGGCGGGACACCGAGGCCCCAGCGGTCCGTCAGCGCCCGCAGCAGCGCGGCGCGGGCGGCCGGGGAGAGGCGACTG
>NZ_WWIR01000260.1 GCF_009863025.1 Streptomyces sp. SID4985 | reverse complement strand
GTCTGACCCCCAGTCAGCGGGGTTTGTCTTCCCGGCCTCGCGGCCGTTCCGACGTCTCAAACCTTAGCGGATCAACCCCGGCAGTTCCTAATCGGGCTGCCGAGCCCCATTCGAATTGAATTCGGACGTGCCGAATACATTCCCGAACGGGAGATCGTGCTGGTGGTTGGAGTGCCGCTTGCGCGGCGGAGGTGCCACCGCAGAACCGTTACGGCTCCGGGGCAGACAGAGAACACTACGGATCTGGCCAGGGGGTGTCAACCCGTGCTGTCAAGATTTTTTCCAGCGGGGGTACGACAGAGGCCCCCCGACCGGAGTCGGGGGGCCTCTGTGCAGGTCAGAGCGTCGGAGGTCAGACCTCGACGACAACCGGGAGGATCATCGGGCGCCGACGGTAGGTGTCGGAGACCCACTTGCCGAGCACGCGCCGGATGAGCTGCTGGAGCTGGTGGGGCTCCACGACGCCGTCCGAGGCGGACTTCTCCAGCGTCTCGGTGATCTTCGGGAGGATCTCGGCGAAGGCGGAGTCGTCGATGCCGGAGCCCCGGGCCTGGATGTGCGGGCCACCCGTGATCTTGCCGGTGGTCGAGTCCATGACCACGTAGACCGAGATGATGCCCTCGTCGCCGAGGATCTTGCGGTCCTTCAGCGCGGGCTCGCCGACCTCACCGACGGAGAGGCCGTCGACGTAGACGTAACCGGCCTGGACCTTGCCCGCGATCTTGGCCTTGCCCTTGATCAGGTCGACCGCGACGCCGTCCTCGGCGATCACGATGCGGTCGTGCGGGACGCCCGTCGCGGCGCCCAGCTCGGCGTTGGCGCGCAGATGGCGCCATTCGCCGTGCACCGGCATGAGGTTCTTCGGCTTGCAGATGTTGTAGAAGTACAGCAGCTCGCCGGCCGAGGCGTGTCCGGAGACGTGCACCTTGGCGTTGCCCTTGTGGACGACGTTGGCGCCCCAGCGGGTCAGGCCGTTGATCACGCGGTAGACCGCGTTCTCGTTGCCGGGGATGAGGGACGAGGCCAGGATGACCGTGTCGCCCTCGACGATCCGGATCTGGTGGTCGCGGTTGGCCATGCGGGACAGGGCCGCCATCGGCTCGCCCTGGGAACCCGTGCAGACCAGGACCACCTTGTCGGCGGGCAGGTCGTCCAGCTGCTTGACGTCGACGACCAGGCCCGGCGGGACCTTCAGATAGCCGAGGTCCCGCGCGATGCCCATGTTGCGGACCATGGAGCGGCCGACGAAGGCGACCTTGCGGCCGTACTTCTGGGCGGTGTCCAGGATCTGCTGGATGCGGTGCACATGGCTGGCGAAGCTCGCCACGATGATGCGGCTGTGCGCACCGGCGAAGACGTTGTCCAGCACGTTGGAGATGTCGCGCTCGGGCGGGACGAAGCCGGGTACCTCGGCGTTCGTGGAGTCCGAGAGGAGGAGGTCGATGCCCTCCTCGCTCAGGCGCGCGAAGGCGTGCAGGTCGGTCAGCCGGCCGTCCAGCGGCAGCTGGTCCATCTTGAAGTCGCCGGTGTGCACGACCATGCCGGCCGGGGTACGGATGGCGACCGCGAGGGCGTCCGGGATGGAGTGGTTCACCGCGACGAACTCGAGGTTGAACGGACCGACCTGCTCACGGTCGCCCGCCTCCACCTCAAGGGTGTACGGACGGATGCGGTGCTCCTGGAGCTTGGCCTCGATCAGCGCGAGGGTGAGCTTGGAGCCGATGAGCGGGATGTCCGGCTTCTCGCGGAGCAGGTAGGGCACGGCGCCGATGTGGTCCTCGTGGCCGTGCGTGAGGACGATGCCCTCGATGTCGTCGAGGCGGTCCCGGATGGACGAGAAGTCCGGCAGGATCAGGTCGACGCCGGGCTGCTCCTCCTCGGGGAAGAGGACGCCGCAGTCGACGATCAGCAGACGGCCGTCGTACTCGAAGACCGTCATGTTCCGGCCGATCTCACCGAGACCGCCGAGCGGAGTGACCCGCAGGCCGCCCTTGGCGAGCGGCGGCGGGGGGGCGAGTTCAGGGTGCGGATGACTCAAAAGACTCTCCTGACCACCCGCGCCACGTACCGGTGGCACGTGGCGCGGGTGACGTTCGTGCGTGCAGTTGTCGATTCAGTTGTGAGGCCGCGTGGTGCGGAAGTCTGTTGTCAGAGCTGTACCCCGCCGGCGGCGAGATCGAGCTTGAGCTGCGCGATCTCTTCGGCGGAGCACTCGACCATGGGCGCGCGCAGCGGGCCCGCGGGCAGGCCCTGGAGGGCGAGGGCGGCCTTGGTGGTCATGACGCCCTGGGTACGGAAGACGCCGGTGTAGACCGGGAGCAGCTTCTGGTGGATCTCGGTGGCCTTGACGACGTCGCCGGAGGTGTAGGCATCGACGAGCGCGCGCAGGTCCGGGGCGACCAGGTGGCCGACGACGGAGACGAAGCCGACGGCGCCGACGGACAGCAGCGGCAGGTTCAGCATGTCGTCGCCGGAGTACCAGGCGAGGCCGGAGCGGGCGATGGCCCAGCTGGCGCGGCCGAGGTCGCCCTTGGCGTCCTTGTTGGCCACGATCCGGGGGTGCGCGGCGAGGCGGACCAGCGTCTCGGTGCTGATCGGGACGCCGGAGCGGCCGGGGATGTCGTAGAGCATGACCGGCAGGCCGGTCGCGTCGGCGACGGTGGTGAAGTGCCGGTACAGGCCCTCCTGCGGGGGCTTGTTGTAGTACGGCGTGACGACCAGGAGGCCGTGGGCGCCGGCGGCCTCGGCCTGGCGGGCCAGTGCGGTGCTGTGGTGGGTGTCGTTGGTGCCGACTCCGGCGACGACGTGGGCGCGGTCGCCGACCGCCTCGATGACGGCCCGGACGAGGTCCGCTTTCTCCGCGTCGCTGGTGGTGGGGGACTCGCCGGTGGTGCCGTTGACGATCAGGCCGTCGTTGCCTGCGTCCACCAGGTGGGCGGCGAGCCGCTGCGCGCCGTCGAGGTCGAGTGCGCCGTCCGCCGTGAAGGGCGTGACCATGGCGGTGAGGACCCGCCCGAAGGGGGTCTGCGGAGTCGAGGTCGGAGCCATGGGTGACACGCTACTCGGTACTCGATCCATGGTCGCCCCGTGGGGTGCCGGGTAAGTCAGGACAAAAGAGGAGCCCGGCACTGCCTGCTCGGGGGTTCAAGCAGTGCCGGGTCCGTTTGATCAGGCTAGATGAACTTCGCTAAATGCCGCAATACGGACACTTCGCAAGGTTGCTCCGTACATCCGTTCCGTCGAGGGGAACGGGGCTTCGTTTTTACGGGGCGACGCGGCCGTTGGCGTTGAAGGCGGCGTGGGTGAGCGGCATGAGTTCCGCCCACTTGGCCTCCATCTGTTCGCCGACCATCTCGATCTCGCGCTGCGGGAAGGACGGCACCTTGGCCAGCTCGTGCTGGGTGCGCAGGCCGAGGAAGTGCATCAGGGAGCGGGCGTTGCAGGTGGCGTACATCGAGGAGTAGAGGCCGACCGGGAGGGCCGCGCGGGCGACCTCGCGGGCGACACCCTCGGCGAGCAGCTTCTGGTAGGCCGCGTACGCCTGCTCGTAGGACTCCGTCAGGGTGTCGCGCACCGTCTCGTGCTGGGCGGGGCTGCCCTCGACGAAGACGTACTTGCCCGGACGGCCCTCCTGGACCAGCTTGCGGGAGGTGTCGGGGACGTAGAAGACCGGCTCCAGCTCCCGGTAGCGGCCCGATTCCTCGTTGTAGGACCAGCCGACGCGGTGCCGCATGAACTCGCGGAAGACGAAGATCGGGGCGCTGATGAAGAAGGTCAGCGAGTTGTGCTCGAACGGGCTGCCGTGCCGGTCGCGCATCAGGTAGTTGATCAGCCCCTTGGAGCGCTCGGGGTCCTTGCCCAGCTCGTCCAGGGACTGCTCGCCGAGCGTGGAGACGCGGGCGGCGAAGAGGACATCGGCGTCCGACGCACTGGATTTCACCAGCTCGACGGTGACGTCGCTGCGGAGGGTGAGCGGCTGGGGGGTGGTCACGCGGGTCCTTCCATCACTTCCGGGTTTGCGCCCACCATACGGGGCACGCGCACCCTCTCAGGACAACCGCCACCTCACCTCAAAGATCACATCCATCGGTTTTCCGGACATGGGATCCTTTTGTGGCACTCGCACGTCTGTACCGGTGAGGTACGCCTGTATCGGCGGTGAGATCCGTCCCCGTCAGCCCCCGAGCCCCCGAGCCCCCGAGAGGAGACACATCCCCATGTTCCGTCGCCGTGAGCCCGTGCCCTTCGCCTTCCTCGCCGAAGCCGACAGGTTCCGCGGCAATGTCGCTCCCCCGCCCCGTGAGCGGGCGTCCACGGGCGAGATAGCCGGGCGCTGGCTGCTGGGGCTCACCCTCGTCGCGGGTCTGGTCGGCTCGCTGCTGCTCGGCATGCCCGCGCTCTCCACGCCCAGTACTCCGCAGGGGCCGCAGTCCCAGGCGGCGCGGGGACACTGACCCTTACGGCGGTCCATGGCTGGTGAGCGCGATCACCGGCGGATAGCCTCACCGGGCACAGCCCACGCGACCGAGTGAGGAACAGCCGTGCCCCTCCCCTTCCTGACGGCCGACCGCACCACCGAGGCGGCGCCCGAGAGCTCGCTGCCGTACGACGACCGGGACCGCTGGCGGCGGCCGTACCGTCCCGGGCCCTGGCGGGTGGGCGGAGTGGCCGTGGGGCTGCTGCTGTCGTCCTTCGTGCTGTTCGCCGCGGTGCTCATCGCCCTCACCGGTTCGGCGTCCTCCGCCGGGGCGATCTTCGGGCTGGCCTTCGCGATCATCCTCGCCGCGCTGCGGGTGCTGCGCATGGGCGTGTGGGTGAGCGAACGCGGGTTGCGCCAGGTGGGCTTCCTGACGACGCGGACGGTGCCCTGGCAGCGGGTGGTCTCGGTGCGGACCGCGCAGCAGCCGGTGCGCTGGCTGGGGCTGCCCCGCACGGTGCAGGGGCAGGCGCTGACGCTGGTGCGCGCCGACCGGGCGCCCGACGACACCGCGCCGCTGCTCACCACGCACGGCCTGGACTTCCTGAACCGGCCCGCCGGGTTCGACCGGGCGGCGGACGCGGTGGAGGCGTGGGCGGCGGAGTACCGGCCGCACTGAGCCCACGGAGAAGCCGAGCCCACGGAGAAGGGGCCGTCCCGCGCAAGTCGCGGGGCGGCCCCTTCGGCTGTCACCGGGTTCAGGCCGGTACGGGCCTGCCGTCGTGCAGGGCGATGGCGCGCTGCATCGCCTTGCGGGCGCGCGGGGTGTCGCGGGCGTCGTGGTAGGCGACGGCGAGCCGGAACCAGCTGCGCCAGTCCTCCGGGGCGGCCTCGGTCTCGGCCCTGCGGCGGGCGAAGACCTCGTCGGCCGAGTCGCGGTCGATCCGGCCGCCCGCGGTGCGCTTCAGCTCGTCGACGGGCAGGCCGCCCTCGGCGTCCAGTTCGGCGGCGAGGGCGTTGGCCCGGCGGACGAACTGGGTGTTCTTCCACAGGAACCACAGACCGATGACCGGCAGGATCAGCACCGTCACGCCGAAGGTGACGGTGAGGAGCGTGCCGGACTCGATGAGCATCACGCCCCGGCTGCCGACCAGGACGAAGTAGAAGACCAGGACGGCGGCCGTGACAAGGTAAGTGATCTTCGCGCGCATGACGGGGCTCTCAGCCGAGGTCGAGGAAGTTCTCCAGGCCGAAGGTCAGGCCCGGGGCGGACACCACACGGCGCACGCCGAGCAGGATGCCCGGCATGAAGCTGCTGTGGTGCAGGGAGTCGTGGCGGATGGTGAGGGTCTCGCCCTCGGCGCCGAGCAGCACCTCCTGGTGCGCGAGGAGGCCGCGCAGCCGGACCGCGTGCACGGGGACGCCGTCCACGTCGGCGCCGCGGGCCCCGTCCAGGGCGGTGACCGTGGCGTCGGGCGCCGGGGCCGTACCCGCCGCGCGGCGGGCCTCGGCGATGAGCTGGGCGGTGCGCGTGGCGGTGCCGGAGGGGGCGTCCACCTTGTTCGGGTGGTGCAGCTCGACGACCTCGACGGACTCGAAGTACGGCGCGGCCATCTGCGCGAACTTCATGGTGAGGACGGCGCCGATGGAGAAGTTCGGGGCGATGAGCACACCGGTCTCCGGGGACAGCTCGAGCCAGCCCTTGAGCTGTGCGAGGCGTTCCTCGGTCCAGCCGGTGGTGCCGACGACCGCGTGGATGCCGTGGCGCACGCAGAAGTCGAGGTTGCCCATGACCGAGGCCGGGGTGGTCAGCTCGACGGCGACCTGGGCGCCGGTGTCGACCAGCGTCTCCAGCTTGTCGCCCCGGCCGAGGGCGGCGACCAGTTCCATGTCCTCGGCCGCCTCGACGGCTCGTACCGCCTCGGACCCGATGCGACCGTTCGCACCCAGGACCGCCACGCGCAGCTTGCTCATCTTCCTTTTCCTTACACCCAGTTGAGACCGAGGGATCAGGCGACCGCGTCGTGCAGCCGCGCGGCCTGCTTGTCCTTGAGCGGGCCGATGACCGACAGCGACGGGCGCTGTCCCAGGATGTCGCGGGCGACCGACCGGACCTCGTCCGGGGTCACCAGGGCTATCCGGGTCAGCATCTCGTCCACCGACATCTGCTCGCCCCAGCACAGCTCGCTCTTGCCGATGCGGTTCATCAGCGCGCCGGTGTCCTCCAGGCCGAGGACGGTGGAGCCCTTGAGCTGGCCGATGGCACGGGCGATCTCGTCGTCGGTGAGACCGTGCTCGGCCACGTGGTCCAGCTCGTCGCGGCAGAGCTTGAGCACGTCGGACACCTGGCTCGGCCTGCAGCCCGCGTACACGCCGAAGAGGCCGCAGTCGGCGAAGCCGGAGGTGTACGAGTAGACGCTGTAGCAGAGGCCGCGCTTCTCGCGGACCTCCTGGAAGAGCCGGGAGGACATGCCGCCGCCGAGGGCGGTGTTCAGCACGCCCATGGCCCAGCGGCGGTCGTCGGTGCGGGCGAGGCCCGGCATCCCGAGGACGACGTGCGCCTGCTCGGTCTTGCGGCCGAGCAGCTCGACGCGTCCCGCCGCGCGGATGGCGCGGCGGCCCTCGCGCGGGGCGGCGGGCCGGGCCTCGGTGTTCGTCAGGGCGCCGGCCCGCTCGAAGGCGGCACGGACCTGGCGTACGACCTTGGCGTGGTCGATGTTGCCCGCGGCCGCGACCACGAGGCGGGTCGGGTCGTAGTGCTTCTTGTAGAAGCGGCGGATGCGGTCGGCCGTGAGGGCGTTGACCGTGTCCACGGTGCCGAGGACCGGGCGGCCGAGCGCGTTGTCACCGAACATGGTGTGCGCGAACAGGTCGTGCACGCAGTCGCCCGGGTCGTCCTCGGTCATCGCGATCTCTTCGAGGATGGCGCCGCGTTCGACGTCGACGTCCTCCTCGCGGATCAGCGAGCCGGTCAGCATGTCGCACACCACGTCGATGGCGAGCGGGAGGTCGGTGTCGAGCACGCGTGCGTAGTAGCACGTGTACTCCTTGGCGGTGAACGCGTTCATCTCGCCGCCGACCGCGTCGAGCGCGGAGGAGATGTCCAGCGCGGACCTGCGGCCGGTGCCCTTGAAGAGCAGGTGCTCCAGGTAGTGCGTCGCGCCGTTCAGCGCGGGGGTCTCGTCACGGGAGCCGACGTTCGCCCAGATGCCGAAGGTGGCCGAGCGCACGGAGGGCAGCGTCTCGGTGACGATGCGCAGGCCGCCCGGGAGGGTGGTCCTGCGGACGGTACCGATGCCGTTGGTGCCCTTGATCAGGGTTTGGGTACGGGCGACGGCCCGCACCTCCGAAGAGGTGCGGGCCGTCACCTTGAAGCCACGGGACGTCACTTGTCGGCGTCGTCCTTCTTGGTCTCGTCGCCTTCCTCGCCCTCGATCACGGGGATGAGGGAGAGCTTGCCGCGCGAGTCGATCTCGGCGATCTCGACCTGGACCTTCTGGCCCACACCGAGCACGTCCTCGACGTTCTCCACGCGCTTGCCACCGGCGAGCTTGCGGATCTGCGAGATGTGCAGCAGACCGTCCTTGCCGGGCATCAGGGAGACGAAGGCACCGAAGGTGGTGGTCTTCACGACCGTACCCAGGTAGCGCTCGCCGACCTCGGGCATCGTCGGGTTGGCGATGCTGTTGATCGTGGCGCGGGCGGCCTCGGCGGCCGGGCCGTCGGAGGCACCGATGTAGATCGTGCCGTCGTCCTCGATCGTGATCTCGGCGCCCGTGTCCTCCTGGATCTGGTTGATCATCTTGCCCTTGGGGCCGATGACCTCACCGATCTTGTCGACCGGGATCTTCACGGTGATGATCCGCGGCGCGTTCGGGGACATGGCGTCCGGCCGGTCGATGGCCTCGGTCATCACATCGAGGATGTGGAGACGGGCGTCGCGGGCCTGCTTGAGGGCCGCGGCCAGGACGGAGGCCGGGATGCCGTCCAGCTTGGTGTCGAGCTGGAGGGCGGTCACGAAGTCCTTCGTGCCGGCGACCTTGAAGTCCATGTCACCGAAGGCGTCCTCCGCACCGAGGATGTCGGTGAGGGTGACGTAGTGCGTCTCGCCGTCGGCCTGCTCGGAGATCAGGCCCATGGCGATACCGGCGACGGGGGCCTTGAGCGGCACACCGGCGTTCAGCATCGACATGGTGGAGGCGCAGACCGAGCCCATGGACGTCGAGCCGTTGGAGCCGAGGGCCTCGGACACCTGACGGATCGCGTAGGGGAACTCCTCGCGCGTCGGCAGCACCGGCACGAGGGCGCGCTCGGCGAGGGCGCCGTGGCCGATCTCGCGGCGCTTCGGGGAACCGACGCGGCCGGTCTCGCCGACGGAGTACGGCGGGAAGTTGTAGTTGTGCATGTAGCGCTTGCGGGTCACCGGGGAGAGGGTGTCCAGCTGCTGCTCCATGCGGAGCATGTTCAGGGTGGTGATGCCCAGGATCTGGGTCTCGCCACGCTCGAACAGCGCCGAGCCGTGCACACGCGGGATGGCCTCGACCTCGGCGGCGAGCGTACGGATGTCCGTGACGCCGCGGCCGTCGATGCGCTTCTTCTCCTTGATCACACGCTCGCGGACCAGCTGCTTGGTCAGCGAACGGTAAGCGGCGGAGATCTCCTTCTCGCGGCCCTCGAACTTCGGCAGCAGCTTCTCGGCGGCCAGACCCTTGACGCGGTCCAGCTCGGCCTCGCGCTCCTGCTTGCCCGCGATCGTGAGGGCCTGGGCCAGCTCCGGCTGGACGGCCTTCTTCAGCGCCTCGTACACGTCGTCCTGGTAGTCCAGGAAGATCGGGAACTCGCCCTCGGGCTTCGCGGCCTTGGAGGCGAGGTCGGACTGGGCACGGCACAGCACCTTGATGAAGGGCTTGGCGGCCTCGAGACCGGCGGCGACGACCTCCTCGGTCGGCGCCTCGGCACCGCCCTCGACGAGCTTGATCGTCTGGTCGGTGGCCTCGGCCTCGACCATCATGATCGCGACGTCGCCGTCCTCCAGGACGCGGCCGGCGACCACCATGTCGAAGACGGCGTCCTCGAGCTCGGTGTGCGTCGGGAACGCGACCCACTGGCCGCGGATCAGCGCGACGCGGACGCCGCCGATCGGGCCGGAGAAGGGCAGGCCGGCCAGCTGCGTCGACGCGGACGCGGCGTTGATCGCCACGACGTCGTACAGGTGGTCGGGGTTGAGCGCCATGATCGTGGCGACGACCTGGATCTCGTTGCGCAGGCCCTTCTTGAAGGACGGGCGCAGCGGGCGGTCGATCAGGCGGCAGGTGAGGATCGCGTCCTCGGAGGGGCGGCCCTCACGGCGGAAGAAGCTGCCGGGGATCTTGCCGGCGGCGTACATCCGCTCCTCGACGTCCACCGTGAGGGGGAAGAAGTCGAGCTGGTCCTTGGGGGCCTTGGAGGCGGTGGTGGCCGACAGCACCATGGTGTCGTCGTCCAGGTACGCCACGGCGGAGCCGGCGGCCTGCTTGGCCAGGCGGCCCGTCTCGAAGCGGATGGTGCGGGTGCCGAAGGAGCCGTTGTCGATGACGGCCTCGGCGTAGTGGGTCTCGTTCTCCACTAGCGTTTTCTCCTCGTCTTCGTCCCGCTCGCCCGTGTGGCGGGGGGACGGTGGTGGGAGAAGCGCCCCTTTGGTGCGGGCCGGTCTTCGATCGAAGCACCCGGGGCGTCTTCCCCCCGGGGGCCACTACCGAGGACCGGCGGCGGCGAGGTGCGCGTCTCCCTCGTTCTGTGTCGTACGTGATGCGTTGTGTGCCAACACCCTACAAAGGGGGAGTGACACTCCGCACGTTTCCGCACGTACAGCAAAGGGAGCGGCTCCCGATCCTCATCGGGAACCGCTCCCTTCGTGGCGTCTTACTTGGCGCCGCCGGCCGCACCGCGGCGGATGCCGAGGCGGTCGACCAGGGCACGGAAGCGCTGGATGTCCTTCTTGGCCAGGTACTGCAGCAGGCGGCGACGCTGGCCGACCAGGATCAGCAGACCACGGCGGGAGTGGTGGTCGTGCTTGTGGGCCTTGAGGTGCTCGGTCAGGTCGGAGATCCGACGCGAGAGCATGGCGACCTGGACCTCGGGGGAGCCGGTGTCGCCCTCCTTCTGGCCGAACTCGGCGATGATCTGCTTCTTCGTAGCGGCGTCGAGCGACACGCTTACTCCTCGGGTTCTTGAGTTGCCCTTCGAGTGCCCCCGGTCTGACTCTCGGGGGTGCTTCCGTGACTCGGAGGGCGGGGAGCCGTCGGGCGCGGCCTCCGGAGCGGGTGCTGCGAGGCATCTGCTGCGGGGGCGCTGACACGAACGGCCGTCACTCAGGGTACCAGGGGGTCGCGGGGGCTCCGGCCGGGGTTTCGGGCGGTGGCCCGCCCGGGGCGGCCGGGTGCGGCCGTCCGGGTCACGGGGCGATGCTCTCGACGCCGACCGCCACGTTGGACAGCTCGCCCAGGTGGCCCTTGTCGGTCGGGCCGTAGACGCTGGTCGCGGCGAGGAAGAGGCGGCCGTGCTCGTAGAGGATGTCGTCCCGCGTGGGGTCGTCGGTCCCGGCGAGGTCGTCGGGGTTCGCGCCGAAGAGCAGCAGCGGGCGTTCCTCGCCGGTGGCCGGGTCGAGGGAGACCACGGCGGAGGGGGTGAAGCCGCTGCCCTCACGGTAGGCGATGAGGTGGTCCCCGTTGGTCCTGAGCGGGGTCATGGCGCCGGCGGGCGAGGCGAAGCGGCGCCCACTCTTCCCGGTGGCCAGGTCGAAGGAGACGATGTCGTCGTCCACGGGGAGGTACAGCTCTCGGGGGCCGACCACGACCGACCGGCAGCTCTCCACCACGGCGCTGAAGGGGCGGTCGCAGCCGACGGGCATGTGGGTGTCGGCCAGCCGGATCGTGCCGCGCGCCCGGCCGTGCTCGTCGAGCGGGATCAGATGGCTCACCTGGACGTCCCCGGCGGCGACGGCGATCACGGCGGGGGCGGCGGAGGCGAGATAGACGGCCTCGATGCCCTCGCCGACGCGGTACGTCCAGCGGGTGCGGCCGGTGTGGGCGTCGACGCGTTCGACGCGGAAGCGGGGACCCGCCGAGTCGCCGCAGCGGACGAGGGCGAGCAGCGCGGAGCCGCCCGCGAAGCCGGAGTCCGCGCAGGTGCCCCGGGCGGAGCGGGTCCACAGGCGCTTGCCGCTCGTGGTGTCGTACGCGGCGGATCCCTGGTCGCCCGCCACGGCCACGGCGCCGTCGGTCATCGTCACGTTGACGTTGCCCGCCGGGGCGTCGGCGGTGCCGAGCCGGGTCTCCCAGCGCTTCTTCCCGGTGTCCAGGTCGATGACGGCGAGCCGGTCGCAGGGGGCGCCGAGGCTCTGGCCCGGGTCCACGCGCTCCCCCGCGTAGGCGACGGCCGTCCAGCCCGCCGCGCTGACGTGCCGGGTGGTCGCGCACAGGGGGCCGGGGAACGTCAGGGTCCAGGCGGGGCGGTCGCCCTTCGCGTCGGTCGCGTTCTCCTTGGTGAGGGAGAAGCCCTTGACCGTGTTGACGAGCCCCTTGGCGAAGACCTTGTCCGTCGCCCAGGCGCCGAGGGCGTCGGCGGTGGCGCCGACCTGGCGGATCTCTTCGCGGTACTGCACCGCCGCCCTGCCCTCGACCGAGCGGGGCCCGGTCTCGACCGTACGGCGGACCGCGTCCGGGGCCTGCGCGGCCGACGCGGGCCGGGCGTCGTCTCCTGGTATGCCTCCGCTGCCGGACCAGGCCCAGACGGCCAGGGAGGCGACCACGGCGGCGGCCGCCCCGCCGAGGAGCAGCCGGGTACGACGGCGACGGCGCTGTTGGTCGACCGCGAGGGTGGAGGCGGTGAAGGCGGAGGGCGGGGGTGAGGTCATCGGGGTCCTTTCCAGGGCGTCGGGGCGGGGCTGCTCCGCAGGGGGCTCTTCCGGGCCGGGTGGGGTGCCGCATCGCGCCTGGGCGGGACCGCCAGGGCGAAACGGTGCTCGGCCCCAGCGGTCCCGCCACGAGGAGGCGCCGTAGCGGACGCCCCACGTCACCTCCACCGAAGCCCTCTGCCGTCCACCGCCTCCGCACGTGTGGTCCGCCCCTGAATCCAGGACCGCCCGGAACCCCGGCCAGTAGGGTGACTTCACAGTTCGCCGGTACGGATGGAAGGACGACGGCCGCGATGACCGACGCCGAGGACACGGAACTGAAGGCTCGTAAGGAACGGGAGCGGGACGAGCTGTACGCGGTCGACATCTCGGGGCTGGAGTGGCACTCCGCGCCGGGTACCGAGGAGCACGAGGAGCGGGTGGAGATCGCGTACATGCCCGAGGGTGCGGTGGCGATGCGGTCCTCGCTGGACCCGGACACGGTGCTGCGCTACACCGAGGCCGAGTGGCGGGCCTTCGTACTGGGGGCGCGGGACGGGGAGTTCGACCTGCGGCCGATGGAGCACAACGGCGGCCTGGAGGCGCAGGAGCGGTTCCGGGCCGAGGCCGAGGAGGCTCGGGCCGGGGAGGTCTGAGCGCGTCGCGTACGACTCGACGGGGGACCGGGGTGGTGAACTCCGGTCCCCCGTCGAGTTATTTGCTGGTCATCGCCCGCACGGTGGCGTAGACGTCGAAGACGGCGAGGGTGAGCGGGATCAGCGTCAGCAGGACGAAGCCCTCGCAGATCTCCAGGAAGCGGCCCCAGAACGGGGTCAGGGCGCCGCGCGCGAGGACCAGGCCGAGGCCGGTGAAGAGCGCGGCGGCGGCGCCGATGACGGCGATGAGCCAGACGGTGCGGATGTCGAGGTCGGTGCGGTCGCCCGCGAGGGCCGCGCGCATCACCGACGGGGGCGGGTTGAGGGCGAGGCCGAGGCCGAGCAGGACCAGGGTGCCGAGGCCCGCCGCGAGGACGGAGGCGACCTGCGCGGTGTAGCGGAAGAGCTGGGCGCGCATCAGCAGGGCGACACCGGCGGCGAGCGCGAGGAGTTGGGCCCACACGTTGTCGGAGAAGCCGAGGACCGCTCCGGCGCCGACGGCGAGGAGGGCACAGCCGCCGACCAGTCCGACGAGGATCTCGTGGCCGCGCCGGGCCTGTGCCTCGACGCGCTCCGTGTCCACGGGCTCGGGGGCCGCGGTCTCGGTGCCGTAAGCGGTGGCGCGGGGCGCGGAGTTGGGCGCCTCGAAGCCGATCGGGAGCCGGGCGATGCGCATGGACAGGCCGGGCAGGAAGGCCAGGGCGCCGACGGCGACGGTGGCGCACAGGGCGGCCGTCTCGGTCGGGGCCCAGTCGGCCAGGGTGGCGACGAAGACGGCCACGAGGGCGACGCCGGAGGCGAACACGAAGGCCACGAACGGGCCGTCGCGGTGCGGGGAGACGAGCGCGAGGACGAGCGAGGCGACGAGCACGGCGGCGCACGCCAGCAGGAACTGGAGTCTGCCGATGCCCTCGCCGCCGCTGAGCGGCAGCAGGCCGCTGCCCGCGACGCCGATGCCGGGCAGCGCGCCGAGGCCGAGGGCGACGGAGGAGGCGCGGTCGTCGTAGACGCGGGCGCGGACGGCGGACAGGACGACCAGCAGGACGCCGGTGACGGCGGCGAGGATGCCGGCCAGGCCGTTCATGTCGTGGCGCGGGTCGGCGGTCCAGGCCACGAAGGCGAGCAGGGCGGGCAGGACGCCGCCGCCGATCAGGCCCGCGGTCCGGGTGAGGTCGCCGCTCCAGAGCCGGTGCTGCCTGGTGACGGCGGCCGCGACGGCCTCGGCCACGTCGTCGAAGACGGCCGGGGGCAGGGACTCCGCGAAGGGGCGCAGGGTGAGGAGTTCGCCGTCGAGGATGCGCTGGGCGGCGAAGGAGCGGGAGCTGTCCAGCACGGTGCCGTCGGTGCGGACGAGGTGGTAGCCGACCGGGGCGCCCGTCTCGGGGCTCTGCCGGGCGAGCCGGAGGATCTCCGGACAGAGGTCGGCGACGGGCACGTCGTCGGGGAGTGCCACGTCGATGCGGCTGTCCGGGGCGACGATGGTGACCCGGCAGAAGCCGAGTCCCGTACCGGCCCCGGCCGGTGTTCCGGTCCCGGGTCCGCCGGTTGCGGCGGCCGTCATGCTCACCTGTCTGCTCCCCCTCGGTGATGGTGGCGACGCGTTCCGCTCCGTGACGGTGACGCGTCCGTGTGGTGAAGGTCCTGTACCGTTCGCTCCCGCGTCCGCCGCGGGTGCGGCGGCAGACCCGCCGTACGGCCGGATTCCGGGCCCCTCCCGCGCGGGGATGAGGCGAGTTGCCCCGGTTTCTCCGGTCGCGTCGACGTGTGCTCACGCGAACATCCGGCACCCTACCGCTCACCCGCGCGCCGTGAACTCAGTAGGATCGCGCGGCGGCCCGCGTCCGCCGGATACGGGGCGGCGGACGGAAAGCCGGGGTCGGGCAAGGGAATTGGTGAGCAGTGAGCCAGATTGTCGTCAAACGCCCGCCTCGGGCGCTTCCGTCCGAAGTGCCGACGGAGGAGATCGCCGTCCAGCCGCCGCCGGAGCTGCCGCGCGGGCATCAGGAGAGCGTGCTGATGCAGTTGCTGCCCACGCTCGGCATGGGTGGCTCCGTGGTCTTCTTCTTCACGAACGGCCAGCCGTTCATGAAGATCATGGGAATGATCATGATCGCCTCGACGGTCGCCATGTCCGTCGCGATGGTGGTCCGCTTCCGGCGCGGCTCCCAGGGCCAGTTGGCCGACATGCGCCGTGACTACCTGAGCTATCTCTCGCAGACCCGCAAGAACGCCGTACGCACCGCGCGGGCGCAGCGGGACGCGCAGTACTACCTGCACCCCTCCCCCGAGCAGCTGTGGGCGCTGGTCGCCGAGGGCAGCCGGGTGTGGGAACGGCGGGCGGGCGACGAGGACTTCGCGCACGTGCGCATCGGGCTCGGCCCGCAGCCACTGGCGACTCCGCTGATCGCGCCGGAGACCGGTCCGGTCGAGCAGCTGGAGCCGCTGACCGCGGGCGCCATGCAGCGCTTCGTCGCGGCGCACGGCACGCTCGGCGACCTGCCGATGGCCGTCTCGCTGCGCGCCTTCTCGCACGTCGTCCTCAGCGGCGAACCGGACTCCGTACGGGCCTGCGCCCGCGCCCTGGTGGGCTCGCTGGCCTCGCTGCACTCCCCCGAGGACCTGATCGTCGCGGTGGCCGCCGGGCGCGAGGCGCTGCCGCGCTGGGACTGGGCGAAGTGGCTGCCGCACGCGCAGGCCCCCGGCGCGGTGGACGGCGCGGGCAGCCGCCGCCTGATCGGATCGGACGTCCGCGAGCTGGAGGACCTGCTGGCGACCCGGCTCACCGGTCGCCCCCGCTTCCACCCGGACGCGGCGCCGCTCCTTGACGAGCCGCACATCGTGATCGTCCTGGACGACCTCTCCCTGCTGCCCGACTCCGTGCTCGCCTCGGCCGACGGCCTGCAGGGCGTCACGCTGGTCGAGGTGGCGCCGGGCGAGCCCACCGGCATGGCGGGCGACCTGTCCGTCGTCGTACGGCCCGGCACGCTGCACCTGGAGTCCGGCCACGGGATCGTCTACGAGGGCACTCCGGACGCCCTCTCCCCCGAGTCCGCCGAGGCGCTGGCCCGCCAGCTCGCGCCGCTGCGGATGGCCTCGGGCGGGGACGACGACGAACCGCTGCTCGCCAACCTGGAGTTCACCGATCTGCTCGGGCTCGGCGACGCCGCCTCCGTCGACACCAAGCGGACCTGGCGGCAGCGCGCGCTGGCCGAGCGGCTGCGCGTGCCGATCGGTCTCGGCGAGGACGGCCGCCCGGTCATGCTGGACCTCAAGGAGGCCGCGCAGGAGGGCATGGGCCCGCACGGTCTGTGCGTCGGCGCGACCGGTTCCGGCAAGTCGGAGCTGCTGCGCACGCTGGTGCTCGGCCTCGCCGTCACGCACTCCTCGGAGACCCTGAACTTCGTCCTGGCCGACTTCAAGGGCGGCGCGACCTTCGCGGGCATGTCGCAGATGCCGCACGTCGCCGCCGTCATCACCAACCTGGCCGACGACCTCACCCTGGTCGACCGCATGGGCGACTCCATCCGCGGCGAGCTGAACCGCCGCCAGGAGATGCTGCGCGACGCGGGCAACTACGCCAACATCCACGACTACGAGAAGGCGCGCGCCGCCGGTGCGCCCCTGCAGCCGATCCCCTCGCTGGTCCTGGTGATCGACGAGTTCAGCGAACTCCTCACCGCCAAGCCGGACTTCATCGAGATGTTCGTGCAGATCGGCCGCATCGGCCGCTCGCTCGGCGTGCATCTGCTGCTGGCCTCGCAGCGCCTGGAGGAGGGCCGGCTGCGCGGTCTGGAGACGTATCTGTCGTACCGGATCGGTCTGCGGACCTTCTCCGCCGCCGAGTCCCGCGCGGCCCTCGGCGTCCCGGACGCCTACGAGCTGCCGAACGTGCCCGGTTCCGGCTTCCTGAAGTTCGGCACGGACGAGATGGTGCGCTTCAAGGCGGCGTACGTCTCCGGGGTGTACCGCTCGGGGCCGCAGGGCGCGGCCGCGCTGTCCGGCGGTCCGCTGCCGGTGGACCGGCGCCCGGTGCTGTTCACGGCGGCCGAGGTGCCCGTGCACTACGCCGCCGTGCCCCAGCCGCGCACCGAGTCCGTCAAGGACGTGGACGACGCGCTCGCCGACACCGTGCTCGACGTCATCGTGCGCCGTCTGGAGGCACAGGGACCGGCCGCGCACCAGGTGTGGCTGCCGCCGCTGGAGAGCCCGCCCGCGCTCGACGCGCTGCTGCCGGGCCTCGCCCCGGTGCCGGGACGCGGTCTCACCCAGCCCGACTACGAGGGCGCCGGCCGTCTGATCGTCCCCGCCGGTCTGGTCGACAAGCCGTACGAGCAGCGGCGCGACCGGCTCATGCTGGACTTCTCCGGCGCGGCCGGACACATGCAGATCCTCGGTGGCCCACAGTCCGGCAAGTCCACGCTGCTGCGCAGCCTGATCTGCTCCTTCGCGCTCACGCACACCCCGCAGGAAGTGCAGTTCTACGGCCTCGACTTCGGTGGTGGCGGGCTCTCGGCCGTGGCCGGGCTCCCTCACGTCGGCGGGATCGCCTCGCGCCTGGACCCGGAGCGGGTGCGGCGCACGGTCTCCGAGGTGTACGGCGTCCTCACCCGCCGCGAGGAGTACTTCCGCTCGGCGGGCATCCCCTCGATCGCCGAGTTCCGGGCCCGCCGGGCGCGCGGTGACATCTCGGTCGCCGACCAGCCCTGGGGCGACGTCTTCCTCGTCATCGACGGCTGGGGCAACTTCCGTACCGACTACGAGGGTCTGGAGCAGGCCGTCCTGGACATCGCCGCGCGCGGTCTGGGTTACGGCATCCACGTCGTCATCACGGCGTCGCGCTCCATGGAGGTCCGGGCGAACCTCAAGGACCACCTGATGAACCGGCTCGAACTGCGGCTCGGTGACGTCATGGACTCCGAGGTCGACCGCAAGGTCGCGGCGAACGTGCCCGCGGGTGTGCCGGGACGCGGTCTGTCCCCGCAGAAGCTGCACTTCATGGCGGCGGTGCCGCGCATCGACGGCCTGACCTCCGACACCGACCTGGCGGACGCCACGGCCGCGCTGACCACCGAGGTCTCCCGCCACTGGCAGGGCCCGGGCGCGCCCGAAGTACGCCTTCTTCCCCGGCAGTTGGAGGCGTCCGAGCTGCCCTCGGGCGACCGTTTCCCGAAGCAGGGGATCGCCTTCGCGCTCGACGAGGAGAACCTGGAGCCGGTGTTCCTCGACTTCGAGCAGGACCCGTTCTTCCTGGTCTTCGGCGAGAGCGAGTCCGGCAAGTCCAACCTGCTCCGGCTGCTGATCGAGCAGCTGACCCGGCGGTACGGCGGCGACGAGGCGAAATTCTTCGTCGTCGACAACCGGCGCTCCCTGCTGGACGTCACCCCGGCGACCCACCTGGCCGAGTACATCCCCATGTCCAGCCAGATGGACCACCACATGACGGCCCTCGCCGACCTCATGCAGCGCCGTACCCCGACCGCCGACGTGACCGCGCAGCAACTCCGCGAGCGCAGCTGGTGGCGGGGCCCGCAGGTCTTCGTCGTCATCGACGACTACGACCTCGTCTCCACCTCCACCGGCAACCCCCTCGCGGGCCTCACCGAGATGCTCCCCTTCGCCCGCGACGTCGGCGTCCGCTTCATCATCGCCCGCTCCTCCGCGGGCGCGAGCCGCGCCTCCTACGAGCCCGTCCTCCAGCGCATGAAGGAACTCGGCGCCCAGGGCCTCATCCTGTCCGGCGACCCGGGCGAGGGCGACATCCTCGGCGGCGTCCGGCCGCGTCCGATGCCCGCGGGACGGGGCGTCTTCGTGTCGCGGAAGCGGGGGAAGCCGTTGGTGCAGACGGGGTGGGTGGAGGTGGAGTACTAGGCGGGTGCCGGTCGTGGGGTGACGGGGCCGCGTCTCGGCGGCGCGGCATGGGAGAAACGGGGAGGCTCGACAGATGGCGTGGGACGAGTGGGAGCAACTGAAGGCGGATGCCGCGAGGAGCCAGGCGGCGCACACGCGGATCGACCATGTACCGCCCGACGCCGGTGCATCGATTCCGCGCGGTGATCTCACCGTGCACGACACGGACCTGGCCGCCATCGGCAAGGCGGCCCACGACCTGTTCGAGGACTTCGGGCACTACAGCGACCACGCGCGCATGTCCTCGCTGAAAGCGGCCGGAGGACTCACGAGCGAGGGTTTCGCCATCGGAGCCGCCCTCGATCACGTCGCCGGACACTGGGTCGACCAGGTTCAGACACTCCTCGACGCCTGCGCCCACATCTCCAACCACCTGCGTTACACCAAGAACCAGCACGCGGCCGACGAGTCCTACATCGCAGGCACCCTCAGCAGCATCTCCCAGCTGGACCAGGGCTTCGACGAGCGGAAGGGCGGCTGACGGGGATGGACCTCAACGCATTGCGTGACGGCAACTTCTCCCAACTCGGTGAGGCCATCACCGACTGGGAGGAGATGGCCAAGAAGCTCGACACCCTGCGGGCGGACGCCCGCGACAACCTCAAGGCCAAGGCCGACAAGGCGAACTGGGCAGGCGTCAACGCCCAGGTGAGCCGTGAGTTCATCGACAAGACGGCGAAGGAGTTCGCGGACGCCCACACGCAGGCGGACACCGTCGCGAAGATCCTCAAGGACACCCGCAGCGAACTCATCGACTACCGGACCCAGTTGAACGAGGCGATCGCGCGGGGAGCGGCGAAGAACCTCACCGTCGTCGACACCGGTCA
This sequence comes from Streptomyces sp. SID4985, assembly GCF_009863025.1. Lineage (GTDB taxonomy): Bacteria > Actinomycetota > Actinomycetes > Streptomycetales > Streptomycetaceae > Streptomyces. Next base: position 12,569 of record NZ_WWIR01000260.1, on the reverse strand, counting down.
CGGCACGTTCACCGTCACCGGCAACACACGCCCCGACTGGGCCGCCGACCCCAGCGGCAAGTCCGGCGCCGTCGACCAGAAGGACGTCGACGGCCTCCGCGACGAGATTCAGCGCATCCTGAGCAAGGCCGACGAGAGCGACAGCACCGCGGCGAAGGCCCTCACGCTGATCGTGAACCAGGCCAGGTTCGGTTTCTCCAGCGCCGCTTACGGTGACCGGGACGCGGCGGCCAAGGCCGTCGCGGACGCCGACCGTCTGGCGAAGATTCTCAAGAAGAACCCGCACGACGTGACGAGCACCGAACTCGCCTCGCTCAACGCCAGTCTGGCCAAGTACAAGAACGATCCGCTCTTCGCGGAGGAGTTCGCCACCCAGGTCGGCCCCAAGAAGGTACTCACCTTCTGGGCCGGCATCGCCGATCCCTACCAGGGCACGTACGACCCGGAGCGCGCCAAGCAGGCGAAGCAGCTCCAGAAGAACCTCGGAACCGTCATCGGCCGGGCCACCCTCTCCGACAGCGACAGGATGCAGGGCTGGGAGAAGCGGATGATCGGCCTGGGCCCCGACCAGCTCGGCACCGACGACGCGAACAATCCGCTCGGCTACGCGGTCATGAGCAACCTGATGCGTTTCGGCGACTACGACGACCAGTTCCTCAACAACTACGGCGACAAGCTCCTCGCGTACGACAAACAGGTCAACGGGCAGCCCATGAGCCCCTGGATCAACAATCTGAACCAGGGCGACCTGAACTTCTGGGGCTACAAGAACGACCGCGGCCGCGACCCCATGACCGGCTTCCTGGAGGCGCTGGGCCACAACCCGGAGGCATCGACGCAGTTCTTCGCGCAGCCCGACGGAACCGGCGACACCGTCGACAAGGACTCCGAGGTCAACGGCCATCTGAAGTACCTGACGACGGAACGGGTCTGGCTCTCCGACTCGACGTTCGAGGGCGACCACGATTACGTCGCGGGCCGCAACTCGCTGGGGCGGGCCCTGGACGCGGCCACCACCGGCTACTCGGCCGACGCCACCGCGAAAGAGGTCACAGCGGGCGACGGGCGCACCGCGGCCACGGCCGGCGTCATGGAACAGGTCGCCTACCTCTACGGAGGCAAGGACGGCCCGACGATGCTGCACGACCAGCCCGAACTCGCCGACAGCCTCGGCAAGATGGCGGGCGCGTACATCGACGACCTCGACTACGAGCTCTCCGGCCTCGGCGATCACGCCAAGGACGCGGGTGACTTCCCCGCCCGGTACGGCGGACGGGCTCAGTTCGGCAACCAGGGAGCCATCGATTTCCTGAGCGTTCTCGGCCAGGACGAACACTCCCACAAGGCCGTGACGGTGGCCCAGCACCTCTACACCCTGAGCATGCTGGACACCCACCCGCCTACCAACGAAGCCCATATGAATCACGCCCGGGACATCATGTCGGTGGGCGCCGAGGCCCGCGGCATCCTGGACCACTCCCGTGCACAGCAGGTGGCGACGACGTACGGCGAGAGCTCCGAGGAGGCCAACAAGGCGCTGGGCCGGTCCGCCGACTGGAAGAAGCTGGCGGTGGGAGCGGTCGTCGCCGGCGGCGTCGCCGCCGTCCCGGTCCCCGGATCGACCGCCGCGGCCCTCGTCATCGCTCCGCTCGCCGCGGACACCGCCACCGAGGCAGTCAACACACTGCTCGGGCACGAGATCGACAAGGCTACGGACAAGGCGGAGGAGAAGGCGCTGGTGCCGTCGCAGATGAGCAGCCGGGATTTCTTCGGCAAGGGCACCCGTGACCTGGGCTTGATCTACGACGCATACTTCACGGGCCATCCGGGGGCACGGCAGACGGCCGACGACCTTAATTGGGTCGAAGGGATAAAGAACAATTACACGGGCATCGGCTCCCAGGAGAACGATTACCGGGGCCGACCTCCTTACGCGGGCTGATCGGGGAGAGAAAGTGCGGCGAATCTCAGGGATCGGTGCCCGGAGTCGCTTCGGCGTCCAGGGACCGGTTGTCGTCACCGTCGTGGCCGCGGCACTGCTGGTCGGCGGATGCAGCGACGACACGGGCAAGAAGGATAAGAAGGAACCTGGCACAGACGTCACTGCGGCTCGGCTCTGCGGCGGCACGCTCGACGCACCGGCCCAAAGCGCGCTGCGCCGACTGGCGGGTACGGACCGGTTCGACGAGTCGGCCGGGGGAAACGTCCCGAATCTGTTCTCCGTGCGGTACACGGTCCAGCACCTGCACGATGAGTACGACCAGCAGGGCGTCTGTCTGATCTACACGTCCGGCGACGGCAGCGATCATCCGCTCCTGGACATCCAGTTCTCGGCAGACGACACGTACCCCAAGTCGGCAGGAGCCGAATCAGGTTCCGGCAGACAGTCGCTGGGTGTGTATACGAGGACCGGACGCGATGGAGTCGACGTCTACTTTCGATGCGCCACCAAAGCACCGTCCAGCCAGTCACACATTGGCGACACGAAGTACGTGAAGGCCGAAATGTACTCCCCTGCGGGCCGCTTGCGCGGCGAGGACCCGAACGCGGACCGCATCGCGATCCTCGGTTCGATTTCCCGGGCGGTGGCGCGGGAAGCCGGGTGTGCGTCGGAGGCGGGGCTGGGGTGAGGGGCGGGCGTACGGGGCCCTGAGTTCCGTACGCGGGTACGGCGAAGGGTGGGCACCTCCCGTGCGTGCCCACCCTTTGCCGGTGCCGTGACTTACATGTAGTAGCTGGCGGCCTTCTTGTCGCCGCCGAGGTAGTCGCCGCCGGCCGAGTGGACGACGCGGCTGATGGCCATCAGGGCCTCGTGGATGCCCTTGGCCTGCTTGTCCCAGTCGGCCTGGCGCTCGGCGTAGACGGTGTGGGCCTCGCCCTCCCACATACCGGCGACGCTGGCGACCTTCTGCTTGATGGCCTCCAGGCTCTCCTCGAGCCGCTTGGCGTGGTTGGCCAGCTGCGTGGCGGTCTCGTCGAGGCTCTGGTAAGTGACTTCCAGCTCGCCGCTGTTGTTGGCGCTCATGGTTGCTCCGTTTTCGCGAGAAAGAATGGGCGGGCGGGGATCAGTAGTTCGACAGCGCGGAGTGCGAACCGCCGAGGTTCACGTCGATGCCCTGCACCTGGGCGCGGACCTCGTCCTCGGTGCCGTCCTTGATGCGCCGGGTCTGGCTCATCGCCTCGATGAACTTCACGAGGATGCCGCCGATGTGCACCATGCGCTCGTTGATCTCGGTCTGCTTGGTGTTGAAGGCACCGGCGCCGATGCCCTTCCAGTTGCCCTCGAGGCTGTCGATGAGGGCCTGGAGTTCCTTGAGCTGGCCCTTGACGCTCTCGAAACGGTGCGTGAGCTCCTTTTCGAGGACGATGAGGTCCTTGTCACTTACCTTCTGGCGCTGCGCCATTTCGATGCCCTTCTGTGTGAACTGGCCTTGCCCGGGGCGGGGTTCTGGGGCCTCGCCCCTGACAGGCGGAGTGCCGGCCGCTCGGCGAGCGGCCGCGTACGCGGGTCCGGTCTAGGCGTTACGGCGTGCGCGCAGCACGGCGAAACCGGCTCCTGCGATGAGTAGTACGGCTGCTGCGGCGCCGATGGTCACCCATGTGCGGGTGTGGTCGCCGGAGTCGGTGGTCTTGGCGGCGGCGGAGGTCTGTCCGTCGGCCTTGTCTCCCGCGGAGGGCTTGGGCGACGGGGTGGGGGTGGAGGTGCCCTTGGCGTCCTCACCCTCACCGTCCGCCGTTCCGTTCTCCTTCGCGAGGGGGTCCACGTTCGCCGGGCCCGGGTCGATGTTCTTGTTGATCAGCACCCGACGAGGGCGGACCACTCCGTAGCCGAGGTACGTGCCGGGCTTGTCCTTCGGCCAGGTTCGGGCGGCGGTGTCGATGAGGGAGCGGAGGACCTGGTTCGCGGTCCAGTCGGGGTGGGCGGACCAGATGAGGGCGGCGGAGGCGGAGGCAAGCGCCGTCGCGGGGCTCGTGCCGTACGCGATGCAGCGCTTGGTGAAGGTGTTGTCGCACCAAGAGGGGATGCCAACACCCGGTGCCGCGAAGTCTACGTAATTACCATGAGTGGAGAACTTGCCGACTTCGCCGTCTTCGTTGATGGCGGACACACCGACCGCATAGGGGTATTGGGCGGGGTACTGCCCCTTGTTTCCCTTGTCCCCCGTGTTGCCTATACCCGCGAACAGCAATTTACCCTTGGAAGCGGCGTACTTGATGGCCTCTTCCTCGTCCAGGCTGTAGTAAGGGCTCGCGAACGACATGTTGATGATCTTGACGTCGCTGTCGGCTGCCGCCTTGATCGCAGCCGTCGCACTGGGAGTTCGCTCCTTTTCCTTCGGGTCCTTCAAGCCTTCCCCGTAGATCCGGTAAGGAACGACCTTGGCTCCCGGCGCGAGCCCCTTGATCTCGCCTCCCGCTCCCGTACCGGCGATCAGCTCGGCCATGTCGGTGCCGTGGCCCGCATAGTCCTGAGTGACGTGATAAGCCACCGACTTCGGCACCTCGTCGGCCAGCACCTGGCCCTTGAGCGAAGGCGTATTCGGATTGATTCCACTGTCGATGACGGCCACCTTCACCCCCTTGCCAGTGCTGTACTTCCACATCTCCTCGGCACCCATCGCCTTCAGGTACCACTGCTTCGACTGGATGTCCGATGCGGCCGCCTCGGGCCCCACGGCCACTGATCCGAGGACCAGCATGCCCAGCGCTGAGCACACGGCAGAGACACGTCTCGCATTGAGTTTCGTCAGGTGGGCGGTCACGGCCCGCCGCCGGCTGAACTCTGGCTTCATGCCTGTGTACGTCCTCGCTTGTGTTCAGTCGCTCTGCTTCGGCGCGTCACGCCGCTTCTTCTTCTGCGACGAGCCGTGCTTTCCGTCGTGGGAGTCGGCTCCCACCGCTCCGCGGCCGAGGCCCTTCCCGGAGTCCTTGGGCGTGTCGGACTTGGCCCGGGGGGCGCCGACCACGCTGTTCGAATTCCTCGCCGAGCGCAGGGCGGCCTGACCGGCAGCGGGATCGGACTTCGCCGTAGGCGACCCGATGACACCTCGGCCGCCGAGCGGCCCCTTGGGCTGCGCGGAGGAGGCCGACTCGCCAGTGCCAACGACCATTCCGCGCGGCACACGGGGACCGGCCGCAGTTCCCGGTGTACGGCCTACGACGGGCTTGCCGCCGACCACGCCATTGCGCACCGGACCGGCAGGGTTGACCGCGCCGGAACGTCCGGTCGGCCCACTGGCACGTGGCGTTCCGCCGGTGACCCCACGCCCCATCGGCGACTGTCCCGGCTGGGTCGCGCCGCGCAGCGGCGACTGACCGGCAGGAGCCGTACGCCCGGTGGCGCGAGCGGCCTGCCCCAGCGGGCCTTGTGGCGCGCGGCCGCCGACCGAGGACCGTCCCGTCTGTGCGGTGGGGCCCTGCGTACCTCGACCGCTGCCGATACCCGTCGGGCCCGTGCGGCCTTGGCCGGACAGAGGCAGTCGGTTGACCGGGCCTCCGACTCCGGTAGGCCGCCCAGTGGCGGGCATGATCGGAGACGGCGCCCCGGGCCCCGGGAACGACGCGGGAAACTGTCCCCCACCGCCAGCGGTCGGAAGCGTGGGCGCGGGGTGAGTCGTAGGCACCGTGGGGGCCGACGCGGGCAACGTGCCCACCGTGTTGACCTCGGTGCCGATGTCATGAGCGACCGGTGCTGTGGACTCGTGCGGCGTCTTGTGAGCAAGCCCGCTTGTGGCCGTCTCCGCGCCATGAGATGCGGCCAGCGCTTCGTGACGGCCCTCGGCCACATGCCTGGGCGTACTGGACGAGGTCGCCGTTCCGGAACCTACTGGAGACCGCCCTCCCTCCACCCATTGCGGCGGCTTCGGCACCCCCACATCCGGCATCCCCCGAAGCGGCTCCGGCTCAGGCGCGGCCTTCAGTGTCATGGCCGAGACCGAGTAGAAGGACGCCAACCGGTTCATCTGGTTGATCGCCTCCTGCCGGTTCTTCTCGACCCTCACGGCGGCCGTGTAGTCCGGGTTGGTGTCGACCTGCTTGGCCTTGGGGAGGTCGTGGGGGCGCTGCTGGTCGGCGGCGGGGCGGTGGTCGCGTGGGGGCATGGACTTGCGGACGGAGGCCAGGCCGGAGGCCGCCGCGTCGATCTGGGTCGCGGCGACGTCGGCGTAGGTCGCGAGGTCCTTGGTCCAGTTGACGAGGTCCTTGGTCCACTTGTGGAAGGCGTCCGCGCCCTCGCCCTCCCAGTCGACCTGGCCGAGGTTGGTGTCCAGGTCGGTGGCGGCGTCGTGGATGGCCGTGCGGGCGTCCCACAGGGTCTTGCTCGCCTGCTCCAGATGCTCCGGGTTGGCGTGCTCGACCAGGTCGATCATCTCGTTGAGGTCGTGGTTCTCGAAGTCGGTCCGGCCGAGGAGCAGCGGAGCCCCCAGCGGGGTGCCCTTGAACAGGCCGCTCAGGGAGTTGAGTACGTCGACCACGCCGACCTGGACGTCCGCCTGCTCGACGTCGGCCTTGTACTGCGGCTTCTGCCGCCAGTTGTCGCTCACTGGTAGTCCTTCACGGCCGTCTTGCTGGTCTCTCGAAGAGGCTCCGGCTTCTTGTCGTGCGACTCGGGCTTCTTGTCGTGCGGCTCCGTCGCCTTCTTGTGCTCCTCGTCGAGATGCGACTTGATCTCCCAGAACCGTCGCTCCACCTCGGCCTCGGCCCCGTCGTACGTCCCGTCGGACGCCCGGGTGGCGAGGGTCAGCGCCTCGATCTGGAGTCCCAGGGACTTCGACAGATAGGTGAGCCGCTCGTGGACGCGCTCGTACTGGCCGTGCAGGTCGACCGCCTCGTGGAACGGGGCGTTCGCGCCGCCGAACGAGCTTCTCTCGAGCCTGTGCTGCGCGACCTTGGACGGCCCGCCCGGGGCGTCCTCGAACGTGCGCAGCGCGTCGTCGACCTTCGTCTTGAACTTCGACAGCGCGTCGATTCCGCGCCTGACATGCGAGCCGCTACCGCCAGCCACCGGACGACCCCTTCCCCGTACCCCGTTTGTGCAACTTTTGACAAAGGGGTCGTACGCAGCCGTACCCCCGTACCGTCACGGACCACTGTAGTCACTGTGTAAATCGCGGCCAACTGAACTCTGCGACGGTTAAGTTGCAACCATGTCCCGGATCAGGGGGTCGCCAGGGCCCCGCAGATCCGGCAACTCGGGCCGAACGGGCGGAATTTCCGCTCCGCGAACACAGAACTTTCACGTACGGAACGGGCCGTACGACCTCCCAGGTCCGGGTCAATGGGAACTTTGCATCCACAAAACATCACCCCCGTGAAAGGGCTGTCGCCTTGCCGAACTGTTCGGGACGGAGATTTCACCGAGCCTCGGTTGCTACGTTGACGGCAGACCGACACGGGGGCGCCGGACGACCGGCGCGGTCACCGGGGAACGGAGGTCCACTCCATGGCGTGGGACGAGTGGGAACAGCTCAAGGCTGAGGCAGCGCAGCGGCCTTCGGACCGTACGGCGCATACGCGGCTGAACCAGGTCGCGCCGGACGGCGGGGGCGGCGGTGGCGGCGGGGATCTGGTCGTGCACCAGGACGACCTCGGTGCCGTCGGCCATGACGCCCATCTCCTCTACGACGAGGTCAAGGGCTGCGCGGACATCGCGGGCGCCGGGGCGGACAAGAGCGGGAGCGGCTCCACCGCGCAGGCGGCGGCCTCGCTGAAGTCGCACGGTTTTCAGCTCGGCGGCGCGCTCAACACGACTGTGGATGTGTGGAGTTCGCAGGTGAAGTCGGTGCTCCAGGCGTGTGCGCACATCTCGGACCACCTGGACTACACGAAGAGGCTGCACGCGGAGGACGACGCCAGGATCGGGACGGTGCTGCGCGGCGGTGACGGGGGCGCCGTGCCGGTGTCCCAGCTCGACGAGTACTTCAAGTAGGGGACTTCCGTGGCTCTCACCTTCACCGATCTCGCCGAGGTGGACCTCGGCCGGCTCGCCTCCGCCGTGGCCGACTGGAAGTCGGCCGCGGACGGCCTGAAGAAGGCCGCCGACAACGCGCGTACGGGGATGCGGTCGAAGTCCGACTCCGCCCGGTGGGCGGGCGTCAACGCCACCGTGACGCGGGAGTTCGTCACCAAGACGGCCAAGGAGGTCGCGGATCTCCACGCCGAGGCGCACAGCGTGCACCAGGTGCTGGACGACGGGCACCGTGAGCTGGAGTCGCTGCAGAAGCAGCTCAGGACGGCCGTCGACGTCGAGGCCGCGCAACTCGGGGTGCGGGTCGAGGACATCGGGGGCGGGAAGGCCCGCTGCTTCTTCCCTCATGTGCGCGGGGACACCGACGAGCGGACGCAGGAGCAGCTCGACTCCCGGCAGGCACTGGAAAGCAAGATCAACCGGATCGTCGCCCACGCGGAGGAGATCGACGCCTCGGTCTCCCGCGCGCTGGGAAAGATCCACGGCAGCGACCGGCACAACGCGGGCCACACCAATTACGAGTCCCTGAACGACGCGGAGGCCGAGCGCGCGGTCGAACTCGCCCGCAAGGGCGACAGGATGTCCGACGCGGAGCTGCGTGAACTCAACGAGCTGTTGCGGTTCAACGCCGGTGAGAAGGACGGGGAGTTCTCGACGGAGTTCTACAAGGGGCTCGGCGGCCCCGAGAAGGCGCTGGAGTTCTACGCCGCGATGTCCATCGACGGCACCGGCGCCGACGCGTCCAAGACACGGCTGGACGAAGTACGCGATCTCCAGCGGGTGATGGGCTACAACCTCGCCAACGCGACCGACCCCGACCACCGGCATCACCTGCCCGACAGCTGGGGCCAGGACTTCCGGCGGCTCGGCACCCGGCGGCTCGGCTGGGAACAGGGGCAGTGGAACAAGCCGTACGGCTACCAGGTCCTCGGCGGGCTGCTCCGCTACGGCGACTACGACCCGCGGTTCCTCAACCCCATCGCGGAGCACATCACCCAACTCCACAAGAAGGACCCGCACTTCTTCGTCTCCGACAAGCCGGCCGGGAGCCCCGACAGCTACGGCTTCAACCCCTCCGGCAAGCTCGGCAGCGGCAACGATCCCCTCAACAGCGTTCTGGAGGCGCTCGGGCACAGCCCCGAGGCTTCGGAGAAGTTCTTCACCTCGGCCCCGACCGCCTACAACGAGGACGGCACCGTCAAGCCGGGCGGCAACCCCGGTTTCTCCTCCTACCTCGACCTGTTCACCGACAAGGACTTCGAGTGGACGGTCGACACCAACGCGACCAACATCCTCGCGGACGAGGACAAGACCAAGGCCGCCCTCGGCTTCGGCCCCACCGCCCTCGGTCACGCCCTGGAATCCGCCACCACGGGCCGCCCCTACGACGGCGACCCGGCCGCCGACGCCATCCGCCACACCGAGGCGCGGGCCCAGCTGGTGGGCGAGATCGTCGACAAGTTCGGCGAACATCCGGAACTGATCCGGCACAACGAGAACGGGGAGCTGGAGGACGCGGAGTCGGGGCCCTTGTATGCGATGCGGGGGAGTTTGGGGGACATCACGGCCGAGTACATGGGGGACTTCCAGCAGGCCATGTACCGGGAGGATCCCAACAGCAGCCTGTTCCCGACGTTCGGAGCGGCCGCAGGCCTCAATCCGGATCACGCCGCCCGGTTCCTCGGCGAGGTGGGACAGGACCCCGATGCGTATTCGGCCATCACCAGCGCGCAGCAGGCGTACACAAGTGAGGCGGTGAACCACGTCATCAACGATCCGACTGATTCAACCGCCTCGCTGGACGGGCGTGTAGGGGCCGCCGTCGCGCCCGGGTCTGCGATCGCCGGTGTCATGAGCGATGCCAGGGCGCACGCGATCTACGAGTACCACTCCGCCTCCGACAAGGAATTCAACGAGGCCGCCGCCGACAAACAGAAGTGGGTGAACCGCATTCTGGGCATGGGGATCGAGAAGGTGGGCGAGCGGGTACCGATCGCCGGTGCTCCCCTCGAATGGGCCTCCGAGGACATCCAGGAGTCCATCATGAAGAGTATCGAGCGCGACACCGCGACCGAGGCCGATACGCAGGCGGGCTCGAGCTATTCCGAGGGAAGGATGGCTGCCGTGGACTCCGCGAAGGCGGCCGTGGACAAGGCCTTGGTGAACAACGAATCCGTCAATCCGGACACTGCCGAAGACCTTCGCAGAGCGGCCGCCAATTCCGCCGGCCTCAGCCATACGGATGGAGCTCAGTGGAAGTCGGAGAGCAGCGCGCATTGAGGCGTCTCGTAGTGGAGATCGTCCTGTCGGCGGGACTGGCCGTGGGATGCGTTGCCGGATGTTCGTCGGGTGGGCCGACACGCGGCTTCGCCGTACCTGACGAGCTGTGCGGAGTTGCCGTTCCGGCGGCCCCGCTCGGTCGACTGCTGCCCGCTTCCGGAACGCGCCTTCACGCAACGGGCCCTCCGTCCACGGCCGATACCAGCAACGTCTGCACGGTGAGTGTCGATGGGAAGCCGGTGCTCTCGGTCGAGCAGGAGCGTGTCGATGCGAGCCGCTCAGCGTGGAACATCGCGTCGTACGACCGCCGCATCGGCCTTATGGAGCCTGCTGGGGGGTGACTCGATCGCCTACACGGGCGGGGCAGCGGTTTCGGTCGTGCCCTGCGTACAGGCCAGTGCGCAGGACGAGTCCATGAGCACGTACGTCCGGACTCTGAAGCCGGGGCGCCGGGACGAGTCCGCCATGAAGGCGCTCATCTCCGGCTACACGGCGGCACTGGGAAAGCAGCAACCCTGTTAGTCACGGATTCGGAGAGGGGCAATCGTGAGGTCATCGTCGTACGCGTGGGGCGTCGGCGCGTTCTTGTTGGCGGTGGTGGGAGCGTCTGGCTGCTCCTCGGACGAGGCAACGCAGGAGTTCGCGGCCCCCAAATCCCTGTGCGGTGTCTCCGTGCCCTCCGCCGCGCTCTCGCGGCTGCTCCCCGCCGATGGCGCCCGGGTCTCCGTCCAGCAGGACGGGACATGGGAAGACGGTTCGTTCCTCTGCAAAGTGACGGTCGACAAAAACGTCGTGCTGATCGTCAACCAGATGTGGGTCACGGCCGGTTACTCGGCCCGGCACGTCCTCATCCACGAAATGAAGATCTGGGACCAGCAGTCGGCGGACGGCGGCGCTGTCGTCTACGCGGATCGGGGCGGCGCGTCGGTGGTGAAGTGCCAGGCGGCCGGGGTGAAGAAGTACGACGTGGGAACACTCGTCAAGGTACTCAAGCCGGGTCGGCAGGACGAGAAAGCCATGGGGCAGTTGATGCGCGGGTACACCCTGTCGTTGAAGGCCCGGAACCCGTGCCGGTCCGACTGACCGGCAGCGGGAAGGAGCACGCGTGAGGTCGTCGTACGCGCTGGGCGTCGGAGCGCTCCTGCTGGCCGTGCTGGGCTCTGGCGGTTGCTCCTCCGCCGAGGCGAAGCAGGAGTTCACCGTGCCCACGTCACTCTGCGGCGTTTCCGTGCCGTCCGAAGCGCTCTCGCGGCTCCTGCCCGCGAGCGGGAAGCGGGTCTCCGTTCAGCAGCAGGGGGCATGGGACAAGGAGTCGCCTCTGTGCGAGGTGACGGTCGACAAGCACATCGTGCTCGTCGTCAGCACGGAATGGGTCACCGCGGGCTGGAGTGCCCAGCACGTTCTGGTGGAGCGCCTGGGCCTCTGGCAGCAGAAGTCGGCGGACGGTGGCGCCGTCGTCTACTCGGACCGGGCCGCCGCGTCGGTGGTGAAGTGCCAGGACGCTGGGGTGAAGAAGTTCGACGTCAGCACGTTCATCAAGGTGCTGGAGCCCGGGCGGCGGGACGAGAAGGCGATGGGGCAGTTGATGCGCGGATACAACAACTCCCTGAAGCCGCAGAGCCTCTGCAATCCCACTTCCGAGTGATTGTCGGGCGGTCAGTGGACAGAGCGCGCACGAAATCGTCGTCGTACGCGCTGAGCGCCGGCGCGCTCCTGCTCGCCATGGTCGGAGCATCCGGCTGCTCCTCCGGCGAGGCGAAGCAGGACTTCGCCGTCCCCGCGTCCCTGTGCGGCGTCTCGGTGCCGTCCACGGCACTCTCGCGGGTGCTGCCCGCGAACGGGGAGCGGGTTGCCGTCAAGCAGGTCGGGGCCAAGGAGGACGGGTCGTATCTCTGTGAGGTGGCGGTCGACAAGCGGACCGTGCTGGTCGTCACGCAGGAGTGGATCACGCCGGGCTGGTCGGCTCGGCACATCCTGATTCATGAGCTGAAGATCTGGGACCAGAAGGAGGCGGAGGGGGGTTCCGAGGTGTACGCCGGTGGGGGAGCCGCGTCGTTGGTGGAGTGCCGCGGGGCCGGGGTGGAGAAGGAGGACGTCAGCACGCTCGTGCAGGTGCTGAAGCCCGGGCGGGAGGACGAGGGGGCCATGGGGCAGTTGATCCAGGGGTATACGAAGTCGCTCGGGGCGGGGAAGCCCTGTCATCCTCGGCCCGAGTGACCCGCCCCCGCTAGGGGGTGTCTCGCCGATCACGCCGGATCAGGGAGCGGCGTCTGGCGCCGTGCATCGTAAGGCGGAGGAGGGAGTCGATGCGGAGCATCGGCGA
>NZ_WWIR01000259.1 GCF_009863025.1 Streptomyces sp. SID4985 | reverse complement strand
TGGTGTGCGGGGCGTTGTGCGACTGGCTGCCGGTGCCGGTGCCGGTGCCGGAGTCCGTGTCCGAGTGGGACGGGGTGTCCGCCCTGTAGGTGTCCTGGCCGACCGTTTCTGCAGGGGTCTTCCGCGTGGCCGACTTCTTGTCGTTCTTGGTGGAGTCCGTGCCGGTCGGCGCGGGGCGCGTACCGCCCAGCGCCGTGGCGGCCGAGGGGAGTGCCGTGGGCGCGG
>NZ_WWIR01000258.1 GCF_009863025.1 Streptomyces sp. SID4985 | reverse complement strand
GACACCCTGCGCCGCACCTTCTACTCCTCGCTCTACCGCTCGTTCCTCGCGCCGAACATCGGCAGCGACGCCGACGGCCGTTACACCGGCTGGGACCAGAAGCCCCACCATGCCAAGGGCTTCACCTACTACCAGAACTGGTCCCTCTGGGACACCTACCGCACCCAGGCCCAGCTCCTCGCCCTGCTCGCCCCGCGCGAGGCCCGCGACATGGCGCGCTCGGTGGTGCGGATCGACGAGGACGGCGGCTGGCTGCCCAAGTGGGGCTACGGCACGGTCGAGACGAACATCATGACCGGCGACCCGGTCACCCCGTTCCTCACCACCGCCTACCACATGGGCCTGCTGAAGGGCTTCGAGGAGCGGGCCTACCGGGCGCTGCGGAAGAACGCCGACGGGGTGCCCCCGGCCGCCTATCCGGGCGTCGGCCGCGAGGCCAACAAGGAGTATCTGGCGCGGGGGTTCGCGCCGTACGTCAAGGGGCGCCCCTACGCGAAGATGGGCGACTCCGACTACCACTTCGGCGCCTCCGCGACCCTGGAGTACGCCCTCTCTGACGCCATGCTGGCCCAGATGGCGCGCGGTCTCGGCCACCCGGCGGACGCGGCCCGCTACGCCGCCCGCGCCCGCAACTACCGCAACGTCTTCGACCCGTCGACCGGCTTCTTCCGCGCCCGCGACGCCTCCGGCGCCTTCACCGGACCGGCCGACCCGGCCCGGGGGACCGGCTTCCACGAGGGCACGGCGTGGCAGTACCAGTGGCTCGTACCGCAGGACCTGCCCGGAATGATCGACCTGATCGGCGGCCCGGCGGCGGCCGGGAAACGCCTGGACTCCTTCTTCGCCTACGACCGGCTCCTCGCCGACCCCGAGGGCACCGCCCGCCGGGTGTGGGTGCACGGCGATCCGTACGACTACTACAACGCCACCACGTACAACCCGCAGAACGAGACCGACCTGATCGCCCCCTACACCTATCTCTCCACCGGGCAGCCCTGGAAGACCACCGACGTGGTGCACGCCGCGCTGACCCTCTTCACCGACACCCCGACCGGCATGACCGGCAACGACGACCTCGGCACGATGTCCGCCTGGATGGTGCTCTCCTCGATCGGGATCTTCCCGGTCCAGCCCGGCTACGACACCTGGGGACTGTCCACCCCCGTCTTCGACCGGGTCGATCTCACTCTGGACCGCCGCTACTGGCCGACGGGCGCGCTGACCGTCACCGCGCCGGGCACCTCGGCCGCTGCCCGGTACATCCAGGGCGTGCGCGCGGACGGCACCGCGCACGGGCGGACCTGGCTGACGACGGACGCCCTGCGATCCCTGCGCACGCTGGCGTTCACGGTCGGCCCGCGCCCGTCCGAGTGGGGCACGACGCCAGGGGCCGCGCCCCCGGTGCTGAGGTGACCTCAGGGTCTGAGGAGTCCCGCCCCGTCCCCGACGGCGAGACTTTATCTGCTGTTAACTGAGCGTAACGTGATCGCACTTGACCGTAATCGGGGTTCGGGGATTGACTGCACACAACCACCCGTCGACGACGCGAGGCACGCCCTTGACTTCCGACCTGCTCGCTCCCCTCGACCTCGCCTTCTGGAACATGGAGTCCGACCGGCACCCGATGCACCTGGGCGCCCTCGGGATCTTCGCCACGCACTCGCCGACCGCGGGCGCGCACGCGGCCGACCTGCTCGCCGCGCGCGCCGCCGCCGTTCCCGGGCTGCGGATGCGCATCCGCGACGTGTGGCAGCCCCTCGCCTTCGGCGGCGCCACCCGCGAGGAGGTCCCGGACTTCGACCCCCTCGACCATGTACGGCTGCACGCGCCGACCGCCGACTTCCACGCCATGGCCGGACGGCTCATGCAGCGCCCGCTCGGGCGCGGCCGGCCGCCCTGGGAGGCGCATGTGCTGCCCGGCGAGGACGGCGTGTCCTTCGCCGTGCTGTTCAAGTTCCACCACGCCCTCGCCGACGGTCTGCGCGCCCTGAAGCTCGCGGCCGGTCTCCTCGACCCCGTCGAGCTGCCCGAGCGCGCCCCGCGTGCCGCCGAGCCGTCGCGCGGACTGCTCTCCGAGGTGCGCGCGCTGCCCGGCCGCGTCCCCGGGCTGGTCAAGGACACCCTCTCCGACGTGGGCCGGGCCCTGGACATCGGTGCCTCGCTGGCCCGCTCCACCCTCGGGATGCGGCCCACCCCCGCGCTGACCTCCGCGCCCAGCGGCACCCGCCGGATCGCCGGGGCCGTCCTCGACATCGACGACGTGCACCGCATCCGCAAGACCGTCGGCGGCACCGTCAACGACGTACTGATCGCCGTGGTCGCGGGCGCCCTGCGCCGCTGGCTGGACGAGCGCGGCGACGGCAGCGAGGGCGTCGCGCCGCGCGCGCTCATCCCCGTCTCCCGGCGCCGCCC
>NZ_WWIR01000257.1 GCF_009863025.1 Streptomyces sp. SID4985 | reverse complement strand
AGGCCGAGTTGCGGCATGTCCAACGAGACCGTGGCCTCCTGGGTGTGGTGCGGGTCGAGGTTGACGACGACCAGAACCGTGTTCGAACCGCTGCGTTTCGAATAGGCGATCACCGATTCCTTGTCCGTCTCGTGGAAGTGGAGGCCGCGCAACCGGTGCAGCGCCGGGTTCTGCCTGCGGATCTCGTTGAGGCGCGTGACGAGGGGGGCGATGGTCCGCCCCTCCAGGGCGGCGGCCTCCCAATTACGCGGCCTGAGCTGGTACTTCTCCGAATCGAGGTACTCCTCGCTGCCCTCCCGCGACGGAGCGTTCTCGCAGAGCTCGTAGCCGCTGTAGATACCCCACGAGGGCGACAGCGTGGCCGCGAGCACGGCCCGGACCTCGAAGGCGGGGCGCCCTCCGTGCTGGAGATAGGCGTGCAGGATGTCCGGGGTGTTGGGGAAGAAGTTGGGCCGCATGTA
>NZ_WWIR01000256.1 GCF_009863025.1 Streptomyces sp. SID4985 | reverse complement strand
GAGGTGGCGCTGCCGCAGGCCGCCGCCCGGCCGCTCGGACTGGCGCCCGGCGCCCGTCTCACCCTGACCGACCGGCTGGGCGGCAAGCCCGTCCGGGTCCGCGTCACCGGGCTGTACCGCCCGGTCAGCGCGAGCGCGCCGTACTGGCGGCTGGACGACCTGCTCGGGCGCGGGGTGAAGAAGTCCGACGTCACGATGTACGGGCCGCTGCTCGCCGACCCCGCGCTGCTCACCGGCGGACAGGTCAGCGCCGGCCAGGCGTCGTGGCTGGCGTCGGCCGACTTCGCCTCGGTGTCCACCGGGCGGATCGACCCGCTGCGCCGTGCGGCGCGTACGGGCGGCGCGGCCCTGCGCCCCGCCCTCGGCCCGCAGGCCTCGACGACGGCGTCGACCGCGCTGCCGGGCGTCCTGGACCGCGTCCAGCGCTCGCTGCTCGTCTCCCGTTCCACGCTGCTGATCATCGGTCTGCAGCTGATCCTGCTCGCCGGCTACGCGCTGCTGCTGGTGGCCCGGCTGCTCGGTGCCGAACGGGCCGCCGAGACACGGCTGTTGCGGGCGCGCGGTGCCTCCCGGCGCCGGATCGCGGCCCTCGCCGGCGCCGAGGCGCTGCTGCTGGCGCTGCCCGCCGCCCTCTGCGCGCCGCT
>NZ_WWIR01000255.1 GCF_009863025.1 Streptomyces sp. SID4985 | reverse complement strand
CGCGCCCCTCCGGCGCCCCCCGCCCCGGCTCGGCCCGCCACCGAGCCGCAGCCCGCCGCCGCAAACTCACCTTGACGATCGCCGGTACGGTCCTGGCAGCGGCGATCGGCTACGGAGTCTGGGCCACCTCCACCGACGACACCCCACCCCAGGACACCCAGACGACATCGAGCCCCTGAACGAAGAGATCAGACCGGCACTTGGCAGCCGGGCCCAGCACACACAGCCCGTCCGGCGCTTGAGGACGAGGCCCCTTCAGGGCCGAAGCGGGGGCCTGGGGGCGGCAGCCCCCAGTACCGCACCGCAACACCCCGCACCAAGAGCGCACCCTCAGCCACGGGACCTCCGCACCCGGCGGAGCCGTTACGCTGGGAGCGTGGCAGTCGTCGATGTATCCGAAGAGCTGAAGTCCCTCTCCTCGACCATGGAGTCGATCGAGGCCGTCCTGGACCTCGACAAGCTGAGGGCAGACATCGCCGTGCTCGAGGAGCAGGCGGCCGCGCCGTCCCTCTGGGACAACCCGGACGAGGCGCAGAAGATCACCAGCAAGCTCTCCCACCTCCAGGCCGAGGTCAGGAAGGCGGAAGCGCTGCGCGGCCGGATCGACGATCTCGCCGTCCTCTTCGAGATGGCCGAGGAGGAGGACGACCCGGACACCCTCGCCGAGGCCGAGTCCGAGCTGGTCGCGGTGAAGAAGGCGCTGGACGAGATGGAGGTCCGTACCCTCCTGTCCGGCGAGTACGACTCCCGCGAGGCGCTGGTCAACATCCGCGCCGAGGCCGGCGGCGTCGACGCCGCCGACTTCGCCGAGCAGCTGCAGCGCATGTACCTGCGCTGGGCCGAGCGCCACGGCTACAAGACCGAGATCTACGAGACGTCGTACGCCGAAGAGGCCGGCATCAAGTCGACCACCTTCGCCGTCCAGATCCCGTACGCGTACGGCACGCTCTCGGTCGAGCAGGGCACGCACCGCCTGGTGCGCATCTCGCCCTTCGACAACCAGGGCCGCCGCCAGACGTCCTTCGCGGGCGTCGAGGTGCTCCCGGTCGTGGAGCAGACCGACCACGTCGAGATCGACGAGTCGGACCTGCGCGTGGACGTCTACCGTTCCTCGGGCCCCGGCGGCCAGGGCGTGAACACGACGGACTCCGCGGTCCGCCTGACCCACCTCCCCACCGGCATCGTGGTCTCCTGCCAGAACGAGCGCTCGCAGATCCAGAACAAGGCCACGGCCATGAACGTCCTGCAGGCCAAGCTGCTGGAGCGGCAGCGCCAGGAGGAGCGGGCCAAGATGGACGCCCTCAAGGACGGCGGCAGCTCCTGGGGCAACCAGATGCGTTCGTACGTCCTGCACCCGTACCAGATGGTCAAGGACCTGCGCACCGAGTTCGAGGTCGGCAACCCGCAGTCCGTGCTCGACGGCGAGATCGACGGCTTCCTGGAGGCCGGAATT
This sequence comes from Streptomyces sp. SID4985, assembly GCF_009863025.1. Lineage (GTDB taxonomy): Bacteria > Actinomycetota > Actinomycetes > Streptomycetales > Streptomycetaceae > Streptomyces. The sequence continues at coordinate 3,585 of NZ_WWIR01000255.1, read as the reverse complement.
CGCTGGCGCAAGCAGCAGGAGAAGTAAGTTTGTCGACATGACAACTGCCGTCCTCGTGGCGGCAGTTGTCGTATGTCCGGCGTTTTACGTCACAGTTGAGTCCCTCAACCCCCGGCATACGCCCACCCATCGGACATTGCGCTCGCAACGGCCTTGACGTTGCTTTGAAAAATGGGAATGGTGCATTGCGGTATGCGCATCTCTTGGGGCGCATGTGAACCGGGGGAATGAGATGGCCCGGGAACGGCACGTACGCGTACGTCGGTTCCGGAGCCGCCCGCTGCCCCCGTCGAGCACGGCCAGTCCCATGCGCGGCCTCATTGACGATTCAGCTACTGGGGGTAGCAACCAATGACGAACAAGACGCGGATACGCGTCGCGCGGATCGCCGCCGGTGCCGTGGTGGCGGCCGGTGCGTCCCTGATGATCACGGGCGTGGCAACGGCCGACCCGAACCCGGACCCGACCTGCGGCATCGTCTCCACCGACCCGAACTGCCCCGACCCGGGCACGAGCGGCGGCACCACGGGTGGGTCGTCCGACGGCGGCACCACGGGTGAGTCGTCCGACGGCGGCACCACCGGTGCGTCGACCGACGGCGGCACCACCACCGACGGCGGCGTGCTCGGCGGCGTCATCGGCGGCAGCGACGGCGGCACCACGGACGGTGGCAGCACGGACGGCGGCAGCACGGACGGCGGCAGCACGGACGGCGGCAGCACCGATGGTGGCAGCACCGACGGTGGCACCACCACCACGATCGGCGGCACCGACGGCGGTTCCACGACCGGCACGGGCGGTTCGACCGACGGCGGCTCCACCACGACCACCGGCGGCACCTCCTCTACGGGCGGCGACACCTCCGGCGGCAACGGCGGCGGCACCACCGGCGGCGGCTCCGGCTCCACCGGCGGCAGCACCGGTGGCAACGGCGGCTCCACCGGCGGCGGTTCCACCACGGGCGGCAACCACACCACCCCCGACGGCGGCAACGACAACACCGCCCAGGAGGCGGGCACCTCCGCGCTCACCGACACCGGCTCCGACGCCGCCCCGCAGGGCGGCGACAACAAGGAGCTGGCCGAGACCGGTGCGGGCGAGACCATGCTCCTGCTGGCCGGCGCGGCCACGATGATCGCGGGCGGCGTCGCCTTCCGCTTCCTCCCGCGTCTCGCGGGCGGCCGGGGCGGCGCGGCCGCCTGAGCGCGGTCACGGACAGCCCTCTGACGTAACGCGAAGGGCCCGGAGCATGATCCACATGCTCCGGGCCCTTCCGGCGTCCTGTGCGGCCCCCGGCCGCCCGCTACAGCCCCGTCTGGTGCGCCAGCAGCGCCACCGCGGCGATCAGCACCACGAGCAGCGCGATCAGCGCCACCGGGTTCATCCCCGCGAGGAAGTTCTGCTGCTGGAGCCGCTCCCGGCTGGCCCGGCACACCGGGCACCGGCCTTCGCTCACGGGCGCCGCGCAGTTCGCGCACACCAACCGGTCGTACGTCATGCGCTCGCCCTCCTCGTGCAGGCCCTCACCCCGTACAACGTCGCGTGGAACCAGAACGTTCCCCCTCCACTCTGCCAGGTTCCCCGGGAAAGAGCGCGGGCGCCCGGGAAAGCGGGCCCAGGTGGCCCGTACAAAAACGCACAAGTGTCGCCCAACACGACCGGGCCCTGCGTAGGCACGGCCGGTTCGCGTATGGTCACGCTCATCTACCCCCGGCGACCCGTGGTGCATCCGTGATCCGATTCGACAGTGTCTCCAAGGTCTACCCCAAGCAGACCCGTCCAGCCCTCAGGGATGTGTCCCTGGAAGTGGAGAAGGGCGAGTTCGTCTTCCTCGTGGGGTCGTCCGGCTCCGGCAAGTCCACCTTCCTGCGGCTGCTGCTGCGCGAGGAGCGGTGCAGCCACGGCCAGGTGCACGTCCTGGGCAAGGACCTCGCCCGGCTGTCCAACTGGAAGGTGCCGCAGATGCGGCGCCAGCTGGGGACGGTCTTCCAGGACTTCCGCCTGCTGCCGAACAAGACGGTCGCGGAGAACGTGGCCTTCGCCCAGGAGGTGATCGGCAAGTCCAAGGGCGAGATCCGCAAGTCGGTGCCGCAGGTCCTCGACCTGGTCGGTCTCGGCGGCAAGGAGGACCGCAGGCCGGGCGAGCTGTCCGGTGGTGAGCAGCAGCGCGTCGCCATCGCGCGGGCCTTCGTCAACCGGCCCAAGCTGCTGATCGCGGACGAGCCCACGGGCAACCTCGACCCGCAGACCTCCGTCGGCATCATGAAGCTGCTCGACCGCATCAACCGGACGGGCACCACGGTGGTCATGGCGACGCACGACCAGAACATCGTGGACCAGATGCGCAAGCGCGTCATCGAGCTGGAGAAGGGACGTCTGGTCCGCGACCAGGCTCGCGGCGTCTACGGCTACCAGCACTAAGCAAGTTCACGACGGAAAGGCTCGACCAGACGCCATGCGCGCCCAGTTCGTCCTGTCGGAGATCGGAGTCGGTCTCCGCCGCAATCTGACGATGACCTTCGCGGTCATCGTCTCCGTTGCCCTCTCCCTGGCCCTGTTCGGCGGCTCGCTGCTGATGAGCGACCAGGTGAGCACCATGAAGGGCTACTGGTACGACAAGGTCAACGTCTCGATCTTCCTGTGCAACAAGAGCGACGCGCAGTCGGACGCCAACTGCGCCAAGGGCGCGGTCACCGAGGACCAGAAGAAGCAGATCCGCTCCGACCTCGGCAAGATGACCACGCTCGTGCAGCAGGTCACCTACGAGTCGCAGGACCAGGCGTACAAGCACTACAAGGAGCAGTTCGGAAACTCCCCGCTGGCCAGCTCCCTGACGCCGGACCAGATGCAGGAGTCCTTCCGCATCAAGCTCAAGGACCCGCAGAAGTACCAGGTCATCGCGACCGCGTTCAACGGGCGTGACGGCGTGCAGTCCGTGCAGGACCAGAAGGGCATCCTGGACAACCTCTTCCAGCTGCTCAACCTGATGAACCGCGCGGCGCTCGGCGTGATGGCGATGATGCTGGTCGTCGCCCTGCTGTTGATCGTCAACACCGTCCGCGTCTCCGCGTTCAGCCGCCGCCGCGAGACCGGCATCATGCGGCTGGTCGGCGCCTCCGGCTTCTACATCCAGGCGCCGTTCATCATGGAGGCCGCGGTCGCCGGACTCATCGGCGGCACCCTCGCCTGTGTGTTCCTGGTGGTCGGCCGGTACTTCACGATCGACCACGGCATGGCCCTGTCCAACAAGCTGACGCTCATCAACTTCGTCGGCTGGGACGCGGTGTTGACCAAGCTGCCGCTGATCCTCGCGACGAGCGTGCTGATGCCTGCGTTGGCCGGGTTCTTCGCGTTGCGCAAGTACCTGAAGGTGTGACACATACCAAGAGGGGCCGTACGGGCATCCGTCCGTACGGCCCTTCGCCTTGTCCTAGACTCACCGCCATGTCAGGCCGTGAGCTGTTCAGCCGGCCCCGCCGCAACCGCCGCGGGGCCGCGCTGGCTTTGGTCTTCGCGGGAGTGCTCGCGGCGGGCGCGGTGACCGGCTCGCTGCCGGAGGGCGGCCAGGAGCGCGAGAGCGAGGCC
>NZ_WWIR01000254.1 GCF_009863025.1 Streptomyces sp. SID4985 | reverse complement strand
GTTCGGGCGCGGGGGCGTACGGGCTCGGGTGGGTCCGTACTGCCCCGCCCGGTGTGCCCGTCCACCCCCGCCCGTCAGGTGCCCGCGAGGGGCAGCGCGGCGGCGACCAGCTTGCCCGTGGCCGCCGACCGGTCCAGGGCGTCGCGCAACAGGTCCTCGCGGGGCTGGCGGCCGATGGAGCCGACCGGGGCCGCGAACATCAGTACCTGCTGGTGCTTGTTGGCGGCCGCGCGCCAGCTGTCGGTGACCTGGAGCGGCTGGTGCGCCTGCCACCAGGCCACCTGCTGGCCGCCGTTGGGGCCCGGCTGGAGCACCGCGTGCAGCTGGCCCACGGCGAGCAGCACCGACCAGCCATGCAGCACCTGCGGCACGGACGCCAGTTCGGTCACCGGCATGAAGCCCTGCTCGATGAGCAGCGGCAGGAAGTCGTCGCCGGGGCCGATGCTGCCCGGGCGCACGATCGGCGCGGTCGGCTCGACGACGAGCGCCGGGTGCAACTCGCCCTCGATCAGGACGAGTCCGCTGGTCACACCGAGTACGGCGGGCTCCGGCGCGGCCGGGGCGGCGCTCTGGGGCGCCTCGGCGCCGGGCGTGAGGCCGTCGCCGATGGAGCGGACGGCGCCCTGCAGCTGCTCCTCGGTGACCTGCACGACCTGCGAGGGCAGACAGCCCGCGTGCGCGAAGGCCAGGACGGCGGTCTCCTCCCCGACGAAGAGCACGGTGCTGGTGCGCTCCAGCTCGGAGTTGCCGGGTGTGCGGCAGGAGGTGCAGTCGTAACTGCCCGGGGCGTTCTCTCCGGCGAGCAGCCGGTCGGCTTCTTCGTCGCCGATCTCGGCACGTACGGCGTCACTGACGTCGAGCATGGGCGGCACGGTGACTCCCTCGGGGTGCGGTGCTGGGGCCGGCCGGGTGGCTCCCGGTCGCTGAGCCCCGGCGTCGCGGGCTCATGAAGAAGACAACGGACGTCCTGTGGTGGGAGTCACGCCTTCAGGCGAACGGAATCGAACCATCCCGGCAAGGTCGTCACGTTTGGTGCGGAATCGGCCACTCAGCGTCAATTTCGCGCACAGTCAAGGGACTTGAAGGAGTGAACTGGGTCACACCACCCAAAGGCAACCATCCGTTATGTCGGCACATAGCCGCATGTAGTGGGTGGCCGGAAATCGCCGATACTCGCGGTAACGCCCAACTGGCCTGGAAAGAAGGGGTGTTGGTTGAAATTCGGGAGCTGTCCTCCCTAGATTCCTCCGCCGTGTGCAACGAGCACCGCTCGGGCAAGTCCGCCGGCCGTCCGTGATCGGATCACGATCACCGCATCGGCCGCGGCGGACGGGGTCGGGCGCGAGGAACCGCGGTCCTGTGCGGTGAGGCGCGCCCCGCCCTGGGGGAGCCCGGGTACGTGGAGAGGGAAATGCATGACCGAGTGTGCCGATACCAACCGTCCCGCCGCCCGTCGTGAGGGTGCCCGCAAGGGCCGTACGACGGCCGTCCTCGCCGGAGCGGCGCTGCTGGCCCCGCTGGGCCTGCTGGCCGCCACCACGAGCGCGGAAGCCGCGGACAACGGGGTGTGGGACCGCATCGCCCAGTGCGAGAGCGGCGGCAACTGGCACATCAACACCGGCAACGGCTACTACGGCGGACTCCAGTTCTCGGCGGGCACCTGGCGGGCCTACGGCGGCGCCGCCTACGCGCCGACGGCCGACCAGGCCTCCAGGAGCGCCCAGATCGCCGTCGCCACCAAGGTGCAGAGCGCCCAGGGCTGGGGAGCCTGGCCCGTCTGTTCGGCCCGCGCCGGGGCTTCCGGGGCGGCACCGGCCGCCGCGTCCCGGGGCGCCACCACGAAGAGCGGCGCCACGAGGAGCGGCGCGACGGTGAAGCGGACCCCCGCCCAGCCGCGGAAGTCCGTGAAGGCGCCCGAGCGCCCGGTGGAGCACACCGGCCGCAGCGCCACCCGCGGTGCCTACACCGTCCGTGCGGGCGACACGCTGAGCACCATCGCCGCCCGGCACGGCACCACCTGGCAGCGGGTCTTCGCCGCCAACGAGAAGGTCATCGGCTCCGACCCGGACCTGATCGTGCCGGGCCAGCGTCTGGCGCTCTGAGCGCGGACGGGCGCAGGCCGCCCGGCAGTGACAGCCGTCGTCCCCATGAGGGGCGGCGGCTGTCCGCGTGTGCGGGCCGGGGCGTACGCGCCCCGGCCGCGCGCCCCTTCCGAAGCGCGGTGACGATGTGGTGAATCCGTGAATTTCCTATGAGCCGTCAGGTCCCCGGTGGGCTCGCCGGATTCCCCGTCAAAACAACTTCCGAACCTGTGCGGAGGAATCCGGCCGGAAACGTTCGCCGGGCGAAATTGGGCGCCACGATCCCGACATCAGGAAATTCTGTTCGATTGCCCCGAGGAGGTGAACGGTAACCCCCATACGTGTGACGGAGTTCGGCGGTAACGGGTGCCGGGAAGCTGTGACAGAAGTGTGACCGTGCGCAGCGCATGACCTTCGCCGGGCCGGGGTTCCGTCACTGCCCGGAGCGGCCTAGCGTGGCCGCATGGCACAGATTCCCACTCCGCCGCCGGAGCCGAACGACAGTCCGGACACCTATGTCGGCCTCGACGCCGACAGCGCCGAGCGCCTGGCCCGGGACCGGGGCTGGAGCACCGTACGGGCCCTGCCGCCGGGCACGGTCGTCACCATGGAATACCGCGTGGGCAGGATCAACTTCGAGGTGGACGACGGCCGGGTCCGGCGGGCCTGGAAGGGCTGACCGGACCCGGGTCGGGCGGCTCGGTGGGGCGGGTGGGTGCGTACCTGGCCCGCCGCCGGGCCGCCCGGCCGTCAGGGGCGGGCCGGCTGGGAGGCGCCGCGCGGCAGCCGGTCGGCGTGCGCCGGGCGGCGGCTGCCGACCGGGGTGACCGGGGTGCGCTCCGAGCGGGCCGTGTGCGGACCGGGCGTCAGATGGATCGGGGCACGTCCACCGCGCACGGAGGCCACCGGCTCGAAGCCGGCCGGGTGCGCCTCGGACTGAGCGGTCTGCGGCCGCAGCGGCACCGGGGCGACCGGGGCGGGCGGAGCCGACGGAACCGCCGTCGTACGGCCGCGCCGGTCCCGCAGACGGTCCCGCAGGGCGAACACGGCGGACTCGGTCCGGGAGATCAGCGGCTCGAACCAGGGCAGCGCGAGCAGGATCAGCAGACCGGCGGCCCAGCCGAGAAGCACGTCGCTCAGCCAGTGCGTACCGAGGTAGACGGTGGTGAGGCCGACGCCGAGCGAGGTGACGGCCGAGAGCGCGGACAGCCAGCGGCGTGCCCGCGGCGTGGACGCCAGATAGGCCAGGATGCCCCAGGTCACGACCGCGTTGGCGGTGTGACCCGAGGGAAATATGTCTCCGCCCAGACCCATCTCGTTCGAGCCGATCACGGTGGCGTAGTGCGGGCCGAGGCGCCCCATGCCGAGCTTGGCGGCGCCGACCGTGATGTTCAGCAGCAGCAGTGAGGCCGCCAGCGTCAGCAGCGGCCGCAGCGTGTGCTGCCGCCAGGAGCGCCAGCCGAGCCACGCCGTGACCATGACGGCGGTCGGGCCGCGCTGGCCCAGGACCACGTAGTAGTCGAGGAACGCGTGGATCTCCGGCCATTGCTGGTACGGGCGGAAGAACATGACCTGCCAGTCCAGCCGCACCAGCCAGGAGGTGGTGATCACGGCCCACACGATCGCCAGGTAGAAGGCCAGGGTCGCGGAGAACAGTACGACCCGGTGCCGGCTCATCCTGGGCATGTCGATGTGGGCCGGCCGTTCCGGCTCACGGTCCAGCCTGGCGAACACCCGGTCCAGACGCCGGGTGAGGTTTCGTTCGGTACGCACCCAATCGACATTACAGCGAGTGAGCGGTGTTCCCGGTCGGTACAGAGGCTTTGTGATGACGATGTGATGTGGGAAACCTCTCAGGAGAGATCCCCAATTCCCGGGATTCGGCAATGGCGCCCGGGAGGTTCCCGGAATTGTTTTGGGCATGCCGAAGGGGACGGTTTTTGGTCGCTTATGAATTCGTTAACCCGGGCATTGCGGCGAATTCAGCGGTCGCGCACCGCGCCCCCAGGAGTCGATCATGGTCGTCCGGCGGGGGCGGTCAGGGGCGGTCCGGCGGGGGTCGTCACGGCGGTCCGGAGCCGTTCAGCCAGAAGGCCCCGTAGGCCGCGGCTGCCGTCGCGGCCACCGCCACGACCGCCGCCGCACGGCCCGGACGGGCCGCCGCCAGGGCCCGGGCCAGCGGGAAGAGCACCGGGAAGGCGGGCATCAGCAGCCGGGGCTTGGAGCCGAAGTAACTCGACGCGCACAGGGCCAGCGCCAGGACCACACCCGTGTAGACCAGCACGGACAGGGGCTGCCGCTGGCGCACCCCGGCCAGGTACAGCCGGATCAGCAGGACGACCCCGACGACCAGGGCCGCGCCCGCGAGGGCCGACGGGAACGACGTGAACATGCCCGCCACGAAGCGGGCGAAGGCATAGCCGCCGTCGAAGCCGTTGCGCCAGCCCGCCTGGACGCGGAGATAGCCGAGCGGCCCGTACCCGGTGCGCAGACCGACCCAGAGGACGTACCCGGCGGCGCCGAGCGGGGCGAGGGTCATGCCGAGGAGGCGGCGGCGCGCGGAGGTGTCCGCGCCGGGCGCGGGGGAGAGGGAGGGGGCGCGTGCGTCCTCACGAGCGCCCCGCACGCTCTCCGCGCTCCGGTTTCCCCCGAACGAGGTCACTCGTGAGGTGACGGACGCACGCACTCGCGCGGTCATACAAGGAGCCAGCCCCGCCACCCACACCGCCGCGACCACCGCCATCCCCACCGGCCGGGTCAGCCCCGCCAGCGCCGCGAACAGCCCCGCCGTCACCCAGCGCCCGGTCAGCACCGCGTAGAGCGACCACGCGGCCAGCGCCGTGAACAGCGACTCGCTGTACGCCATCGACTGCACGATTCCCACCGGCAGCACCGCCCACAGCAGCACCGCGCAGACCCCGGCCCGCGCGCCGTACAGCCACTCGGCCACCGCGAAGATCCCGCCCGCCGCCGCGAGCGAGGCGAGCAGCGCGACCGCGAAACCGGCGTCCGCGTACGACAGCGGGGCCACCGCGTGCCCCAGCCGCTCCAGCCAGGGCAGCAGCGGGAAGAACGCCAGGTCGGAGTGGACGTCGCCGTTCGGCAGCCGCACCTCGTAGCCGTAGCCCGAGGCGGCCACCCGGGCGTACCAGAGGGAGTCCCAGCGCGCGGTCAACAGCGTGTACGCGCTCTTGCCGCGCGCCGCGCTCCAGCCGGCCAGCACGGCCAGGCCCAGCACGCGGACCGCCGCGTAGCCGAGCAGGGCCGGGGCGGCCCGGCGCAGGAGAGGGGCGCGCGGCGGGGCCGGGCGCGTCACGAGTTCGGTCACGGGCTCGATTATCGACGGGCCCGCGTACCGCCCCCGGCCACCGGACCGCCGCCCGACCCGAGCCGTCCCTTCGTACGCACACGCGCCGTCCCCTCCTACGCACACGCGCGCGCGAAAAGGCAAGTGGCGTACGCCACATGGGTTCGACCGAGCAGGTGAGAGGTCCACCACGTGCCCCCGGGCCGAACTCGCGTACGCTGACGAGCCACCCGCGTGGGAAAGGCGCGGGCCGGAGCGAACCGCTCTTCTCCGGCCGTACGACGGGGAATCCCCGACCCTGTCGGTCCGCCGCGCACGAGGGATCATCTGGGAGGTAGTACATGTCCGGGACGACCACGGCCGAAATCGGGCCGTGCCGTCGGGCGACCGGGACCGGTGCCAACCGCTGGGTCGTTCTCGTCGTCCTCTGTGTCAGCCTGCTGCTCGTCGCTCTCGACGCCACCGTGCTGCACGTGGCGGTACCCGCCGTCACCGAGGACCTTCGGCCCGGTGCCGAACAACTGCTCTGGATCGTCGACGTCTATCCGCTGGTCTGCGCGTCACTGCTGATCCTCTTCGGCACGCTGGGCGACCGCGTCGGACGCAGACGCGTCCTGCTGCTCGGCTACGCCCTCTTCGGCGTCGCCTCGGCCGTCGCCGCGCTGTCCCACAGCGCCGACACCCTGATCTTCGCCCGCGCGCTGCTCGGCGTCGGCGGTGCCATGATCATGCCCGCCACGCTCTCGATCCTGCGCCAGGTCTTCCCCGACCGGCGCGAACGCGCGCTCGCCATCGGCATCTGGAGCGCGGTCGCCGCCGTAGGCGCGGCTGTCGGACCGCTGCTCGGCGGGTTCCTGCTCGAACACTTCTGGTGGGGCTCGGTCTTCCTGGTCAAC
>NZ_WWIR01000253.1 GCF_009863025.1 Streptomyces sp. SID4985 | reverse complement strand
ACCCCGGCCGAGATCCGCGCCTGGCTGGAGACCGGCTACCGGCTCGCCCAGGCCGAGGACGACCGCGTCGCCATCACCACACTCCTCGCCGCCCCCGACACCACCCCCGCCCTCCGCGCCGCCGCGAACGCGGCCCTGGACGACGGCACCCCAGAGGCCCTGCGCCACTTCCTCGAAGTCGGCCGGTACGAGGTCTGAGAAGGACCAGCGGTGGACATGGGTGTGCCCCCGGCTCAGGACTCGGAGACGGGGGCACACCCATAAGCGTCGATCAGGCGCCGACGATCACACGTCGTAGTAATGCACACCCGGCGTCCTGACCTGCGCATTCTGGTCTTCGCGGAGATCATCTTGCACAGGCGTTGCACACCGGGTCAGGCGGATTGCCCGTAGATGTTCCGCAGGGTGGTGCGCGGCTTGGCTCCGGCGTCGGGTACCCGGTGCACGCACTTACGCAGAGTGAAAAATGGATCACGCGATCGTGAGGCTCAAGTTATGGCTCGCAATAGCGGCCCGTGCCGCGTTGGTCAGCGCCATGCTGGCTGAGCCTCTCAGGGCGGAGAAGTCGGAGGCGTACCGGGAACCCATCCCGCTCAGGCCCGTCCTGCCGGAAGCTTCGGCCCACGGGCTTGCGGCCGGCTGCGGCTACAACGGCAGAACATGGCGCGGTCAAAGGCGTCCCGCTCACGTGGGCCGCCGCGCGCCGGCGGCCGGTGACCGTCGCCCGCTCCTGTCTATCGCCCCGCCGGCGACGCCCACCGCCCACTCACCGCGTACACCTATGGACCCGACCGACAGAGCAGCGAAACCGTGACTCGGCCGAACCGTCGTCCCGCACGGCTGGGCCTGTCATGCTGGCCCGGGCTGTGACGACATGGGCAGTGGCTGGTGCCGGAGGGGACTTAGCGAGACACACGTGGCGGGTGACCGTCCGGCGTACCCGCCGTCGTGGCTGACTGTCGGTGGCCGAGGCCCAACCGGCTGCACGCAGGTACGCGTCACGGTTGTGGGCCCTGATAGCCATTGGGGAACTCTGGTCCGGCGAAGCTCCCCGACCGACGAGGGACCCATCCCGCTCAGGCCCGAACGCTGCCAGATCCCGGCTTCGGGCCCGTCTGTGCGGACTGGGGAGGCAAAGGGCGCTGCCCCAGGACGCCGAAGGGGCCTACGTGCCAGACTTGAGCCATGACGGCAGCACGCGACTACGAAGACCTGCGGTACGCGGTGGAACACCTCAGTCCTCGGCAGGCCCGCCGCCTCCGCCTGATCATCAGCCAGGACGAAGAGTTCGCCGACGTCCTCCCGCCGCGAGCGGAAGAGCAGACTGACGAGGCGGACGACGACGAGGGTGACCTGCTTCCGGCCAGCTTCCTCGCTCTCGCCGGCAGTATCGACGCCCCCGCCGACTACGCGGAGAATCATGACGCCTACATCGCAGCCCGCGGCGACAGGCGCGGGAGTGCCGCCGGGTGACCGTCACGATCCTCGACACCGGACCCCTCGTCGCGTTCTTCAACGCCAGGGACAACCACCACGCCCGCTGCGTGGACTTCTTCTCTCGGCTCCGAGGCCGGAAGATCCTGCCCTCTACCGTCCTGGCCGAGGTCAGCTGGCAGCTGGAACGTTGGCCACGCGTGGAACGTACGTTCATCGACCACGTTGCCAGTGGCCACTTGGAGCTCGACAACGTCACCCCTGACGACCTCCTTCGCGTCGGTGAACTCATCGAGCAGTACGACAGTTTCCCCCTCGGAGCGGTCGACGCCTCCGTGATCGCAGTCGCCGAACGCCATGGAGCCCGGCGTATCGCCACTCTCGACCGCCGTCACTTCGCTGTCGTCCAGCCCAAGCACGTGGACTACTTCACCCTGCTTCCCGACCTGATCTGACGGCAGCGGCGACGGCAACGCCCACGGAGTGGGGCAGGTCAACCTGTCACCCAAAGCTGCATCAGACCCGCAGACCCGATGGCCAGCCGCGGGCCTATGCCTCATAGCTGTGTTCGGCACGGTGAACATGCTCAGGCCCAGGGTGTACTACGCCGGGGACCATGGGGCGGTTGTAGTCGAGGGGGATGGTACTGAAGGTGTCGCTAGGGATGGGAGCGGTGTCGTTGTCAGCGATGATCAGCTGTACTCGGTCGCCGTAGGCGTCTGCGAGTGCCTTGAAGCGGTCGTAGATGCGGTTTCCGCGTTCCTGGTCGTCTGGGTTGTTGCCCAGTGCCTTGCGCGGGGAGTCGATGATCAGCAGGGAGGGGACGAGGACATCAGGGTGGGTGAGCCCGAATTCCAGTAGGGCGAGGCTGTAGGCGATGCTCACGCATGTCGTGATGCCGCCGCCGGAAGCCTGCAGGCTCTCGAAGGGATTGCCGTCGATCACCGGCAGATAGGTCTTCGGGTCGATGACCGCCGTTTGTACCCAAGGCAGGTGCAGCTCGGCGAGCAGGGTGAAGAACTCCTGGCTCAGGTCGTCTACGAGTTGGCCGCGGGCTGCGAGGGCCAGGGTGCGACTCTTGACGTCGGTCTGGACGCGCGTGCGGGTCGCCTTGAGGTCCTTGACCTCTTGGTTGATGGACCGCGCGCGAGCCCAGGCATCACGCAGCTGGGTGACGGCGTCGATGCTCGCTCTGAGCGAGGCTACGCGGGCGCTGGAACCGGCGATCGCGTCGAACCTGGGCGCGACGATGTCCCGGGTCTGCACGTCCAGCTCCCGTCGCAGGGTGGTGGTGAGGAAGTCGGCCTGCTGGACGCGGTCGCGCGCAGCTGCAAGAACCTGCGCATCAGCTTCGCGAACAGCTTGTGCGTCCTGGAGCTGCCTCTCAAGGGCCTCCCGGGTCTGCTGGATGGCTGCAGGGTCGACGGACTCGTCCGGGGGATCGTGTTGCAGGCAGACAATGCAGTGGTCCTCTTGGACCGGCCGTCCTTCCAACCGCTGCATGCAGCGAGGGCAGACGACGAAGTCGAAGGGAGACAGCTTTTCGATCGCGGACGCGGAGCGCTCCAGGCGCAGGAGATCGAGTTCGACCTGAGCGACGACTGATTCACGGGCTTCAACCAGCTCCCGTGCGGCTTCGACCTCTTGGTTGGCGTCCCTCGCGCCAGCGACGGCCCGACGGAGCTCCTGCCGGAGAACAGCATCGGCCGCGCTGCTCTCCTCCAGCTCTGAGCGCAGATCACTGAGGGCACGTTCGGCGAGGGACAGCATCTCGCGTAGCCGAACGAGTTCCGCACGGAGCGCGTCATCACTTCGCGAGTCCGACTCTCGGAACCACAACGACCCCGGCCGAGATCCGCGCCTGGCTGGAGACCGGCTACCGGCTCGCCCAGGCCGAGGACGACCGCGTCGCCATCACCACACTCCTCGCCGCCCCCGGCACCACCCCCGCCCTCCGCGCCGCCGCGAACGCGGCCCTGGACGACGGCACCCCGGAGGCCCTGCGCCACTTCCTCGAAGTCGGCCGGTACGAGGTCTGAGAAGGACCAGCGGTGGACATGGGTGTGCCCCCGGCTCCGGACTCGGAGACGGGGGCACACCCGTTCTGGCGCGACGAAGGCGGTCACAAGCGGCACACGAGTACGCCGCCCAGGCAGGTGATCCGGAAGGCGCCGTGCCGTGCCAGGTGGTCGACAAGGATGGCGCGGGCCCTGTCGATGGTGTCCTGGAACGGGACGTCGTGCTGGTCCGCCCAAGCCTGGTAGGAGGCCATGTGCGCGATGACGGGCTCCGGGTCGTGAACGGTGATGGTGCCGGGCAGCTCGATCGTCTCGATGTGGCCGAACGCCTGCCCAAGGAAGACAGGCGCCTTCTCCAGGGAGAAGCGGGCGCTCAGAGAGATACGCCCCGGACCCCGTTTCGTGCCGAGGACGTCTCCGGCGGCCCGCTGCCAGAGGCCATCGAGCTCGGACTTGTCCCGGTCGCTGTTTGTGGATGCGATGACCAGCCCACGGTCGGTGACGACACGGGACAGCTCCCGCACCGCCTGCGGGATGTCGGCGACGTGGTACAGCATGTGCATCGCCAGAGCGGCATCGGCACTGTCCGCCGCCAGTGGCAACGCGGTCGCATCCGCCACGGCGACCGGGCCGGGTACACCGGAGACGATGCCGGGCGCAATATCGAGGCCCAGCAGCGCCAGGTCCGGCCTTTCCTCACGCAGTCGCCGGATGAACTTCCCGTTGCCGCAACCGACATCGACCACCCGTCCGCGCACGCCGCGCAGTTTCTCGGCCACGATGCCGGGCAAGTCGTAGCGCGGTGTCTGCCACCGGTAGAGAGACTGGCGGGCCGCGAGATCCCGGTCACTGCTGTAGGCGCTCCGGGCGAGACGGTCCCGGTCGGTGACGGCGGCGGCGTGTGCGGCGGACTGGTCGGTCACGGCGGCAGCTCCGGTCAGGGGGCGGTGGTCGAGGCCGCTAGGGCGGCCGTGTACTGGAGTCGCTCACGCAGGTGTACGGCCTGCGCCGTCCCAACGTACTGTGGCGCCTTCAGTTCGCGGCCCAGGTCCGTGATCCTGCGCACGATGCTGGCCGACATGCGCTCGGGGGCGGAGTTGAGGACGTACTTCAGCATCACCTCTGTGCCCTCCAGATCGCCCAGGAGCAGGTGGCCACGAGCCAGATCGAGATGCGCGGCGTACAGGTCGCCGACCGACTGGTCGTCTTCCTCGGCGCAGCAATAGAGCTGGATCGCAGCCTTGGCGCTGGTGATCGCATGCTGGACCTGCTCGCGGCCGCCCATTGCCAGTTGAGTCGTCCCCGCGTACGCGAACTGCTTGGCGCCCGGGAAGGCGAAGACGCCGGGTAACTCGTCTTGGCTGGACATGGCATCGCGGTATCGCTCGGCATCGGCCAGGGCCGCACGGGCGCCTGCGCAGTCGCCTTGGAGCGCTAGCGCCCTCGCCTCAAGACTGGCCAGCCGGGCTTCGATGCTCCCACGGGCCCGGTGGTGAAGGCCGGCTCGGGCCAGCCGAGCCGCCTGATCGTACCGGCCGTTCCAGTAGGCGATCAGCGATTCGACCGCCCGCACCCACGCCAACATGCCCTCGTGCCCGGCTGCTTCTGCACACGTCCGAGCAGTTCGCGCATGGGTAGCGGCGGAGTCGTAGGCGCCCAGGTCCAGACAGACGTGGGCCGACAGCCCACTCAATCTCGATGCCGCGACATAGAGATCAGCGGTCTGGCGAGGACGCTGGCGTCCTCGCAGCAGCTCGTACACGCCGTCCCGCAACCGCTTGATCTGCGAGTGCATCTCCAGCAGCGGATGACTGACGTATGACCGAGCGAGCCAGGCCACGTCGGCTTCCAACTGCTCGACGACGACCTCATCAGCGTTGCGTGCGGCGACGAACCGCGCGAAGTCGGCGGACACCGCCGCATCGTCTGAGACGGCTCGAACGGAAAGCGGGTACGCCCCTTGTGGAGAAGGCCGGGTCCGAGGCTCGAGAGCCGACTCCGGCTCGCCCTTCCGACTCTTGCTGACAGCGACAGCACGATCGAGCATTGCGGCATCGATGGAGAACACCCGTGCCAAATATCTCCGCGTGTACGGGACGGGGATACGAGCCTCGCGCTCGTAGCGTCCGATCTCCTTACCGGTCTTGGCGGAACTGCCCTCGACGGCGTTGTACTCGTCGGCCACCCGCTGCTGGGTCCACCCACGCTCAGTGCGTAACTGGGTGAGTAGTACGCCGATCCCTGATTCGCGCATCCCCTCTCCCCGGAGCCGTGGACTGTGGCCCCCATAGTGGCCCCCGACATGGCCCCCGCGCTGGCTCCCGACCCAAATGAGTCAAGCAGCTTTGCTGTTGACCATGGCAAGCAAACTCACCGATGAGGTCCCCGACGCCTCGCAGGATCTACCTCCGACCACGGAACGGCACCGCACCGCGCTCTTCCCTCGCCGCCGGACCACGCCACGCATCGCGCGTGGCTTTGTCGTCGCCACGCTCGCCGAATGGGGCGAGACCAGCCGACTCGACGACATGCGGCTGTGCGCCTCGGAGCTCGTCACCAATGCCGTGCTCCACGGAACACCCGCAGGGCGCCTCATCCTCGTACGCGTCGACTCCTTCGCCGACCATCTGCTCATTGAGGTCCACGACGCCAGCGACGAGGCTCCGGCACAACGCGCGCCCGAGGAGTCCGACGTCGGGGGTCGCGGGTTGTTGATCGTGTCGGCCACTGCGGACAGTTGGGGTGTGCGGGAGAGGACGGGCCCCGGCAAGTGTGTGTGGGCCGCGTTCATCCGTACCGGGAGCGGGGTGGCGTCCCGGAAGGACACGGCATGACCCCATACCTCGTCTCACCGAACACTGTCCTCGCCAACGCCCTGCACCATGCGGAGGACGTACTGACCCCGCGCATCCTGGGCACCCGGCCCGAGCGGATCGTGCTGGTCGTCGGCACCCAGATCAACGGCGCTCCGCACATCGGCACCTCACTGGTGCAGTCCCTGACCTTCGCCATGGCCGCCCGCCTGCGCGACCGCTTCGGGCTTTCCACGGAGGTGCTCTTCAGCGCCCTGGACAACGCCCCGTACGAACTCGTCACCGACCCCGCCAGTGGCCATCGCTACCAGCGCGCCTACGCCCAGGCCCTTGGCGAGCAGGCCCTTCTCGACCTCGTCGCCTCCCTCTACCTGCCCCTCTTCACCACTCTGTCTCACCGCCTGGGCATCCCGCACCGCATCGAGACGTACACCCAGCAGCAGGCCGGCGAACACTTCCGGCGCACCTGGCTCCGGCTGCTCCCGCGCCTCGACGCCGCCCGCTGGTGGCTCGCCCCTTCCACCGGCACTCCGCATCTCCGCGTCCCCTGTCCGCGTCCCGGCTGCGGCTGGGCGGAGAAACACGCCGAACGAACGCGGGTCCACCACCTGGTGGCTCCCGAGTCGGCCGAGATCTCCGCCGTCTGTCTCCACCACGGCCCGTACGAGGCCACCGTCTCGCCCGCTGCCGACCCGTACCTGGACCTGGCCACCCTGTACCGCAACCTGGTCAAGGAACTCGCCCTGACCAGCCCTCCTGGCACACTGCACGTCATGGTCAAGGGCGGCGACTGGGTCTTCGGCTCCCACCTCGTCGACGAAGCCCTCCATGCCGTCGGCCTCACCCGCGCCCAGCTCCCGGCCCGCCTTTTCTGCCCTCAGATCGTGACGGAGACGGGCGCCAAGCTGTCAAAATCCCTCATACGAGAGGGCCGTGCCCCCTTGCCCGAGGGTGTTGCTCCCTGGATGCTCGATACCCGTCAGTGGCCCGGCACCATCACCGAGTACGTCGACCGGATGCTCGCCATGGCCGAGACACTGCTCTCAGACCCTCGCCACTTCTTTCGCTCGTACTCAGCCGCCGAGATCGGCCGTCTGATCAACGAGCCGTCGCCCAGGAGCGTCCCCTCCCGATGACCGACAGCACCACCCGCGTCCACGAGCTCAACCTCTACCGGCAGTACTTCGACCTCGTGGCCGCGGGCACCAAGACCATCGAGGTCCGCGTCAAGTACCCGCATCTCTCCGACCTCGCCACTGGCGACATCATCCGCTTCCGCGTCAAGCACACCGACGAGACCTGCGACGTGCGAGTCCTCCGCGTCACGGAATACGCCGACTTCGAGACCATGCTGGACACCGAGGGCCCTCACAAGGTCAACCCAACAGCCGACCGAGAGCGGCAACTCACCAACATCCGCGCGATCTACCCGCCCGACAAAGAGACTCTTGGCGTCCTGGCCGTGGAGATTGAGCGGGTATAGACCTGCCCCCGCCTCCGGAGTCGGAGACGGGGGCAGCGGCCTTCTTCACGCAGCGACGATCACACGTCGTAGTACAGCTCGAACTCGTGCGGATGCGGCCGCAGCGCCAGCGGAGCGATCTCGTTCGTGCGCTTGTAGTCGATCCACGTCTCGATGAGGTCCGGGGTGAAGACGTCGCCCTGGAGGAGGAAGTCGTGGTCGGCTTCGAGGCGGTCGAGGACGGCGCCGAGGGAGGTGGGGACCTGGGCGACGCTGGCGTGCTCCTCGGGGGCCAGCTCGTAGAGGTCCTTGTCGATCGGCTCGGCGGGCTCGATCTTGTTCTTGATGCCGTCCAGGCCCGCGAGGAGCAGGGCGGAGAAGGCGAGGTACGGGTTGCCGGAGGAGTCGGGCGCGCGGAACTCGACGCGCTTGGCCTTCGGGTTGGAGCCCGTGATCGGGATACGCATCGCCGCGGAGCGGTTGCGCTGCGAGTACACCAGGTTGATCGGCGCCTCGAAGCCCGGCACCAGGCGGTGGTACGAGTTCACCGTCGGGTTGGTGAACGCCAGCAGCGACGGGGCGTGCTTGAGGATGCCGCCGATGTAGTAGCGGGCCATGTCCGACAGGCCCGCGTAACCGGCCTCGTCGTAGAAGAGCGGGTCGCCGCCGGACCACAGGGACTGGTGGACGTGCATGCCCGAGCCGTTGTCGCCGAAGATCGGCTTCGGCATGAAGGTCGCGGTCTTGCCGTTGCGCCAGGCGACGTTCTTCACGATGTACTTGAAGAGCTGGAGGTCGTCCGCGGCGGCGAGCAGCGTGTTGAACTTGTAGTTGATCTCCGCCTGGCCGGCGGTGCCCACCTCGTGGTGCTGGCGCTCGACCTTGAGGCCCGCCTTGTCCAGCTCCAGGGAGATCTCCGCGCGCAGGTCGGCGAAGTGGTCCACCGGGGCCACCGGGAAGTAGCCGCCCTTGTAGCGGACCTTGTAGCCGCGGTTGTTCTCGACCGCACCGGTGTTCCAGGCGCCGGCCTCGGAGTCGATGTGGTAGAACGCCTCGTTCGCGCTGGTGGCGAAGCGGACCGAGTCGAAGACGTAGAACTCCGCCTCGGGGCCGAAGAACGCGGTGTCCGCGATGCCCGTGGAGGCGAGGTACGCCTCGGCCTTCTTCGCCACGTTGCGCGGGTCGCGGGAGTACTGCTCGCCCGTGATCGGGTCGTGGATGAAGAAGTTGATGTTCAGCGTCTTGTCGCGGCGGAACGGGTCCATGCGGGCCGTCGACAGGTCGGCGCGCAGCGCCATGTCGGACTCGTGGATGGCCTGGAAGCCGCGGATCGACGAGCCGTCGAAGGCCAGCTCCTCGTCCGGGTCGAACGCCTCGACGGGGACGGTGAAGTGCTGCATGACGCCCGGCAGGTCGCAGAAACGTACGTCTACGAACTTGACGTCCTCGTCCGCGATGAACTTCTTGGCGTCGTCGGCGTTCTGGAACATCCAGCTCCTCCTACTCCCGGCCGTCCGGTCGGGGTGGTAGATCGGGTTGTGCGGCCAGTGCGGTGGCACACGCTTTTTCCGACACTAGGGACGCGCGGTTTCTCGGGCGTGACTCGTTTGTTTCGCAGAAGTTAACCGGCCGCCCCTCCACCGTAGCCCCGGAACCCCCCTCCAGGCAGTGATCAAAACCCGGCACAGTACCGTGGACGGGTGGACAACAGGCAAGCAATGGGATCGTGGCTCTCCGGGCCCCGCGCGGCCATGGAAGAGGCGGGCGCGGACTTCGGGTACCGGGGCGAGCAGCTCGGGCTTCCCGAGGACGGTGCGAACTCGGTCGCCCGGCCCGGCAGGCGGCTCGGCGCGCTCGCCGTGGACTGGGGGCTGTGCGTCCTGATCGCATACGGCCTGATCACCCACGGCAACAGCCCCGCCACCAGCAACTGGGCGCTCCTCGTCTTCTTCGCGATGAGCGCGCTCCTGGTCGGCACCCTCGGCTTCACCCCGGGCAAGCGGCTCTTCGGGCTGCGTGTGGTCGCCCTGGAGACCGGCGTCGTCAACCCGGCGCGCGCCCTGCTCCGTACCGTCCTGCTCTGCCTCGCCGTCCCCGCCCTGGTCTGGGACCGCGACGGCCGCGGCCTGCACGACCGCCTCGCCAAGACCGTCGAGGTCCGCATCTAGTCCACAAGCGGATACGAGAGTGGGGCCCGGCCGGGAGGACTTCCTCCGGCCGGGCCCCACTCTCGTACGACTACGAAAACCCGTCAGCGCGACTTCGGGCTGCCGCCCTTCGGCATCCGCATCCCCTTGGGCATGGGCCCCTTCGGGAGCGGCATGTTGGTCATCAGGTCGCCGAGCGCGCGCAGCCGGTCGTTGGTGGCGGTCACCTGCGGGCCGGTCAGGACGCGCGGGTACTTCAGCATCGTCGTGCGCAGCTTCTTCAGGTCGACCTGACCCTCGCCGCCGCCCACGATCAGGTCGTGCACGGGCACGTCCGCGACGATGCGGTTCATCTTCTTCTTCTCGGCCGCGAGCAGGCTCTTCACCCGGTTCGGGTTGCCCTCCGCGACGAGCACGATGCCGGCCTTGCCGACCGCGCGGTGCACGACGTCCTGGCTGCGGTTCATCGCCACGGCGGGGGTGGTGCTCCAGCCCCGGCCGATGTTGTCCAGCACCGCCGCGGCGGCGCCCGGCCTGCCCTCCATCTGCCCGAAGGCGGCCCGCTCGGCCCGGCGGCCGAACACGACGGCCGCGGACAGCAGACCGATCAGCAGGCCCGCGAAGCCGAAGTAGTACGGATGCCCGACCAGGAAGCCGATCACGAGGAGGACACCGAAGATACCGAGTGCGACGGCAGCCAGTACCAGGCCGATCGTCTTGTCGGCCTTCTGGGTCATCTTGTACGTGAGAGCGATCTGCTTCAGTCGCCCTGCGTTCGCGGCGTCCGCCGCGGTTTCCTTCCTCGCCATGCCACGAAGTCTACGTGGCCTCCGGCGCACTCTCGACGGCGGTGTCGGAAGCGTCACACCGGGGCGGGGGAGGGTCAGAGACGGGCGGCGGCGCGGTCGAGGACCTGCTGGGCCTCGACGCGGTCCTTGGCCCGGCGGCGGTCCTCCAGGACCGACGTCCAGGCGTTGCGGCGGGCGGTGCGCTGACCGCCGTTCATCAGCAGGGACTCGACGGCGCGCAGGGCGCCGCTGAGGGACGGGATGGCGTTGGCGCGGACGGGTGCGGCCTGCATGATCGAGGTCCCCCCTCGGAGCGGGTGGAGTACGGGGCGTGATTCCAGGGTCACTGATTGGTGTTACCAGGGCGTGACCGGCCGGTCAAACGCCAGTGAAGGGCTGGTGCGCGCCCCGCGTACGACGACGCGGTCCCGGCGGGTGCCCTCATCAGGGAGGACGGCCGGGACCGCGTCGACTCGGCCATTACTGGCCAGTAGGAACTTGTGCGTGAATTCACACGGCTTGCTCACACCGCATGGGTGCGACGGGCGTGCGCCAGGGGTACGTCAGACCGCCTGGCTCGCCACGAATGCGCCCCGCTTCTCGATCGCCATCTGGTACAGGCGGCCGGCGCGGTACGACGAGCGGACCAGCGGGCCGGACATCACACCGGAGAAGCCGATCTCCTCGGCCTCCTCCTTCAGCTCCACGAACTCCTGCGGCTTGACCCAGCGCTCCACCGGGTGGTGACGCAGCGAGGGGCGCAGGTACTGGGTGATGGTGATCAGCTCGCATCCGGCCTCGTGCAACTGGCGCAGCGCCTCGCTGATCTCCTCGCGGGTCTCGCCCATGCCGAGGATCAGGTTGGACTTGGTGACCAGGCCGAAGTCGCGGGCCTCGGTGATGACCTTCAGCGAGCGCTCGTAGCGGAAGCCGGGGCGGATGCGCTTGAAGATGCGCGGGACCGTCTCGACGTTGTGCGCGAAGACCTCGGGGCGGGAGGCGAAGACCTCGGCGAGCTGTTCGGGCACCGCGTTGAAGTCGGGGGCCAGCAGCTCGACCTTGGTGCGGCCGGTCTCGCGGCCCGCGGTCTGGGCGTGGATCTGGCGCACGGTCTCGGCGTACAGCCAGGCGCCGCCGTCCTCCAGGTCGTCGCGGGCGACGCCGGTGATCGTGGCGTAGTTGAGGTCCATGGTGACCACGGACTCGCCCACGCGGCGCGGCTCGTCGCGGTCCAGGGCCTCGGGCTTGCCGGTGTCGATCTGGCAGAAGTCGCAGCGCCGGGTGCACTGGTCGCCGCCGATGAGGAAGGTGGCCTCGCGGTCCTCCCAGCATTCGTAGATGTTGGGGCAGCCGGCCTCCTGGCACACCGTGTGCAGGCCCTCGCTCTTCACGAGGTTCTGCATCTTCGTGTACTCGGGGCCCATTTTCGCCCGGGTCTTGATCCACTCGGGCTTGCGCTCGATGGGGGTCTGGCTGTTGCGGACCTCCAGGCGCAGCATCTTGCGTCCGTCGGGTGCGACTGCGGACACGACCGGCTCCCTGCTTGTTGCGAAGTAGTCTTCGATTCTTCGGCGTACACAGAGTACGCCCGTGTTCATTGGGCCCTACGGGTGAGGAAAACCTCGCGGACGCAGGCCGAATTCCCGGTCGGACCGATCGGACCGTTCCCGGTCGGTCCGATCAGACCGCGGCGGTCTTCTCGATCACCCGGGGCTTGAGGTCCGCGTTCTCCATGACGGCCCGCAGGTGCCGCTCGACCACCGGCACGACCTCGGCGATCGTGACGTCCCGGCCCAGTTCGTTCGCGAGCGAGGCCACTCCGGCGTCACGGATGCCGCAGGGGATGATGCGGTCGAACCAGCGGTTGTCCGGGTTCACGTTGAGGGCGAAGCCGTGCATCGTGACGCCCTTGGCGACGCGGATGCCGATCGCGGCGATCTTGCGGTCCTCGCGGCGCTGGCCCGCGTTGGAGGGCGCGTACTCCGGGCCGTTCATCCGGGGGTCGAACTCCTCGTCGTTCAGCCGCGGGTCGAAGTCCAGGGAGAGCCCGCCGAGCGCGGGGCGCTGCTCGACCGGGTCGCCGAGCACCCAGACCCCGCTGCGGCCCTCGACGCGGCTGGTCTCCAGGCCGAACTCCGCGCAGGCGCGGATCAGGGCCTCCTCCAGGCGGCGTACGTGGGCGATCACGTCGACCGGGCGGGGCAGCTTCTGGATCGGGTAGCCCACCAGCTGGCCGGGGCCGTGCCAGGTGATCTTGCCGCCCCGGTCCACGTCCACCACCGGGGTGCCGTCGAGCGGGCGCTCGCTGTCCTCGGTGCGGCGGCCCGCCGTGTACACCGGGGGGTGTTCGAGGAGCAGCACGGTGTCGGGGACCTCGTCGGCGAACCGGGCGGCGTGCACCCGGCGCTGCTCGTCCCACGCCTCCTGGTACTCGACGGCGTCCGCGCCGAACCCCATGTGGACGAACCGCAACTCACTCACGGCAAGCGCCTCCCTCAGGCTGCCCCTCGTCGGGTCTGTCAGGCGCGTCGGGCGCCCACGCCACTGTACGTCCGGCCCGGACACGTCAGTCCCACGGGTGATGCTCACACGATCGGATGAATGCGCGGCGGAATGTGCGACTACTTGCTCACTCTCCGCTACATTCGCGCCGTTCGTGCGGCCGAAAGGGCTGCTCACAGGCGATCCCGGCACCTCAGGGAGCTGGAAGGCAGGAGACCGCACCACAGATGACGGACCGACCCGCGCAGCGCACCCCCAACCGCCAGCTCGCCGCGCTCATCGCAGAGGCGGGGTTCTCCAACGCGGGTCTGGCCCGGCGCGTCGACCAGCTCGGCCTGGAGCACGGGCTGGACCTCAGATACGACAAGACCTCCGTCACCCGCTGGCTGCGCGGCCAGCAGCCCCGGGGCACCACCCCCGCGCTCATCGCCGAGGTCTTCACGCGCCGCCTCGGGCGCAGGCTCACCGCGCAGGACCTCGGTCTGGACGCGTGCGCGCCGGTGTACGCCGGGCTCGAGTTCGCGTCCACGCCGGAGGAGGCCGTGGACATCGTCGGCGCGCTGTGGCGCAAGGACTCCGGCAGCCATGCCGAGCTGCGCCGGATCGCCTTCACCCCGGCCGGGCTCGTGGTGCCCAGCCGGGACTGGCTGATCGGCAGGGCCGACGACCGGGTGGCCCGCGAACCGGCACCCCGGGTGCCCGCGCAGGGCCGCCACGGCAGCACACCCGGCCGGGCCGAGCCGGTCCCCGGCGCGCTCCGGCCGCCCGGCCACCCCGACCGCTCCTCCGGACACCGGGTCACCTCGGGCGACATCGCCGCGCTGCGCTCGGTCGGTGAGCTGTTCCGCACCCTGGACGACCAGTACGGCGGCGGCCACGCCCGGCAGGCCCTGGTGCGCTATCTGGAGCACGAGTGCGAGCCGATGCTGCGCGGGGTCTACTCCGAGCAGACCGGCCGCCGGCTCTTCGGCGCCGCCGCCGACCTCACCCGGCTCGCGGGCTGGACGTCGTACGACATCGCCGCCCACGGGCTCGCCCAGCGCTACTTCGTCCAGGCGCTGCGGCTCGCGCAGGCCGCCGGGGACCGGTCCTACGGCTCGTACGTGCTGGTCACCATGAGCCGTCAGGCCGTCTACCTCGGGCACGGCAGGGAGGCCCTGCAGCTCGCCCGGGTCGCCCAGCAGGGGGTCGGCACGGCGGCGCCCCCGGTCGTCCAGTCGCTCCTGCACGCGGCGGAGGCGCGGGCGCACGCGATGCTCGGGGAGGCGCGGGCGTGCACCACCGCACTACTGCGCGCCGAACGCGCCCTGGAGGCCGCCCGGCCCGGCGACGAGGTGCCGCACTGGGCGCGCTTCTTCGACGAGGGCCAGCTCGCGGACGAGCTGGGCCACTGCCACCGGGACCTCCAGCAGTTCCGCGCGGCCGCGCAGCACGCGGAGCGCGCGCTGCGGCTGCGCGGACCGGCGCACGCCCGCAGCAGGCTGTTCTGCCGGGTGGTCCTCGCCACCGCCCGGCTCGGCCTCGGCGAACTCGACCAGGCGTGCGCGCTGGCCGCCGACGCGGCGGCCCAGGCGGCGGAGATGCGCTCGGTGCGCGCGGTCGAGTACGTCAGGGACTTCGAGCGCCGCCTGGAGCCGTACCGCGACGCGGCCCCGGCCCGGGGCTACCGGGAGCGGACCGCCGCCCTGGGCTGAGCGGCGGCCCGTACGGCTTCCCAGGGCCCGCGTACGGCCTCCCCGGGCCCGCGTGCGGCCC
>NZ_WWIR01000252.1 GCF_009863025.1 Streptomyces sp. SID4985 | reverse complement strand
TGCCCGCCGACCGGCGTGCCCGTGCCGGTGCCCGGCTGGGACTCGGCGACGGACGCGGTGGCGGCGACGGGCCTGGCGTGCGCGGCCGGAGCCGTGCCGTCGGCCTGCGCATCGGCCCCGCCGAGGGCGCCCACCAGCACCGGGACCTCCTGGGACTCGGCGACCACCGGAGCGGCGGCCGGGTCGATCGGGGCCTCGGCCTCGGCGCTCTGCGCCAGCGCGCCCTTGGTCCGCAACGGGACCTCCTTGATGAACAGCGTGATCAGGAAGGCGATCGCCGCGAGGAGACCCGCGATGAAGAACACGTCCGCGATGCCGTGGCCGTACGCGCTCTCCATGAGCGTGCGCAGCGGCGCGGGCAGCTTGTTCATGTCCGGGATGGTGTCGGTCGAGCTGGAACCGGCCAGCGCGGCCTGGTACTTCGGGCTGAGGGCGGAGACGCCGTCCTTGACGTAGTGCGTGATCCGGTGGGCCATCACCGCGCCGAGCGCCGAGACGCCCACCGCGCCGCCGAGGGAGCGGAAGAAGGTGACCGTGGAGCTGGCGGAGCCGAGGTCCGCGGGGGACACCTGGTTCTGCGTGGCGAGCACCAGGTTCTGCATCATCATGCCGATGCCGAGACCCAGCAGGGCCATGAAGATGGCCATCTTCCAGTAGTCCGTGTCGTACCGGATGCCGCCCAGCAGGAGCAGGCCCGCCGTGACCAGGACGCCACCGCTGACCAGCCACGCCTTCCAGCGCCCGGTGCGGGTGATGAACTGACCCGAGACGGTCGAGGAGATGAACAGGCCGCCGATCATCGGGATGGTCAGCACGCCCGACATGGTCGGGGACTTGTCGCGGGCCAGCTGGAAGTACTGGCTGAAGAACACGGTGCCGCTGAACATCGCGACGCCGACGAACAGCGAGGCGAGCGAGGCGAGCGTGATGGTGCGGTTCTTGAAGAGCCGCAGCGGAATGATCGGCTCGGCGGCCTTGGCCTCCACGAGCACGAACAGCGCGCCGAGCACGATCGAACCGCCGACCATCGCGTAGGTCTGCCAGGAGACCCAGTCGTACTTGTCACCGGCGAAGGTGACCCAGACCAGCAGCAGCGAGACGGCCGCCGAGATCAGGGACGCGCCGCCCCAGTCGACCTTGACGTCCCGCTTCACGACGGGCAGGTGCAGGGTCTTCTGGAGCACGATCAGCGCGATGACGGCGAAGGGGACGCCGACGTAGAAGCACCAGCGCCAGCCCA
Source organism: Streptomyces sp. SID4985 (assembly GCF_009863025.1). Classification (GTDB taxonomy): domain Bacteria; phylum Actinomycetota; class Actinomycetes; order Streptomycetales; family Streptomycetaceae; genus Streptomyces. The sequence goes on along the minus strand of NZ_WWIR01000252.1, from coordinate 2,157 downwards.
GCCAGGAGGTGTCGGTGATGACACCGCCGAGCAGCGGGCCGCCGACGGTCGCGACCGCGAAGGTCGCGCCGAGGTAGCCGGAGTAACGACCGCGCTCGCGCGGGGAGATCATCGCCGCCATGACGATCTGCGCCAGGGCGGACAGACCGCCGACGCCGATGCCCTGCACCACACGGCAGGCGATCAGCATGCCGGGGTTCTGCGACAGGCCCGCCGCCATGGAGGCGACGACATAGATGACCAGGGCTATCTGGACGAGCGCCTTCTTGCTGTACAGGTCGGCCAGCTTGCCCCACAGGGGCGTGGCCGCGGTCATCGACAGCAGGGCGGCGGTGACGACCCAGGTGTAGGCGGACTGGCCGCCGCCGAGGTCTCCGATGATGTGCGGCAGGGCGTTGGAGACGATCGTGGACGACAGGATCGCCACGAACATGCCGAGCAGCAGTCCGGAGAGAGCCTCCATGATCTGCCGATGCGTCATCGGGGCCTGGTCGGCGCCTCCCCCGTGCTTGGCGTGAGCCCGCACACCGGCCGGTGTGGTTGTTGCCATGGGCTTCCTTTACATATGAGCGGGTGTACGGGTGGTCTCTTCGACTACGGGGGCGCCCTGTCTCGGCAGCCCGCTGCGGCAGTCCCCGAAGGACGCGCGCAGCCGGGTCATCAGCCGGATCAGCTGGCCGACCTCGTCGTCGGTCCAGTCGCTCAGCCGCTCGGCCAGCAGCCGGCTGGTCCGCAGCGACAGCTCCTCGAGCTGCCGTGCTCCGGCCGGCGTCAGGCGCAGGATGCGCGAGCGCTTGTCGGCGGGGTCCGGCGACCGTTCGATCCAGCCGCGGTCCGCGACGTGCGCGACATGCCGGCTCGTGACCGACATGTCGACGGAGAGCAGCTCGGCGAGCCTGCTCATGCGCATGGCTCCGTGACGGCCGAGCAGCGTCAGCACGGCGGCGGAACCGGCCGGGCAGTCCGGGGGCAGGATGCGCCCCATGTCGCGTTTCACGGCGCCGACGGCACTGAGCTGACGTGCCAGTTCCTCGAACTGCGCCTGCCCGGCCATCACACCTCCCGTATTCGTTGCTTGGGGCAACCATAAGAGTGCTTGGTTGCCACAGGCAAATAAACAGGGGCGGTTCGGCGCAAAAACTTGGCAAAGGCAAGTATTGCGATCGTAAATATGCAGGTGGCTGCGGGTGACGTGCCCGCGTCTGTCCCGGTGGCCCCGCACTTGGGCCGCAACCGGGGATTCGCTAGTGTCTCGGCCCATGGCTAACACCCAGGGCCCGCAGGGCAATTACGACCCCGCCGGCAGCACCCAGATGTTCCGCGCGTTCGTCGACGACGCTCCCCCGCCCGTCCAGCAGCAGGCGACCTCGTCCGGTCCGCGCGTCGGTCTGATCATCGGCATCGTCGTGGCCGTGGCCGTCGTCGCCGCGGTGGCGTGGCTGGCGCTCAAGTAAGGGACGGGCTCCGGCAGGAGCCCCTCCGACTCACATTCTCGGCGGAATCGGCGTGGAGCGACTGCTCCACGCCGCCGTCTTTTGCCCGGTCGCTCAGTCGGCGACCAGGCCCTCCCGCAGCTGGGAGAGGGTGCGGGTGAGCAGCCGGGACACGTGCATCTGGGAGATCCCGACCTCCTCGCCGATCTGCGACTGCGTCATGTTGGCGAAGAAGCGCAGCATGATGATCCGGCGCTCGCGCGGCGGCAGCTTGGCCAGCAGCGGCTTCAGCGACTCCCGGTACTCCACGCCCTCCAGGGCCGTGTCCTCGTACCCCAGGCGGTCGGCCAGCGAGCCCTCGCCGCCGTCGTCCTCGGGGGCCGGGGAGTCCAGCGAGGACGCCGTGTAGGCGTTGCCCACGGCGAGGCCGTCGACCACGTCCTCCTCGGAGACCCCGAGCGCGGCCGCGAGTTCCGGCACGGTCGGGGAGCGGTCCAGGCGCTGGGACAGCTCGTCGCTGGCCTTGGTCAGCGCCAGGCGCAGCTCCTGGAGCCGACGCGGCACCCGCACCGACCACGAGGTGTCGCGGAAGAAGCGCTTGATCTCGCCCACGACCGTCGGCATCGCGAACGTCGGGAACTCCACGCCCCGTTCGCAGTCGAAGCGGTCGATCGCCTTGATCAGGCCGATGGTGCCGACCTGGACGATGTCCTCCATCGGCTCG
>NZ_WWIR01000028.1 GCF_009863025.1 Streptomyces sp. SID4985 | reverse complement strand
GGGCTGCCGGGGCCCCGGCTCACCGGCCTCGGCGGCGGCCTCTTCTGCGCGCTGGCGATGTATCTGCTCGGCTGGCTGGACCTGCTGCTGTTCGACGCGTCCCTGACCGGGTACGGCGTGCTGTTCCTGCCCGTCTGCGTGCTGACCGCGCTGTGGGTGCGCGGCGGCGATCTGCTGACCGCGCCGGTGGTCGTGCCGATCGCCTTCGGCGTGGGGCTCTTCCCGCTCACCGACGGAGGCGCGGGCCTGCTCGCCCGGCTGATGGGGCTGTTCACCGGCCTCGCCACCCAGGCGGCCTGGCTCTACGGCGGCACGCTGATCGCCGGGGTGATCGTGCTCGTACGACGGGTGCGGTGGGTACGGGAGCGGCGGCGCCGGGCCGCCACCGACCCCGGGGCGACGCCGGGCCGGAACTCCCGCTGACCACCGGCCCGGCGCCGGAATACCTACCGCACCCCTACTGCTCCGACTGCGCCGCCCGCATCGCCGCGCCCACGATCCCCGCGTTGTTCTGCAGCTGGGCCGGGACGATCTCGGCCTTGATGCCCTTGATGTGCGGGAGGAACTTCTCGGCCTTGCGGCTGACGCCGCCGCCGATGATGAACAGGTTGGGCGAGAAGAGCATCTCCAGGTGGGCCAGGTACTTCTGCACCCGCCGCGCCCAGTGCTCCCAGCTCAGCTCGCCGTCTTCCTTGGCCTTGCTGGACGCCTTCTTCTCGGCGTCGTGGCCGTTCAGCTCCAGGTGGCCCAGCTCTGTGTTGGCGACCAGCACGCCGTCGCTGAAGACCGCGCTGCCGATGCCGGTGCCGAAGGTGAGGACGATGACCGTGCCCGTACGGCCGCGTCCGGCGCCGAACTTCATCTCGGCCAGGCCCGCCGCGTCCGCGTCGTTGACCAGGGTCACCGGGAGCCCGCCCAGCCGCTCGCTGAACAGGGCGCGGGCGTCGGTGTCGATCCAGCTCTTGTCGACGTTGGCCGCCGTCAGGACCGTCGCGCCGTCCGCGATCACTCCGGGGAAGGTCAGCCCGACCGGGCCCGTCCACCCGAAGTGGTCGATCACCTGCTTCACGCCGTCGGCGACGCCCTCGGGGGTCGCCGGGTGCGGGGTGAGCACCTTGCAGCGCTCCTGGGCGAGATCGCCCTTGTCCAGGTCCACCGGGGCACCCTTGATCCCGGAACCGCCGATGTCCACGCCGAAGATCTGCATGGCAACACGTTACGACGTACGACTGACGGTCACGCTCCGGGCATCCCCATCGGCGTACGGGGCTCCCCGCACGCCGATGACCGTCACACCCCGGGGACCGTCACACCCCGGGGACCGTCACGCCTCGGACGCCCCGCTGCCCCCGCGCTCCGCCATCAGCGTCGCCGCCTCGTCGCGCAGGTCGCGGCGCAGTTCCTTGGGGAGGGAGAAGGTGATGGACTCCTCGGCCGCCTTGACCAGCTCCACGTCGCCGTAGCCGCGCGCGGACAGCCACTCCAGGACCTCTTCGACGAGGACCTCGGGGACGGAGGCGCCGGAGGTGACGCCGACCGTGGTGACGCCCTCCAGCCACGTCTCGTCGATCTCGCTCGCGAAGTCCACGAGGTACGCCTCGCGGGAACCGGCGAGCTTGGCGACCTCGACGAGCCGCACGGAGTTGGAGGAGTTGCGCGAGCCGACCACGATGACCAGCTCGGCCTCGGCACCCATCTGCTTCACGGCGAGCTGACGGTTCTGCGTGGCGTAGCAGATGTCGTCGCTCGGCGGGGAGACCAGGCCCGGGAACTTGGCCTTCAGGGCGTCGACGGTCTCCATGGTCTCGTCGACGGAGAGCGTGGTCTGGGAGAGCCAGACGACCTTGGACGGGTCGCGGATCTCGACCTTGGCGACGTCCTCGGGGCCGTCGACGAGCTGGATGTGCTCGGGGGCCTCGCCGGAGGTGCCGATGACCTCCTCGTGGCCCTCGTGGCCGATCAGGAGGATGTCGTAGTCGTCCTTGGCGTAGCGGACGGCCTCCTTGTGGACCTTGGTGACCAGGGGGCAGGTGGCGTCGATGGTGGCCAGACGCCCGCGCTGGGCCTCCTCGTGCACGGTGGGGGCGACGCCGTGGGCGGAGAACATGACGATGTTGCCCGGCGGCACCTCCTCCGTCTGCTCGACGAAGATCGCGCCCTTCTTCTCCAGGGTCTGGACGACGTACTTGTTGTGGACGATCTCGTGGCGGACGTAGATCGGGGCCCCGTACTGTTCGAGGGCCTTCTCGACGGCGATCACGGCGCGGTCCACACCGGCGCAGTAGCCCCGGGGGGCGGCGAGCAGGACACGGCGGCCAGGCGAAGCGGTCATGCGTCCCATCGTAAGGCCGGGCCCGGGGCCCCGTAGATCCCCCCAGGGGGGTGTTCGGCGGACAGCTCCTTTGTCGGTGGCGGCCGTTACGCTCGCCGCATGGCTGTGAACACGTCCCCCGAAGCCCCGCTGCCCGTCGGTGACGTCTCCCGGCTCATCGGCGGCTGGATCGACCGGCTCGGCGCGGTGTGGGTCGAGGGGCAGATCACGCAGTTGTCGCGGCGGCCGGGGGCCGGGGTGGTCTTCCTGACCCTGCGCGACCCCTCGCACGACATCTCGGTGAGCGTGACGTGCTACCGCCAGGTGTTCGACGCGGTCGCGGACGTGGTCGGTGAGGGTGCGCGGGTCGTGGTCCTTGCCAAGCCGGAGTGGTACGCCCCGCGCGGGCAGCTCTCGCTGCGCGCCGCCGAGATACGGCCCGTCGGCGTGGGCGAGCTGCTGGCCCGTCTTGAGCGGCTGAAGAAGTCGCTGGCGGCCGAGGGGCTGTTCGCGGCCGACCGGAAGAAGCCGCTGCCGTTCCTGCCCCAGCTGATCGGGCTGGTCTGCGGGCGGGCCTCGGCGGCGGAGCGGGACGTGCTGGAGAACGCCCGGCACCGCTGGCCCGCCGTCCGCTTCGAGGTGCGCAATGTCGCGGTGCAGGGGGTGCACGCGGTGCCGCAGGTCGTGGGGGCGGTCAAGGAGCTGGACGCGATGGACGAGGTGGACGTCATCGTCGTGGCCCGCGGCGGCGGCAGCGTGGAGGATCTGCTGCCGTTCTCCGACGAGGAGCTGGTGCGGGCGGTGTCCGCGTGCCGTACGCCGGTCGTCTCCGCCATCGGGCACGAGCCGGACAGTCCGCTGCTCGACCTGGTGGCCGATCTGCGGGCCTCCACGCCGACCGACGCGGCCAAGAAGGTCGTACCGGACGTGGGCGAGGAGTTCGAGCGGGTGCGGATGCTGCGCGACCGGGGGCGACGCTGTGTGCGCGCGGTCCTGGAGCGCGAGGAGCGGGGTCTCGCGCACGCGCTGGCCCGGCCCGCCATGGAGCGGCCGCACCGGATGCTGGACGAGCGGTCGGCGCAGGTGGACGCCCTGCTGGAGCGCGGCCGCCGTACCCTCGGCCACCTCCTGGACCGCGCCGACTCCGAGCTGACCCACACGCACGCGCGTGTGGTGGCCCTCTCCCCCGCCGCCACGCTCCGCCGGGGGTACGCGGTGCTCCAGAAGGCGGACGGCCACGTGGTGCGCGCGCCGGACGAGGTGACGGACGGCGAGGCGCTGCGGGCGCGGGTCGCGGGGGGCGAGTTCGCGGTGCGGGTGAATGCCGGTGGGGATACCGGTGGGGATGTCGGTGGCGATGCTTAGGGTGGGCGGATGACCAGCAAGGTGGACGAGGCGCTGTCGTACGAGCAGGCGCGGGACGAGTTGATCGACGTCGTACGGCGCCTGGAGGCGGGCGGTACGACGCTGGAGGAGTCGCTGGCGCTGTGGGAGCGCGGCGAGGAGCTGGCCAAGGTGTGCCGCCGCTGGCTGGAGGGGGCGCGGGCGCGGCTGGACGCGGCGCTGGCGGAGGAGGCGGAGGCCGAGGGGGACGAGTAGCGGGCCGCGCGCTTCACGGGGCGCGCACCCTTCGTTAAAGCTTTAACTTCTCTCGCGTAGGGTCGTCCCGTTCAGTCGGCCCGGCACCTCGGGCCGGACGCGTATCCGAGGAAGTCACGCATGTCTCTCGTTCTCGACCCGGCCGCCCAGGACCTGCTGTTCCGCGAGGCCCGCACCGCGAACACCTTCACCGACGAGCCGGTGACCGACGAGCAGGTCCGGGCGATCTACGACCTGGTCAAGTTCGGCCCGACCGCCTTCAACCAGACCCCGCTGCGCATCACCCTGGTCCGCTCCCCCGAGGCCCGCGAGCGCCTGGTGGCCCTCATGGCCGACGGCAACAAGTCCAAGACGGCCACCGCGCCGCTGGTCGCGATCCTGTCGGCGGACAACGAGTTCCACGAGGAGCTGCCGGCCCTGTTCCCGGCGTTCCCGCAGGCCAAGGACCTGTTCTTCGCCGAGCGCCCGGTGCGTGAGCGCTCCGCCGCGATGAACGCCGCGCTCCAGGCCGCCTACTTCCTCGTCGGTATCCGCGCGGCCGGCCTGGCGGCGGGCCCGATGACCGGCTTCGACTTCGAGGGCGTCCGCAAGGAGTTCCTGGACGACGACCACACGCCGCTGATGGTCGTGAACATCGGCCACCCGGGCCCGGACGCCTGGTACCCGCGCTCGCCGCGCCTGGCGTACGACGACGTCGTCACCACCGTCTGAGCGGTCGTACCGCGCGTCGCACGACGAAGGGGCCCCGGATTCCGTCCGGGGCCCCTTTTCGTTCGTACTACTTCTTTTCGTTCGTACTACTTCGCGGTCTTCATCTCCAGCGCGGCCGCCATCGTGGCCAACCGGTCGAAGGACGCGGTGCCCGCGACCACAGTCGTGGAGCCGGGGGTGTCCTCCAGGACCAGGCCGTCGTAGCGGCCTCCGGTGTACCGGGTCCAGGTGCGGCCGTCGATGCGCTCGGTCTCCTTGGTCGCCTTGGCGCCCTGGGTCGCCTGGTCGATGAAGTCGGCGCGCTTGCCCGCGGACTGCTCCACCTGCACGTACTGGCCGCCGGGCGCCTGGAAGCCGAGGTGCCAGCGGTCGGAATCGTCGCCCTGGAAGCGTACGGAGGTCGCTTTCCAGGTACTCGGGAGCCCCACGGGGGCGGCCAACGGGTAGCTCGCCGCACGGCGCGCACCGGCCGTCTCCACCGTGTAGTCGACCCGCTTGAGGTCGGGAGCGTGATCGTCGTGCGGGACGAAGACGTAGACGACCGCCGCCGCGAGACCGATGAGGACCAAGGAAAGGATCATGTCCTTGGCCGTCTTCTGCTTGCCGTTCGTTCCTGCCACGTGCCCTATGGTCGCAGGTACCCCCGCGCGCTCATCCGTGGGGCCCCCTGCTCATTTTGTCGGCCTGGCGTTAGAGTCGGGAATCGAACCCTCATCCGGCCGTCGTCGTATCAGAAAGGTGCGCTCCGATGACCGAGCATCATCTGCCGTCCGAACTCGATGTCCCCTCCGAAGCTCCCGACCGCAACCTCGCCCTGGAACTGGTCCGCGTGACCGAAGCCGCCGCGATGGCCGCGGGCCGCTGGGTCGGGAGGGACGACAAGAACGGCGCCGACGGGGCCGCGGTACGTGCCATGCGGACCCTCGTCTCCACCGTCTCGATGAACGGCGTCGTCGTCATCGGCGAGGGCGAGAAGGACGAAGCGCCCATGCTGTTCAACGGGGAACGGGTGGGTGACGGCACCGGGCCCGAGGTCGACATCGCCGTCGACCCGATCGACGGGACCAGGCTGACCGCCAAGGGCATGCCGAACGCGATCGCGGTGCTGGCCGCCGCCGAGCGCGGCGCCATGTTCGACCCGTCCGCCGTGTTCTACATGGACAAGCTGGTCACCGGCCCCGAGGCCGCCGACTTCGTGGACATCAACGCGCCCGTGGCGGTCAACATCCGCCGGGTCGCCAAAGCCAAGGGGTGCGCGCCCGAGGACGTCACCGTCGTCGTGCTCGACCGGCCCCGTCACGAGGAGCTGGTCAGGGAGATCCGGGAGACCGGTGCGCGGATCAAGCTGATCACCGACGGCGACGTCGCGGGCTCGATCCTGGCGCTGCGCGAGGGCACGGGCATCGATCTGCTGCTCGGCATCGGAGGCACCCCCGAGGGGATCATCTCTGCCTGCGCGGTCAAGTGTCTCGGCGGGACCATCCAGGGCAAGCTGTGGCCCAAGGACGAGGCCGAGCGGGAGCGGGCGATCGCCGCCGGTCACGATCTGGACCGGGTGCTCACCACCGAGGATCTCGTCAACGGGGAGAACGTGTTCTTCGTGGCGACCGGGATCACGGACGGGGAGTTGCTGCGGGGGGTGCGGTACCGGTCGGAGACGGCCACCACCGACTCGATCGTGATGCGGTCCAAGTCGGGGACGGTGCGGAGGATCGACTCCGAGCATCGGCTGAGCAAGCTGCGGGCTTACAGCGCGGTCGATTTCGATCGGGCGAAGTAGCGCCTACCGGGGAGGGGGCGGGGTTCGGTCGCGAGTGCCGGTCGCGTTGTGGCTGGTCGCGCAGTTCCCCGCGCCCCTAAAGGCAAAAAACCTTGACCCCTCAGCCCGCTATGCGGGGTGCCGTTGCCTTCTTCAACTCCACCTCGCGGCGCCTCCGGCGGGCCAGGACCACGCGGCGTTCGGCCGCCGTCAGGCCGCCCCAGACGCCGTAGGGCTCGGGCTGGAGGAGGGCGTGTTCGCGGCATTCGACCATGACCGGGCAGCGGGCGCAGACGCGCTTGGCGGCCTCCTCGCGGGAGAGCCGGGCGGCGGTCGGTTCCTTCGACGGGGCGAAGAACAGGGTGGCCTCGTCACGCCGGCACACCGCCTCGGTGTGCCAGGGCGCGTCCTGGTCCCTGTCCCGCTTCGGTGACCGCTGGGCCGGGACGGCGGCGACCTGCAGGGACGAACGCGGCGGTTGCAGCACGGTCTACTCCTGACGACGGCTTCGCGAGCGAGAGACGATGCAGCAAGCCCTACCCGCTGTGCGCGCGCCTATGCACTGCGTCCCCAACCCCGGGCGCGCGGCGGCCTGTTCGCACCCCCTCGCGCCCGGGTGCCGGTGTGCGACATGCCCGCGGACCGCACCGGAATTCGCGACCGTCAACGGTCCAGGTGTTTGCGCAGCTTGTGGTCGACCTTGTCCTGGACCCGGTCGAGGATGTCCGCCACGAAGCGGCCGCGCTTGGGCCTGGCCTCGACGTTGCCCATGACGGCCCACCCGTCCACGTAGATCACGGGAGCCTGGGAGTCGGTCGAGTCGCGGGTGCTGACCTCGAAGTTGCCCATCACACCGCCGCCGGTGCCGCGCAGCGACACGTTCTCCGGGACGCGGATCTGGACGTCCCCGAAGACCGAGATCGCCTTGATCACCACCTGCTGGTACTCGAAGACGGCCTCGCTGAGGTCGATCTCGACGCTGCCGAAGACCGCGAACGCGTGCAACCGGCGCCCGGCGCGCCAGCGGCCCCGGCGCACGGCGCTGCTGAAGACGGCGACCACACTGGCGTCGGCGTCGGCCGGGACCGCGCCGGGTATCGGGCGGGCCGGGGCGGCGGCCGGGGCGGGCCGCTCGTGGCCGGCCGGGAGGTCCTGGATGTAGACGTCCAGCTCGCCGACCGTCTTGCTGTGCAGCACCCCCTCGACGCGCTCGGCGTGCTCCTCGGCGGTCAGCCGGCCCTCGGCCAGGGCCTCGCGGAGGATGTCGGTGACGCGGTCGCGGTCGGCGTCGGAGGCGCGCAGCTCGGGCAGGCGCGCCTCCGTGCCCGGGGTCTGGGCGTGCTTCTGAAGGTCCACGACGGCAGAGTACCCAAACGCGATAGATCGCGACTAGGGGGTGTGGATAAGTCGCGCACTCGCCGCGCACTCCCGGCGTGTCGCAACTGAGCCTTACCTCACAAGAGCCCGCCCCGAAAGGGGTTCTACGCTGGACAGGCCCGCCAGCGTCGGCGGGACCGTCCGTCGAGTGAGGAATGGGCTGAGATGCCTGAGTTCGCGTACACCGATCTGCTCCCCCAGGGAGAGGACACCACCCCGTACCGGCTGGTGACCTCCGAGGGCGTGTCCACCGTCGAGGGGCCGGACGGGCGGACGTTCCTCACGGTGGAGCCGGAGGCGCTGCGCAAGCTGGCCGAAGAGGCGATCCACGACATCCAGCACTATCTGCGCCCGGCCCACCTCGCCCAGCTCCGCCGGATCATCGACGACCCCGAGGCGTCCGGCAACGACAAGTTCGTCGCCCTCGACCTGCTCAAGAACGCGAACATCGCGGCGGCGGGCGTGCTGCCCATGTGCCAGGACACCGGCACCGCGATCGTCATGGGCAAGCGCGGCCAGAACGTGCTGACCGAGGGCCGCGACGAGGAGGCGCTGAGCCGCGGCATCTACGACGCGTACCTGAACCTCAACCTGCGCTACTCGCAGATGGCTCCGCTCACCATGTGGGAGGAGAAGAACACCGGCTCCAACCTCCCCGCGCAGATCGAGCTGTACGCCACCGACGGCGGCGCCTACAAGTTCCTCTTCATGGCCAAGGGCGGCGGCTCCGCCAACAAGTCGTTCCTCTACCAGGAGACGAAGGCCGTCCTGAACGAGGCCTCCATGATGAAGTTCCTGGAGGAGAAGATCCGTTCGCTGGGTACGGCCGCCTGCCCGCCGTACCACCTGGCGATCGTGGTCGGCGGTACGTCCGCCGAGTTCGCCCTGAAGACCGCCAAGTACGCCTCCGCGCACTACCTGGACGAGATCCCGGCCGAGGGCTCGGAGCTGGGCCACGGCTTCCGGGACAAGGAGCTGGAGGAGAAGGTCTTCGAGCTGACGCAGAAGATCGGCATCGGCGCGCAGTTCGGCGGCAAGTACTTCTGCCACGACGTGCGCGTGGTACGTCTCCCGCGCCACGGCGCGTCCTGCCCGGTCGCCATCGCGGTCTCCTGCTCGGCGGACCGCCAGGCCGTCGCGAAGATCACCGCCGAGGGTGTGTTCCTGGAGCAGCTGGAGACGGACCCGGCGCGGTTCCTGCCGGAGACGACGGACGCCGAGCTCAACAGCGGCTCCGCCGCGGGCCTGGAGGCCGACGGTGACGTCGTCAAGATCGACCTCAACCAGCCGATGGACACGATCCTCGCCGAGCTGACCAAGTACCCGGTCAAGACGCGGCTTTCCCTCACCGGTCCGCTGGTCGTGGCCCGCGACATCGCGCACGCCAAGATCAAGGAACGCCTTGACGCGGGCGAGGAGATGCCGCAGTACCTGAAGGACCACCCGGTGTACTACGCGGGTCCGGCCAAGACCCCCGAGGGGTACGCCTCCGGTTCCTTCGGTCCGACCACCGCCGGGCGCATGGACTCCTACGTCGAGCAGTTCCAGGCGGCGGGCGGCTCCAAGGTGATGCTGGCCAAGGGCAACCGCAGCAAGCAGGTCACCGACGCGTGCGACGCGCACGGCGGCTTCTACCTGGGCTCCATCGGCGGCCCGGCCGCCCGTCTCGCCCAGGACTGCATCAAGAAGGTCGAGGTCGTCGAGTACGAGGAGCTCGGCATGGAGGCGGTCTGGAAGATCGAGGTCGAGGACTTCCCGGCGTTCATCGTCGTGGACGACAAGGGCAACGACTTCTTCCAGGACCCGGCGCCCGCGCCGACGTTCACCAGCATTCCGGTGCGGGGACCTGGGCTCGGCTGAGGAACTCCCTGAGCGACAACACCCTGGGGGCCGACCGACGTTGGCCCCCAGGCCCGTTCTAGGGTGCGGGCATGACTTCCCCCGCATACCTCTCCGGGCTCTTCTCCCTCGAAAGCCGCGTCGCCGTCGTGACCGGAGGGAGTTCCGGGATCGGGCGGGGGATCGCCGAGGCGCTGGCGCGGGCCGGGGCGTCGGTGGTCATCGTCGCGCGGGGCAAGGAGGCGCTGGAGGCGACGGCCGCGCAGCTCACCGCGCTCGGCTGCCGGGCGGCCTGGGTGAGCGCCGATCTCGGCAGCCGTGAGGGGGTGCGGGCGGCGGCCGACGAGGTCGTGAAGGAGTTCGGCGAGCCCGACATCCTCGTCAACTGCGCCGGGATCAACCTCCGTCCCCCGATGAGCGAGCTGACCGAACACGACTGGGACCTCACCCTGGCCGTGAACCTCCAGGCGCCCCACCTGCTCAGCCGGCGCTTCGCACCCGGCATGGCCGAGCGGGGCTTCGGCCGGATCATCCACATCAGCTCCCAGCAGGCGCACCGCGCGTTCGCCCACTCCGGGGCGTACGGCGTGTCCAAGGGCGCGCTGGAGTCGCTCGCGCGCTCGCAGGCCGAGGAGTGGTCGCCGTACGGCGTCACCTGCAACACCCTGGTGCCGGGCTTCGTGATGACACCGCTCAACGCGCGGCTGTCGTCCGACCCGGAGACCGTACGGGCCCTGGCGGCGCGCACGCTCGTCGGGCGCAACGGGCTGGCCGAGGACTTCGCGGGCGCGGCCGTGTTCCTGGCGAGCCGGGCCTCCGCGTACGTCACCGGTCAGGCGCTGTTCGTGGACGGCGGGTTCTCGGTGCACTGAGCCCCGTTCGGGTCAGGGCAGGAACATCCCGCCGCCCCCGTTCGCTGTACCTGACATGAGTCACGACTACCGCATCGAACACGACTCCATGGGCGACATCCGCGTCCCCGCCCACGCCAAGTGGCGCGCGCAGACCCAGCGTGCCGTCGAGAACTTCCCGGTGTCCGGGCAGCGGCTGGAGCGGGCGCACATCGAGGCGCTGGCCAGGATCAAGGGGGCGGCGGCGAAGGTGAACGCGGGGCTCGGGGTGCTGGAGCCCGAGGTCGCGGAGGCGATCCAGGAGGCCGCCGGAGAGGTGGCCGAGGGGAAGTGGGACGAGCAGTTCCCCGTGGACGTGTTCCAGACCGGCTCGGGCACGTCGTCCAACATGAACGCCAACGAGGTGATCGCGACCCTCGCGAGCGAGCGGCTGGGCCGGGACGTGCACCCGAACGACCACGTCAACGCCTCGCAGTCGTCCAACGACGTGTTCCCGTCCTCGATCCACATCGCCGCCACCGCCGCCGTCACCCGCGATCTGATCCCGGCGCTGGAACACCTGGCCGACGCCCTCACCCGCAAGGCGGAGGAGTTCACCGACGTGGTGAAGTCGGGGCGCACACACCTGATGGACGCGACCCCCGTGACCCTGGGTCAGGAGTTCGGCGGATACGCGGCACAGGTGCGGTACGGCGTCGAGCGCCTGCGTGCCTCGCTGCCCCGGCTGGCCGAGCTGCCGCTCGGCGGGACGGCCGTAGGGACCGGGATCAACACGCCTCCCGGGTTCTCCGCCGCCGTCATCGAGGAGGTCGCGCGGGCCACCGGGCTGCCGCTCACCGAGGCACGCGACCACTTCGAGGCACAGGGGGCGCGCGACGGGATCGTGGAGACCAGCGGCCAGTTGCGGACCATCGCGGTCGGACTGACGAAGATCGCCAACGATCTGCGCTGGATGGCGTCGGGGCCGCGGACGGGGCTGGCGGAGATCCGGCTGCCCGATCTCCAGCCCGGCTCCTCGATCATGCCGGGCAAGGTCAACCCGGTCGTCCCGGAGGCCGTGCTGATGGTCGCGGCGCAGGTCGTCGGCAACGACGCGACGATCGCCATGGCCGGTGCGGCGGGGAACTTCGAGCTGAACGTGATGCTCCCGGTGCTGGCCAAGAACGTGCTGGAGTCGGTGCGGCTCCTGGCCAACGTCTCCCGGCTGCTCGCGGACCGCACGATCGACGGCATCACCGCCGACCGTGAACGGGCCCGCGAGTACGCCGAGTCGTCGCCCTCGGTCGTCACCCCGCTGAACAAGTACCTGGGTTACGAGGAGGCCGCGCGGATCGCCAAGCGGTCGCTCACGGAGCGGAGGACGATCCGGGAAGTCGTCCTGGAGGGCGGCTATCTGGAGCGCGGGGAGCTGACGCGGGAACAGCTCGACGAGGCGCTGGATGTCCTGCGGATGACACACCCGTAACGGACGTCCGCCGATTTCCGCCACCGGCGCCCGACCGTGGCGGACGCCACGGCATCGGGTGCCCATGGCACCTAATATCTCTCCATGGCGGACGACGAAGCGGTGAGACGAGCGGAAACGGACACGACGACGTACTGGGCCGCGGGCACCCCGATCCTGTGGCGGTACCGGGAGAACGCCGGTGACGGCTTTCACATCGCCCGGCCCGTCACGGTCGTCCGGGACGACGCCGACCTGCTCGCGGTGTGGCTGGCGCCCGGCACCGAGTGCGTCAAACCCGTGCTGGCCGACGGCACCCCGGTCCATCTGGAGCCGCTGGAGTCCCGCTACACCAAGCCGCGCGGGGTGCGGCGGGACCGCTGGTTCGGCACCGGCGTGCTGAAGCTGGCGCGGCCCGGCGAGCCCTGGTCGGTGTGGCTGTTCTGGGATCCGGGCTGGCGGTTCAAGAACTGGTACGTCAACCTGGAGGAGCCGCTGGCCCGCTGGACGGGCGGCGTCGACTCCGAGGACCACTTCCTGGACATCTCGGTGAACCCGGACCGCAGTTGGCACTGGCGCGACGAGGACGAGTTCGCGCAGGCGCAGCGCGACGGCCTGATGGACGCGGAGACCGCCGAGCGGGTGCGGGAGGCGAGCCGGCGGGCGGTCGAGGGCATCCGGGCCTGGGGAGCGCCGTACGCGGACGGCTGGCAGCACTGGCGCCCCGACCCCGCCTGGGCGGTACCGTCGCTGCCGGAGGACTGGGACCGTACGCCCGCGCACGTGTCCTCATGAGACCCTTGATGCGCCCCCGGACCACAAACGTAGGATCGTCCTCCGCAAGGGCATCGAGTAGCAACTACCGGAACACACGCCGGGCTTGACCATATGTCACCGAGGGGCGGCAGGACGTGAGCGAGGGGTACGAGAGCGGCGGCACCGTCCGGGCGAGGTACGCCCCGTGCGGCGGAACCACCCCTGACCACGCGGGAAATCCGTTCCCGGGGCACGTATTGCGGGTATCGGCATGTCGGCGGCACCACACGCGCGCCTGGCGCGCGGCCCCGGACGGACGGATTCGACACGCGTGACGGAGCAGCCCACTTCCTCCTTCGAACGCCCCCAGCCGGGCGTGGACCCCGCGGACTCCCGCGGGGCGCTGCTGCGTACCCAGCCGCCACTCGGCGCGCCGGGCTTACCGGCACAGTCCCGGGCGGACGGCCAGTCGTCCGCCCCGGGCACCGAGCCGCGCCGAAAGCGCGGCGGCGGCAAGGGAAACAAGGGGAAGGAGCCCCCAGTCAACGGCCCCGAGCACTCCCAGCCGGCCACCACCGAGCAGGGCACCCACCGCCCCCGGCCCGCGCCGGAGGGCATTCCGGCACAGCCGGGCGCCGAGCAGGACCGGACGCCGGGCAGCCGTGAGCGCCGTACCGGACGCGGTCTGCCGCCGGGCCGCCCGATGCCCATGCGGCGCGACGGGGACCGGCTCAGGTTCGTGGGCGCGGCGACCCGGCGGATCGCGCGCGGCCTCGATCTCGACGAGATCGTGATGGGGCTGTGCCGGGCCACGGTGCCGACGTTCTCGGACGCGATCCTGGTCTATCTGCGCGACCCGCTGCCCGTCGGCGACGAGCGGCCCACCGGTCCGGTGGTGCTGCGGCTGCGGCGCAGCGACCGCGTCCCGGACGAGCGGGACACCGAGGCACTGCTGCCCGCGCCGTACCCCGACCCGGACGGCGAGTCCCCGGGGCTCGCCGCGCTCTCCGGGCCCGCGGCGCTGACCGCCGAGCTGTGCGAGGTGCGCCCCGGCGGCGCGCTGAACGAGGTGCTGCGCGGGGTACGTCCGGTGTTCGCGGACACGCCCGCCGCGCGCGCCGCGCTGCCCGAGCTGCTCGGCGAGGAGGGCGAGGCGCTCGTG
>NZ_WWIR01000251.1 GCF_009863025.1 Streptomyces sp. SID4985 | reverse complement strand
ACCGCCCGACCGGCCGCCCGCCCGCCCGTCCTCAGGACGCGGCCGCGATGATCTCCCGCGCCACCACCGGCAGCGATTCCGGGTGCAGGAACAGGAACAGGTTCGGCTCCACCAGCTCCAGTTCCATCAGCCGGGGCAGACCGTCCTCGCCGTCCACCAGGTCCACGCGGGCGTAGAGGAGACGGTCGGGGCCACCCGGCACCGCCGCCAACGCCGACCGCGCGACCGCGAGTTCGGCCTCGGTCGGCTGCCACGGCTCCAGGCCGGGGTGCGGGGTGCGCGGGGCGTCGTACGCCGTGCCCGGGGTCAGGACCGCGCCCTTGCGGCTGGCGTGGAGCAGCCGGCCGCCGAAGTACTGGAGAGCGCGCTCGCCGCCGGTGTCCACGGCGCTCATGTACGGCTGGACCATGGCGGTGAGGCCCTCGGTGTGCAGCCGGGCCACGTGCCGTACGGCCACGTCCTGTTCGGCCGGGGTGTAGCGCGCGGCGTAGCGGGCGCCCGCGCCCGAGGCGGGCTTGACCACGTACTCGTACTCCGAGGGCAGCTCGGCCGGGGAACCGGGGGCGATGTACCGGGTCGGGACCGTGCGGACCCCCGCCGCAGCCAGGTCGCCCACGTATCGCTTGTCGCAGTTCCAGTGGATCACCTCGGCTGGGTTGAGCAGCCGGGTCGTCGCGTCCACCCGGTCCACCCAGGCCGCGAACTCGGCGGTGCGCCAGGCGTAGTCCCAGGTCGAGCGGACGAGGACGAGGTCGTACGAGGCCCAGTCCGTGTCCGGGTCGTCCCAGAAGCGGCTCTCCGCGTCGGCGCCCGCCTCCCTCAACTCCCGTACCAGCTCGGGCAGATCGACGTCCCGGGCGGGACCGTTCGTCGCGTCGTAGGTGGCGAGGGCTATACGGGGCACGGCGGGCGTCCTGTCGTACGGCGATTCGATCAACGGCATCGACGGCGAGGCTAGCAACCGCGAGGGAACCGGGACAGCCCTGTTGACCTTCACCTTCGGGGAAGCCCCAGCATCGGTGGGGAAGCGAGGAACACCTCTGAAGAGAGGCGGAGTTCGCATGGAACTGCTGACGATCGGCGCCTTCGCGCGGGCGAGCAGGCTCTCGCCGAAGGCGCTCAGGCTGTACGACGAGCTGGAGTTGCTGCGGCCCGCCCGGGTGGCTCCGGACACCGGCTACCGCTACTACGCCGTAAGCCAGTTGGAGCGCGCCCGGCTCGTGGCGTGGCTGCGCAGGCTCGGGATGCCGCTGGCGGAGATCCGCGCCGTGAGCGCCCTGGAGGGGGCGGACGCGGCGCGCGAGGTCCGGGCGTACTGGGCCCGCGTCGAGGCAGAGACGGCCGCGCGGCGGGATCTCGCGGCGTTCCTCGTGGACCAGTTGACCGCCGAGTCCGGAAGGGACCACACCGACATGCTGGAACTCCGTTACGCCGCCCGCGCCGACCGCGGGCACGTCCGCACCGTCAACCAGGACACCGTGTACGCCGGGCGCCGACTCCTCGCCGTGGCCGACGGGTTCGGCCCCGCCGGGGCACCGGCGAGCGGCGCCGCCGTGGACGCGCTCCGCTTCCTCGACGAGACGGAGGAACTCCGCGCGGGCAGTGTGCTGAACCTCCTGGAGGACGCGGTGCGCGGCGCGAGCGAGGCGATACGGGACCTCGGGGACGGCGGCGACGGCGCCGACGACTCCGGCGCCACCCTGACCGCACTGCTCTGGACCGGCTCCCGGCTCGCCCTCGTCCACATCGGCGACTCGCGCGCCTATCTCCTGCGCGACGGCGAGCTGTTCCGCGTCACCCACGACCACAGCGTCGTCCAGTCCCTGCTGGACGAGGGACGGCTCACCCCCGAGGAGGCCGCCGTCCACCCCCAACGCGCCCTGCTGATCAAGGCACTTGGCGGCGCCACCGCTCCCGTACCCGATCTGCGGCTCCAGGAGGCGCGGGCCGGGGACCGGTATCTGCTCTGCTCCGACGGGCTGACCGGCGTCGTACCGGACGGGCGGATAGCGGAACTTCTCGCCGCCGCAGCCCAACCCGCCGACGCCGTCGAGGCGCTGATCGACGCGGCGAACGCGGCGGGCGGGCCCGACAACATCGGCTGCGTGGTCGCGGACGCGACCGCGGTACCGGGCGCCGGGCGGGCGGCCTGACGGACGTACCCACGAGGGTGCCGGGCCGGGGACCGTCGCAAGTCCCCCGCCCGCCCCCTTGTCATACCTTCCGCTTACGATCCGCACATGCAGCACACACCCGGCTCATTCGCGTCCCGTCTGGCGCGCCCCGACTTCGACATCGTGTCGGCCCACCCCGAAGCCGCCTGGCTGCGGCAGGTGGCGGCCGCGCGGGACTGGGCGTCCGTGCGCGGGTACGTCGACGGGCTGCCGCCGGGGACCAACCGCAGCTTCGCGGTCGGCATCCTGGCCGAGGTGCGCGGGACCGAGGAGTGGATGCGCCAGATCCTGGCCGCCACGCCGGACGACGTGCTCGCGCTCACGGTGCTCGGCGCCCGCGAGGTGAAGATCGGCTGGGAGATACGCACCGCCGCCTCCGCGAAGCACGTCAGCCGCAAGCAGTTCGAGGGCCTGCACGCCCATCTGCGGCTGGCCGAACAGGCGTTGATCCGGGCGACCGCCCTCGACCCGACCTTCGACGCGGCCTGGGCGGAGCGCCTGACCACCGCGAAGGGGCTGCAGCTGGGCCAGGCCGAGGCGCGCCGCCGGTACGACCGGCTGGCCGCTGTCCACCCGCACCACATCACCGGCCAGGGCCGGCTGCTCCAGCAGCTGTGCCCCAAGTGGAGCGGCAGCTGGGAGGCGGCGCACGCCTTCGCGCGCGAGTGCCTGACCCACGCTCCCGAGGGCTCGCTGAGCGGCGGCATGGTGGCCGAGGTCCACATGGAGCACTGGGTCTCGCTGAACGCGCGCGAGCGGCAGGAGTACCTGCGCCGCCCGGACGTGCACGCCGAGCTGGTCGAGGCCGCCGAACGGTCCACGCTGAGCCCGTACTTCCGGCCCGACTACCAATGGGTCACCGTCCAGGGCTACTTCGCCGCGATGTTCTCCCTGATCGGCGACCATCAGCGTGCCGCCGCCTGCTTCCGCTCGCTGAACAACCTCGCCGCCGAGTACCCGTGGGTCGAGCTGGACGGCGTGAACGCCGCGGACTCCTACATCAGGCACCGCAACGCCGCCCTGTCCAAGGGCTGAGCGGTACCCGAACACCGCGGTACCCGAACTCCGCGCTCCCGAACTCCGCGGTCCTCCGAAGACCGACCAGCCCCAAGAGATCCGGACATGAACCTCCAGACCCCCCTCCTCCACACCGAGGTCGACGGCATACCCACGCTCTTCGCCGAGACCACCGGGCCGCTGCGCGCCGGGCTGGTCTTCCGCGTCGGAGTCGCCGACGAGACGCTGGCCCGCACCGGTGTGACCCACCTGGTCGAGCACCTCGCCCTGCACCGGCTCGGCGTGAGCGACTACCACTTCAACGGCGAGACCAAGTCGGCGTTCACCCACTTCTACATCGAGGGCGCCGAGCACGAGGTGACGACGTACCTCCACACCGTCGCCGCCTCCCTGCGCGAACTGCCCATGGAGCGCCTGGAGACCGAGAAGGAGATCCTGCGCACCGAGGAGTCCCGCCGCTCCTCGCCCCAGCTCCCGCTCTGGCGCTACGGCGCACAGGGGTACGGCCTGGCCAGCTACCCCGAGTGGGGCGTGCGCGAGCTCGGCCCGGATGCCGTGCGTGACTGGGCCTGGACCTGGTTCACCCGGGGCAACGCCGTGCTGTGGATCGCGGGCGAGCGGATGCCCGCCGGTCTGTCGCTCGGGCTGCCCGAGGGCGGGCGGCACCCGATGCCCGCCGTCACCTCCGCGCTGCCCCGGACCCCGGCCTACTTCTCCGACGGCAAGGGCGGTGTGCTGCTCGACGCCGTCGTCACCGACACGGCCGCCGCCCGGCTGTACGCGGGCATCCTGGAGCGCGAACTCACCCGCGCCCTGCGCCAGGAGGGCGGCTACTCCTACACGGCGGCCACCGACTACCTCCCCCGGCGCGACGGCTACGCGGTCCTGACCGCCTTCGCCGACGCGCTGCCCGCCAAGCAGGACGCCGTGCTCGGCGGGTTCGTCGACGTGCTCGCCGGGTTCCAGGCGGGCCGGATCGACCAGGCCGCCCTGGACGCGGTGCGCGGCC
>NZ_WWIR01000250.1 GCF_009863025.1 Streptomyces sp. SID4985 | reverse complement strand
GCGGGTCGCGCCGGGCACGTAGGCGCGCAGCCCGCCCCCGCCGCGCAGTACCGGAAGCAGCTGGTCGGCGGCGCGCAGCCGGGCGGCGACCACCGCGCGCCGTTCGGTCTGGTAGCTGTCGAGCAGGGCCTCGTGCGGGCCGTGGTGCCAGGCGACGGCCAGTTTCCAGGCGAGGTTGTCGGCGTCCCGCAACCCCTCGTCCAGGCCCTGGGTGCCGAGCGCGCCGAGCAGATGGGCCGCGTCCCCGGCGAGGAAGACCCGCCCCGCGCGCCACCGCCGGGCCAGCCGGTGGTGCACCGTGTGGACGCCGGTGTCGAGAAGGTCGTACGCCGGGGTGGAACCGCCGGTCCAGCCCGCGAGGGTCTCGCGGACGCGGGTCACCAGCAGGTCGGGCGTGACCAGTTCCTTGCCCGGGGGCAGCAGCCAGTCCAGGCGCCACATGCTGTCCGGCAGCGGGCGGGCCGTGATCTCCGAGCAGGGGGGACCGGAGGACCGCCACGGCGGCGTCCGGTGCAGCAACGCGCTTGCCTCCCAGGGGAGTTCGACGCGCAGGGTGGCGACGGCGTGCCGTTCCACCGCCGTACGGCCGGGGAAGCGGATGTCCTGGAGCTTGCGGACCGTGGAGCGGGGACCATCGCAGCCGACCAGATAACTGCCGCGCCACCAGGTGCCGTCGGGGCCACGGGTGTGCGCGGTGACACCGGAGCGCTCCTGCTCCAGGGAGTCGAGGCGGCTGTCCGCGACCACCCGGACCAGCGGCTCGGCGGCGGCCGCGGCCCGCAGGGCACCGGTGAGGACGTGCTGGGCGATGTGCAGCGGAGCGGGCTCGTCCCACTCGAAGACGGCCTCGCTCACCACCTGCCGACGGCGCATCGACCGCCAGCCGGTCCACCGGACCCCGAGCGCGTCGGCGGGCACCGAGGTCAGCCGCTCCAGCAGCGCGGCCGTGTCCTCGCGCAGGACGACGGTGCGCGCGGGACGGGGCTCGTCCTTGCCCGGACCCTCGTCCAGGACGACGGACGGCACCTCCTGACGGGCCAGCGCCAGGGCGAGCGTGAGCCCCACGGGCCCCGCTCCGACGATGATCACCGGGTCCACGACGCGACGCCCCCTGCCCGCGATGGTGTCCTGATGGCCGCATGTGAACACAAGTGTGGAGCAGGGTGCACGATCACGGAAAGTATGCAACCTACTGCGGCTGCTTGCGTCAAGTGACAGCCTCGACGGCACGGCCGACTTCGCTTCGGCGTTCGTGCACTTCGGGCACGGCAGCCCCTTCACTCCCTCCGCCCGACGCCCCCTCAGACGGGCAGGGGGACGACACCGGCCTGCCATGCGATGCGGGCGGCGTGGAAGCGGTTGGCAGCGCGCAGTTTGGCGCACAGGGCGCGCACGTGGTCCTTCACCGTCTCCGGGCTGATGTGGAGAGCCTGGGCGATGGCCCGGTTGGGAAGGCCCTCGCTCAGGAGCGCCAGCACCTCCCGCTCCCGCGCGCTCAGGTCCGCGATGCGGCCCTCGGCCCCGGGACAGGAATGGAGCGGGGCCGGGCCGGCGTGCAGGAGCGCGTCGGCGATCTCCGGCGACAGCGCGCGGCTGCCCTGGGAGACGGCGGTCAGCCCCCAGGCCAGGTGCCGGACCGCGGAGCGGTGGAGCAGTACCCCGGCCGCACCCTTGACGAGGAGGACACCGGCGTCCCGTCGGGTGACGCGTTCGGCGATGACGAGGACGGCGGGTGCGCCGGGGAGCGCGTTGACGGTCTCCACGAGCGGGAGGGAGTCCTTGCCCGACGCGTCGCCGCTGATGAGGACGGCGGGCCGGGTGGTCCTCACCAGCGCGGCGGCCTGAGCGCGCTTCCCCTCGGCCACGACACTGATCCGCGGACCCTGACGGGATTCCCGGGCCACGGCCTGGAGCATTTCGCGCAGTCCGGCGCGGCAGAGCGATCTGTCATCGATGATTCCCACCCGTAACATTCGGTCCCCGTGTGGTTCTGTGCCTGTGCGACGGCACGCGTGACATCGCCTCTCGTCCGGTCACGACGAGCAGCACGAGCGATCCTCTGATTGCCACGCGTGTTCGTCAAGCATCCTTCGACATTCACTTATCTCTGTGCAATTGCTTTCGCAAGCCGACTCGGCATTTTTTTCGGGCCGATTACGCCGACGGCCGAGCGGTGAATGTCAATCCCCTGTTTCGGGGTACTTCCCGACGGCCCCCCGAGTGGGGGGAACTTCCTTTGTCGCTCAGGAATGCAGGATCGTCAAGCCATCGCAAAGGCGAGGCGAAAGAAGGGAGCGACATGGACGGCAATCGAATACGCCGGGGAACGGTGCTGGGTGCCGCCGCGGCGGCCTGTCTCCTGACCGCGGGGACGATCGGCACGCCGGCCGAGGCGGCGCCCGCGGCCGGTCCGAAGACGGTCGCGGTGGCCGCGAGCTGCGGCAATCCGGTTCTCAAGGTGTGGTACGACTCCGACCAGTTCGGCACCTACCTCAAGGCGTGGTTCGAGACGGCCCGCGGCTGCCCCAAGGGGCGGAAGGTCGCCAGCCTCTCGGGGAAGATCTACTGCTTCAAGCCGAAGTCCAAGCTCGTCTACAGCGCGAGCGTGGCCGGCAAGAAGGCGCCGACGTCCACCTTGATCAAGGCGTTGCCGCCGAAGAACAAGTGCAAGACTTTCTACGCCGAGAGCGTGATCGTCTACAAGGGTGCCTCGCGCACTCCGTTCAAGGACACCTGGCGCTGGAACTGGGGCGGATACCCGGCCTGACGCGATCCCTCTCGCAAATCTCAAATTTCCCTCAAGCGTGAATCTTCCCTGTGCGGAACACTGAAGGAGTTCATTCATGCACGGTGACGAGAAAATCCGGACGAAGCGTCGGGCCGCCCTGCTTATCGGCACGGCCGTCCTGGCGTCCACTCTCGCGGCACCTACCGCCTTCGCGGACGGCCCCTCCGAGATCTACCTCGGCCAGCGCTCCGGAACGATGCGCATCGGCGGGCTCCCCGGCTCGTACAAGTGGGTCGACAAGCAGTACCGCAGCACGTCACTGTCCAACCTGCGCAAGCACTCGATCCGCATCACGTACAGCGGATGCGCCAACTGGTGGGCCCGTGCCGCCGTGAAGCGGGGCTCCACGTACGACACGGACAAGAAGTCGGCCAAGGGCTGCAAGAAGTCCGTCCTGCTGTCGCCCATGGGTGACCTGAAGGCTTCGGTCACGCTGACCATCCACCGGGACCCGACGGACATCTCGGGGAGCGTCGTCATCAAGCCCGTCAAGTGAGGCGACCGCGCCGCCGGTGAGCCGACCGCGCCGCCGGTGTCCCGTCCGTCCCCGTCGCGGGGCGGGACACCGGCGGCGCGGTTCACCGCGGGAACGTACGACCCGGGGTCACGTCAGCGGGCGGCCGGCGTCGCCGCCCGCCGCGACCGGGCCGTCCTCGGCGGCGCCGAGCACCTCCGGCTGTTCGTCGGCCCCCGCCGCCACGGCCACGACGATGCCGGTCTTCGCCCGGCGGCCGCGCCGCTCCAGCCAGGTCGCCAGCGAGGAGAGCGCGAGACACATGGTGATGTAGATCGCGCCGGCCACGATGGTGACCGCCGTGAACGGGTTCTCGCCGTTGACGATGATGTTGGTGGCCATCATCCGGGTGGCGTACAGGAGTTCGGTGTACGTGATGATGTAGCCGAGCGAGGTGTCCTTCAGCGTGACCACGAGCTGACTGATCATCGTCGGCAGCATCGAGCGCACCGCCTGCGGAAGCAGCAGCGTCGTCATCACCTGGTACTTGCGGAGACCGAGCGCGTGCGCCGCCTCGACCTGTCCCCGGGGTACGGCGTTGATGCCCGCGCGGAACACCTCCGCCTGGACACAGCCGTTGTAGACGGTCAGGCCGACGACCAGGCCCCAGAACGCGGCGTTGTCGCCCACCGCGCCGAGGTCGGTCTTGTAGGTGAGGAAGACGACCCACAGGGCGTAGATGGTGATGAGGAGCGGGACGGCGCGGAACAGCTCGATGAACCCGGTGGCGAACCAGCGGACCGGCCGGTGGTCGGACACGCGTGCCACGGCGAGCAGCAGGCCCAGCACCAGGGACAGGGCACCGGCCACCGCGAAGACCTTGAGCGTGGTCAGGATGCCGTCGCGGATGTTGGTGCGGACGCCCGCGTTGTTGAAGATGTCCCAGACGTTCGGGTCCAGCTGGCCCTTCGCGTCGAGTCGGTAGACGACGAAGGCGAGCAGGCCCGCCAGCGCCAGCGAACCCAGCACCGTGTAGAGACGGTTCCGGACCCGGGCCCGGGGCCCGGGCGTGTCGAACAGAACGCTCGCACTCATCGCGCGACCCCCAGACGCCTCTCCAGCAGCCGGAACAGACCGCTGATCGAGAAAGTGATGACGAGGTAGCCCAGGGCCACCCACAGGAAGATCCAGGTGATGGCGTATCCCTGGTCACTGAGGAGCTTCTGCACCCCGAACATCTCGGTCACGCTGAACGCGCCCGCGATCGCCGAGTTCTTGGTGAGCGCGATGAAGATCGAGCTCAGGGGGGCGACCACCGTCCGGGTGGCCTGCGGGAGGACTATCAGCCGCAGGGTCTGGGAGAAGCTCATGCCGAGCGAGCGGGCGGCCTCCGCCTGCCCCAGCGGCACCGTGTTGATGCCCGACCGCACCGCTTCGCACACGAAGGCCGACGTGTAGAAGCCGAGGGCGAGCAGCGCCTTGGTCCACGGGCTCATGCCCGGCACGAACACCACCGGGACGACGAACCAGGCGATGAGGAAGAGCAGCGTCAGGGGAGTGTTGCGGAAGAGCGTGACCCATGCGGTGCCGAACACGCGCAGGGGCGGAACGGGAGAGACGCGGAAACCGGCGATGATGACACCCAGCACCATCGCGAGGAGTCCGCTGGCGAGTGTCAGCAGAACAGTGCCGATGAACCCCTCGCGGAAATCCGCGAGATGGTCGACCAATATGTTCACGGGGAGGTCCTCGTGGCGGTGTACGGGCAGGGAAGGCCGCGGCCGGGACGGCACCACCGCCG
>NZ_WWIR01000249.1 GCF_009863025.1 Streptomyces sp. SID4985 | reverse complement strand
GGGCCCCGGGCGGAGCCGCGCGACGACCGGGGCGTCGCGCGGGTCCGCCCGCTCCAGCTCGTGCCCCTCGTGGCGGCACCAGGCCGCGAGGTGGAGCGCGAGTGCCGGGTCGGTCCCGGTGATCTCGACGGTGGTGCCGGGCGGCACCTGGCGCAGGACGCGGGTCAGCAGCAGCCGCGCGCCTTGCTCGAAGCCGAGGGTGCCGAGGTCGGCCGAGGCCGCGTTGGTGGTCATGGCCGGTAGTCGGCGGCGGTGATCCGGCCGCCCGGGTCATAGAAACCGCCTGCGTCGACGGCCGCGGTGAGCTGCCCGAACCCGGTCTCGCGGGCGGGCACCCACCGGGTGAGCCCCTCCAGGTCGAGGAGGCGGCGCACCTCGGGGTCGCTGTACGACATGGAGAGCAGCAACTGCGTGAACCGGTCGGCCAGTTCGGGGTCGATGGACGGTCCGGCGGCCAGGACGCAGTGGTCGTAGGGCCCGGTCTGGGTGAGGATCCGGGTGCCGCCGGGCGGGAGGGTGCCCTCCTGGCCGAACAGCAGATGGCTGGCGTCGATCATGCAGGCGGCGTCCGCCTCCCCGGCCATCAGGGCGCGGGCCGCGTCGCGCTCGCCGCCGATGTGGTCACCGTGCAGGCCGACCCCGATGTCGTGGCGGCGCACCGTGAAGTCGGTGCCCGGCTCCAGGCCGAGGTCGGCCAGGTGCTGGAGCGGGATGAGGGTGGACTGCGGCGAGTCGACGGCACCGACGGCGACGGTCTTGTCCTTGAGGTCGGCGGGCTCGCGGATCGCGCTGTCGGCGCGGACCACGACGACGGAGGTCAGATCGCGGTCGGTGTCGCGCATGACGAGCGACCGCACGTCCGTGTCCTGGGCCTCGGCCAGACGGCGGGTGCGCAGCCAGGCCAGCGGGGAGTGCCAGGCGGCGTCGATGCGGCCGTCCACCAGGTCCTGTGCCTGGCGTTCGTAGTGGGCGTAGAGCACGAAGTCGAAGGGCAGGCCCTGGTCGCGCAGCCAGTCCCGGAAGCCGGACCAGATGGTCACGACCTTGGGGTCGTACGCGACGGCGCCGAGGAGCAGCTCGGTCATCAGGCCCCCTCGAACAGCGGCAGGCCCAGCTCGGCGCGGCCGCAGAAGTCGTGCAGCGCCTCGGTGGTCGGGGCCATCACGCGGGCGGCGAGCGCGTCGCGGAAGCGGCGTTCGACACCGGTCTCGCGGCGGAAGGCGGCGCCACCGCACAGGCGCATCGTGCCGTCGGCCACCTCGGCGGCGGTCTCGGCGGCGAGGGCCTTGATCTGGAGGACTCGCAGGGTGGCCTCCGGGCTTCCGTTCTCCACGGCGGTCAGGGTCGCTTCCAGCATCGCGCGCAGCGCGTCGGCGCGCAGCCGCAGCGCGGCGTACTGGTTGCGGGCGATCGGCTGCTCGGCCAGCGTCTGGTCCAGGTGGACGAGGCGGGTCTCGCGCAGATGGGTGGCGGTGAGGTTCAGCAGGGCCTCGGTGACGCCGAGCGAGAAGGCGGCGCTGAGCACCAGGAAGTACGGCAGCACCACTTCGAGGGCGGTGCCCAGGCCCTCCCCGTCGGTGCCGAGCAGCGCGGTGCGGGGCACGGAGACGGACTTCGCGGAGACGGGGCTGGAAGCGTTGCCGCGCAGGCCGAATCCGTCGTACGGGCCGCGTACGTCGAGTCCGGCGCTGTCGCTGGGGACCAGCCACAGCGACATCGGGCCCTCCACCTCCAGCGGCTTGCTGGACCAGACGTAGCTGTCGGCCTCTCCGGCCGAGGTGATCCAGGACTTCTGGGCGTCCAGGAGGACGGTGTCGGCGCCTTCGGGGGTGGCGGTGCCGACGGGGGCCCAGAAGTGGCTGCGGGAGCCGCGCTCGGAGAAGGCGAGGCTGCTCAAATGGTTCCCGGCGGCGATCTCGCGGCGTACCTCGTCGGAGGCGTACCGGTCGAGGACGGTGACGGCCGCGTAGTGCATGAGCAGCACCATGGCGGTCGAACCGCAGGCGCCCGCGAGCCGTTCGATCACCTGGGCGGCC
This sequence comes from Streptomyces sp. SID4985, assembly GCF_009863025.1. Taxonomy (GTDB): domain Bacteria; phylum Actinomycetota; class Actinomycetes; order Streptomycetales; family Streptomycetaceae; genus Streptomyces. Next base: position 4,787 of record NZ_WWIR01000249.1, on the reverse strand, counting down.
TCGCGCAGTCCCGCGCCCGCCCCGCCACTCTCCCGCGAACTGAGCAGCCCGAGCAGCCCGGCCTCGCCGAGCGCCCGGATGCCCTCACCCGGGAATCGCCCCGCGCGGTCCACCTCGTCGGCCAGGGGCGCGATGACATCGCGGATCACGGCCTCGAGGTCCTCTGTTCGGATGTACGGGGATTCCGTCGTCTGCATGATTTCTGCACCTTGGGTGGTTAACGCCTGAATACTCCCTGTCGCCGGGCAGTCAAGCAGCAGCTCCCGTGCAAGCGGAAACGGCTTCACCGGCAGGGGTGAAGCGGCGAAAAGACGTTCCCTTCGGCGGAGGTCAGCCGGGCAGCAGGGCGTCCATGTAGCTGTTCGTCGGGCGCGGGACCTTCTTCAAGGTGCGGACGTCCAAGGCGACTTCGGCGGAGGCGGTGCCGAGGGTGCCGTGGGGGTGCCAGGTTCCGGTGACGGTGACCCAGGTGTTGGGCTTGGGGGCGGGGTGGCCGTACATGCGGACCTTGACCGACTGGGCGTCGGCGGCGCAGCAGTTGATGATGAGCCGGGTCAGGTCCCAGCCGTCGCCCTTGGCGGCGGGGGTGGCGAAGCCGGTCATCAGGACCGTGCGCTTCTCGATCGCCCTGGTGTGATCCTCCTGCACCCGGTGGGTGAAGTCGCCGAGGGTGAGGGGCAGGGGGGAGGTCGCGGGCAGCGGGTCGAAGTCCGCGTCGGAGACGTCGGCGGCCGTCGCGCGGGGTGTCTCCCGGGCGGCGGTGTAGGCGCCGAGGGAGGGCGGGGCCCAGAGGAGGAGGCTCAGGGCGGGCAGGAAGAGGAGCCAGGCGACGCGCGGTGGCGGGTGTTCGCCCTCGTGCGGGGCCTTGCGGAACGCCGTCCACGCCTGCGCGGCGCCGAGGCCGAGCAAAATGATGCCCGAGGCGATCAGGAGGGGCTTCATCCCCGCCTTCACGTAGCGCAGATACAGGTCGGAGAAGAGGGCGGCCTGGAGCAGGCCGAGGCCGCTGAGGAGGAGCAGGGCCGCCTGGACGGGGCGTTTCACAGCAGTACTCCTCCGATCAGGGCGCTGCACAGGACGGCCACGACCACCGTGGCGCTGGAGAAGCGGAGCGCGAACGCCCGCCCGAAGGTGCCCGCCTGGAGGGCGATCAGCTTCAGGTCGACCATGGGCCCGACCACCATGAAGGTCAGCCGGGCGACCGGTGAGAAGCCGGTCAGCGACGCGGCCACGAAGGCGTCGGCCTCGGAGCAGACCGCGAGCAGGACGGCGAGTCCGGCGAGGAACGGCACCGCCAGCCACGCGGAGCCGGTGAACGCGTCGAGCAGGGAGGGCGGTACGGCGACGTTGAAGGTGGCCGCCGCCAGCGCGCCGACGACCAGGAAGCCGCCCGCGTGCAGGAAGTCGTGCTGCACGCCCGCGCGGAACTCCGCCCAGCGGCTGTGCCCGTGGTGGTGTCCGGTGTGCCGAGGAGCGGGCCGGAGCCACTCCGCCTTGCCCCGCCACAGCCAGAGCCAGCCCATCAGGGCGGAGACGAGCAGCGAGGTCACCAGGCGGGCCACCACCATCACGGGCTGCCCGGGGAAGGCCACGGCGGTGGCGGTCAGGACGACCGGGTTGACGGCGGGCGCGGAGAGCAGGAAGGCGAACGCGGCGGCGGGCTCGACCCCGCGCCCGATCAGACTGTTGGCGACCGGCACCGACGCGCACTCACAGCCGGGCAGCGCCACTCCCGCGACCCCGGCGACCGGCACCGCGAGGGCGGCCCGTTTCGGCAGGAGCCGGGTGAAGACGGAGGCCGGGACGAACGCGTTGATGGCCCCGGAGAGCGCGGTGCCGAGGAGCATGAACGGCGTCGCCTGGAGGACCACGGCGAGCGCGACGGTCCGCCACGCCTGCACGGCCGGCGCGTCCCCCCACCGCCCGACGAGGAAGACCAGCGCGCCGGGCAGCACGGCCGCGCCCAGGAAGAGGAGCGGTTTGTTGCGGAGCAGGCCCGAAGCGGCGGGGCCCGGGGGCGCGGCTGTCTCCTGGACCCGTTCCTGCGTCTGCTGCATCCCGCCCCGACCCGTCAGCCGTTCCTCATACGATCGGCTCAACATAGCGACCAAAGGTAAAACGTCTCATGGGCGGGATCCGTGCTTACGGGTTTCCCCGGCCCATGCCCACGGGTTTCCCTCGGCCCGTGCTCGCGGGTTTTCCCCGGCCCGCGTCCGGGGACTCGCCGGGCATGGTGTCCTGTGGTGCGGCGGAGGAGCGGGTGCGGGTGCCCGTCATGCGGGCACGGTGGCGGACGCTGACGTTCGTCCACTGGCCCATGGATCCGGAGGCGGTACAGGCCCTGCTGCCCGAGGAGTTGACCGTCGACCGGTACGACGGGACCGCCTGGGTGACGCTCGCCCTGTTCCTCATGGCGGACGTACGTCTCCCGGGGATGCCCTCGGCGCTGCCCGCGCTCCCGGACTTCCCGCAGACCAATCTGCGCACCTACGTCCGGCACCGCGGCGGACGGGACGGGCTGTGGCTGTTCTCCGTCGACGTCGGCTGCCCGGCGATGTGGGCGGCCCGCGCCATCGGGGCGCCGTACACACCGGCGAGCGTGGACCTGTGCAGGAGCGGGGACACCGTCGTGTACTCCGGCTCGCGCTGGACCGGCGATGCCCGCTACCGGCTGGCCGTCCGGCCCGGCGATCCCGTCGAGCTGACGGAACGGGACCACTGGCTGGTCTCCCGTTGGCGGGCGTACACGCGCCGCGCGGGGCTGCTCTGGGAGAGCGCGGTGGAGCACGAGCCCTGGCCGCTGAACTCCGCGAGGGTCGAGGCGCTGGAGGAGAACCTGACGGCCGCGGCGGGCCTGCCCGCTCCGCTCGGCGAGCCGGTGGTGCGCTTCTCGCGGCCGGTGCGGGACGTACGGCTGGGCATGGCGCGTCCGGCGCGGGGAGTCGGCCGTAGCCGACCGGCCCACCCGGGTCGAGGTGCTTGAGCAAGCCGTTGGCATCCCGACCCCGGGCCGTCGTTGATCGGTGCACCGCCCCCGCATAGGCTGTCATGCGCACCACACGCGCACCGCACCCCCCACGCCGTCGCGAGGCGGCACGCCCCCGCCGACACCTGTGGTCCGGATGGTCGGGTCCGACGAGGGAGACAGCCGACGATGACCAGGGCGATGAAGTCACTGCTGGCCGTGCTGGTGGCCGAGGCGTCCAGGACGCTCACCCCGCCCGCCGAGCCACGCGTGGTCATGAGCGCGTTCTGCGACGCCATGAGCAGGCGTCGCGGCCGTCCGATCGACCTGGTCTTCCGGGCCTTCCCCGAGGACGTCCCGGTGTCCGGGCTGCGGCTCGACTGCGGCGACCGGTCCATCGTCGTGGTGGAGGAACGCACTCCACCGGAGTCCCAACTGGTCATCCTCGGACACGAGTTGTGGCACGAGGAACAGGGCGAGCACGGGCATCACGCCACCGACGCGCGCACGCTCGGCCCCGAGCGGGCCACCGAGGCGGTACGGCGGACGGCGGCGCGCATCCTCGCCGCGCGCGAGGTGCCCCGCGAGACCCTGCCCGCCGTCGCCGCCCGCGCCGGATCGGCCGACCGGCACGAGCGGGACGCGGAGACGTTCGGGCTGCTCTTCGGCCGGGAGTTACGGACCTGGATACCCGGCCGGTACGCCCGCGGCCCGGTCAACTCCGCGACACTGGAAGGCCGTATCCGGCTCTCCCTCCTCAACCGGGGCGGTCAGCTGCCGAGATGAGCCCACCAGCCTCCCCCATTCCCTACGCCGTGCCCGCCGTGCTCCTGGCGCTGGCGCTGGCCCTGAAGACCCCGACGTTCGTCCGCGCCTGGAAGGATCCGGACGTCCGCGCGACGACGCTGCTCCTGCTGCTGGCCGCCGCCGTGTTCGTCTCGGTCTCCCCGGCTGGCATCCACGGGATCAACACGGCCACCGGTGTGCCCAACATCGCGGCCCCCTGGGTCTATTCACTCCTGACCGCGTTCTGCGGCTCGTGTCTGGCGATGGTCGTCACCTGGCGGGACGAACCGTCCCCGCGCCGCGACCGCACGATCCGGCGCATCTGGATCATCTACACCGGGATCGTCGTCGCGCTGTGGATCACCTTCCTGCTCGCGGACGTACCGGACGAACGCGTCCACGACCTGGACACCTACTACGCCTGCGAACCCTGGATGCGCTGGCACATCCTGCTCTATCTCCTCGCGCACATGGTGTCCGCGCTCGTCGCCGCGTATCTCATCTGGACGTGGACCTCCCGGGTGCGCGACGCGTGGCTCAAGGCCGGGCTGGTGTTCCTCCAGGCGGGCTACGCCTTCGGGCTGGTCTTCGACATCGCCAAGTTCACCGCCGTGGGCGCGCGTTGGACCGGCGCCGACTGGGACTGGCTGTCGACCCGGCTGGCGCCGCCCTTCGCGATCCTGGACGCCACGCTGGTCGGGATCGGGTTCATCGTGCCGCAGGCCGGGCCCTTCCTGGAGAAGTGGACCCGCGACCGGATCAGCTTCCACCGGCTGCGCCCACTGGAGTCGGCCCTGCGCGCGGTCGGACCGTCCGCCGCCCCGGCCCGCGTCGGCCGCTTCGCTCCCCTCGACCTCAAGCTGCTCCAGCGCCGCCAGCGCATCCACGACGGCCTGCTGCGCCTCGCGCCCCTCCTCGACGAGGACGTGTGGCAGCGGTCGTACGACGTGGCCCGCGCCGCCGGGCACGACGAGCGGACGGCGCTGGGCATCGCCGGGGCCGTCACCGTGCGGGCCGCGCTGACGGCCGCGCGCAC
>NZ_WWIR01000248.1 GCF_009863025.1 Streptomyces sp. SID4985 | reverse complement strand
GCGGCACCGGATACGACAACGGCTACAACACGGGCCAGGTCTACGGCGGCGGTCCCGGCGGCCCGGCCGCGCCCGGCACCCGCGCTCCGCGCCCCGCCCCGAACTGGGGCCGCCGGATCAAGCTGACGACGATCACCGTGCTGAGTGTGCTGATCGTCACGTCGGTCGCCACCTACTTCTGGGCCGACTCCAAGCTGCACCGGGACGTCGACCTGGCCCAGGTGATCGACCGGCCCGCCGAGGGCGAGGGCACCAACTATCTGATCGTCGGCTCCGACAGCCGCAAGGGCATGTCGGACGAGGAGAAGAAGAAGCTGCACACCGGCTCCGCCGAGGGCCAGCGCACCGACTCGATGATGATCCTGCACGTCGGCTCGAACGGCGACACGCTCATATCCCTGCCGCGCGACTCGAACGTCACGATCCCGAGCTTCAAGGGCTCGCAGTCCGGCAGGCTCTACCCGGCCTCCGGCACCACCAAGCTGAACGCGGCCTACGCCAAGGACGGCCCCACGCTCCTGGTCCGCACGGTCGAGTACAACACCGGCCTGCACATCGACCACTACGTGGAGATCGGCTTCGCGGGCTTCGCCAACATCGTGGACGCCGTCGGTGGCGTCGACATGAAGCTCGACCAGGGCTTCAAGGACAAGTACTCCGGCGCCGACTTCCAGGCCGGCGAGCAGACCCTCAACGGCGAGCAGGCCCTGGCCTTCGTCCGCACCCGGCACGCCTTCGCGGCCTCCGACCTCCAGCGCACCAAGAACCAGCAGAAGTTCCTCTCCGCGCTGTCCCACCAGGTGGCCACCCCGTCCACCGTCCTGAACCCCTTCAAGCTCTACCCGACCATGGGCGCGGGCCTGGACTCCCTCACGGTCGACAAGGACATGAGCCTGTGGGACCTCGCCTCCATGTTCTGGGCCATGAAGGGCGTCAGCGGCGGTGACGGCACCTCCCTGAACATGCCCATCTCCGGCTCGGTCGGCGGCAACCTCGTCTGGGACAAGGCGAAGGTCCAGACCCTGGTGAACGAGCTGAAGAACGACGAGAAGGTGACGGTCACGGGCAACTGAGCCCCGCCTCCCGGACGTTGGGCCCCGGCCCCGGACACACGGAAGGCGCCTCCCCCGGTCGTACGGGGAAGGCGCCTTCCGTCGTTCACGTCGTCGCGCGTTACGGCAGGTTCCTCGCCATCACGATCCGCTGAACTTGGTTCGTGCCCTCATAAATCTGGGTGATCTTGGCATCGCGCATCATGCGCTCGACCGGGTAGTCGCGGGTGTAGCCGTAGCCGCCGAGGAGCTGGACGGCGTCGGTGGTGACCTCCATGGCGACGTCCGAGGCGAAGCACTTGGCGGCGGCGCCCTGGAAGGTGAGGTCCTTGTCGCCGCGCTCGGAGGCGGCCGCGGCCTGGTAGGTCAGGGCGCGGGCGGCGGCGATCTTCATGGCCATGTCGGCCAGCATGAACTGGATGCCCTGGAAGTCGGCGATCGGCTTGCCGAACTGCTTGCGCTCCTGGACGTAGCCCTTGGCGTAGTCGAGGGCGCCCTGGGCGACACCGAGGGCCTGGGCGGCGATGGTGATGCGGGTGTGGTCCAGGGTCTTCATGGCCGTCGCGAAGCCGGTGCCCTCCTCGCCGATCATGCGGTCGGCGGGGATGCGGACGTTGTCGAAGTAGACCTCGCGGGTCGGGGAGCCCTTGATGCCGAGCTTCTTCTCCGGGGCGCCGAAGGAGACACCCTCGTCCGACTTCTCGACCACGAAGGCGGAGATGCCCTTCGAGCGCTTCGAGGGGTCGGTGACGGCCATCACCGTGTAGTACTCGGAGACGCCCGCGTTGGTGATCCAGCGCTTCACGCCGTTGAGCACCCAGAAGTCTCCGTCGCGGACCGCCTTGGTCTTCATGCCCGCCGCGTCCGAACCGGCGTCCGGCTCGGAGAGGCAGTACGAGAACATCGCGTCGCCCTTGGCGAGCGGCCCCAGGTACTTCTTCTTCAGCTCCTCGGAGCCGGAGAGGATCACCGGGAGCGAGCCCAGCTTGTTCACGGCCGGGATCAGGGAGGAGGAGACGCAGGCGCGGGCCACCTCCTCGATCACGATCACCGTGGCGAGCGCGTCGGCACCGGCGCCGCCGTACTCCTCCGGGACGTGCACGGCGTGCAGGTCACCGGCCACGAGGGCGTCCAGCGCCTCCTGCGGGAAGCGGGCCTCCTCGTCCACGGCGGCGGCGTACGGCGCGATCTTCGCCTCGACCAGCGAGCGGACGGAGTCGCGGAGCATGTCGTGCTCCTCGGACAGGCGGTACAGGTCGAAGTCAGCCGATCCGGCCACGGTCTCTCACGCTCCAAGGACGCTGTGCTACTGACGCTAATTACCGTTAAGTAACTGCAGTTTAGAGGGCTGCCCGGGGCCCGCATACGTGAGCTTGGCGACAGCTGGAGACCTGCCCGGAGCGGCGCACGACTATGCTCGGGCTCCGCACCATCGACGTACCCCCAGCTGGAGCAGCAATGAGCCTGAAGATCACCGTGATCGGCACCGGCTATCTCGGCGCCACGCACGCCGCGGCCATGGCCGAACTCGGCTTCGAGGTGCTGGGCCTGGACGTGGTGCCGGAGAAGATCGCCCTGCTGGAGCGCGGCGAGACCCCGATGTACGAGCCGGGGCTCGACGAGCTGCTGCGCCGCCATGTCGCGGGCATCGAGGGGTCCACGGGCCGGCTGCGGTTCACGACCGACTTCGCGGAGGTCGCGGAGTTCGGCGATGTCCACTTCCTCTGTGTGAACACCCCGCAGAAGCGCGGCGAGTACGCCTGCGACATGAGTTACGTCGACGCAGCCCTCGCCTCGCTCGCCCCGCATCTGAGGCGCCCGGCGCTGGTCGTCGGCAAGTCCACCGTGCCGGTGGGCTCGGCGGGCCGCCTCGCCGCCTACCTGGCCGAGCACGCGCCCGTGGGCGCGGACGCCGAGCTGGCCTGGAACCCGGAGTTCCTGCGCGAGGGCTTCGCCGTCCAGGACACCCTGCACCCGGACCGGATCGTGGTCGGCGTGCGCGGGGAGCGGGCGGAGAAGCTGCTGCGCGAGGTGTACGCCACGCCGATCGGCGAGGGCACCCCGTTCGTGGTGACCGACTTCCCGACCGCCGAGCTGGTCAAGACGGCCGCCAACTCCTTCCTCGCCACCAAGATCTCCTTCATCAACGCCATGGCGGAGGTGTGCGAGGCCGCCGACGGCGACGTGGCGAAGCTCGCGGAGGCCATCGGCCACGACGAGCGGATCGGCAGCAAGTTCCTGCGCGCCGGGATCGGTTTCGGCGGCGGCTGTCTGCCGAAGGACATCCGCGCCTTCATGGCACGCGCCGGTGAGCTGGGCGCGGACCAGGCGCTGACCTTCCTGCGCGAGATCGACTCCATCAACATGCGGCGTCGCGGTCAGATGGTCGAGATGACGCGGGAGGCGGTCGGGGGCGGCTCGTTCCTCGGCAAGCGGGTCGCGGTGCTCGGCGCCACCTTCAAGCCCGACTCCGACGACGTACGTGACTCGCCCGCGCTGAACGTCGCCGGGCAGATACACCTCCAGGGCGGCCAGGTCACGGTGTACGACCCGAAGGGCATGGACAACGCCCGCAAGGTCTTCCCGACGCTCGGCTACGCGGACTCGGCGCTCGACGCGGTGCGCGGCGCGGACGTCGTCCTGCATCTGACGGAGTGGCGGGAGTTCCGCGAGCTGGACCCGGCGGAGCTGGGCGGGGTCGCGGCGGAGCGGGTACTGCTCGACGGGCGCAACGCGCTCGACGCCGAGCTGTGGCGGCGGGCCGGGTGGACGTACCGGGCGATGGGCCGTCCGACCGCGTAACGCCCTTCGGGGGTACGACGGTTGGGCCGCACCGGGGACGCCGGTTCGGCCGAGGCTCAGTCGGCCGAACCGGCGTCTGTGCGCATTGTGCACCACGGGGCGCGAACGTGACCGCGCAACCCCCGGGCCCTTACCTGTCCTTGGTGTGCGGGGCGGTGTCGTGGGCCTCCTGGGCGCCCTCGGTGTTCTCGATGTCCTTGGCGTCCTTGGCCCGGTAGCGCCGCATCTTCGCGCGGGCCCCGCACACCTGCATCGAGCACCAGCGGCCGCGTCCGGCGGGGCTGCGGTCGTAGTACGCCCAGTGGCAGTCGGGCGCCTCGCACGCCTTGAGCCGCTGCCAGACGCCCGCGACCAGTGCCTCGGCGACGGCGGCGGCGACGCGGGAGAGCAGCGGGGCCGGGTCGGCGGGGGCGAGGCGGGCGGAGCCGTCGGTGTCGTCCACGGCGAGGTGGAGCGGGGCGTGGGCGAGCAGGTCGCCCAGCGGAGTCACCGTACGGTGCGGCCGGTGCCCGGCGTGCGCGAGCAGGGCGGCGCGCAGGGACTCGCGCAGCGTACGGGCGTCCGCCACGTCCTCCGGGCCGATCCCGAGGTTCGCGCGGCCCTCCTCCGTGTCGAGCAGGTCGCGGCCGCTCTCGATGTCCAGGCTGTTGACCAGGGACTCCACCAGGACCAGGTTCCCGGGGGCGGCCGATCTGTCACTCATGCTTGCGACGTTACCCCCACTGCGGGAGTATGAGGTAACCGTTACCGGTTGCCCATCTCTATGGGTAACTGTATTCCGAGGAGGAAGCCATGCCCCTCGCCACACTGGGCGCGATCGTCCTGGACTGCCCCGACCCGCACGCCCTGGCCGCCTTCTACGCGGGCCTCCTGGGCGGCACCCCGGAGGGCGACGACACCTGGATCGACCTCAAGACCCCCGCCGGCCCCACCCTCGCCTTCCAGCGGGCCCCCGGCCACGTCCCCCCGGCCTGGCCCAACCCGGACGCCTCCCAGCAGTTCCACCTCGACCTGACGGTGGAGGACCTCGACGAGTCCGAGAAGCACGCGCTCTCGCTGGGCGCGAAGCCCCTGGACACGGCGCCCAACCGCACATGGCGGGTGTACGCGGATCCGGCGGGGCATCCGTTCTGTCTGTGCGCGTGCTGAAACACCGACTGCTCAGTCGTGGTAGTGGTAGCGGGCCTTGAGGATCTTCACTTCCTTGTCGTCCGCCCGGTAGACCAGCCGGTGCTCGTCGTCGATCCGCCGGGACCAGTACCCGGACAGGTCGGCCTTGAGCGGCTCCGGCTTGCCGATGCCGCTGAAGGGGTCGCGCTGGATCTCACCGATCAACCGGGTGATCCGGCGCGCCATTCTGCGGTCGGAGGCGAGCCAGAAGAGGAAGTCCTCCCACGCGTCGGGGTCGAAGTGCACGCTCCTCACTCGTCACCCGCCAACGCCCGCAGCTCGTCCAGCGACTTGGTGACCACGGGCCCGCTCTCCCTGTCACGCGCGACCGCCTCCATCAGACGCCGGGCATTCGCGGGGGAACGCAGCAGGTACACGGTCTCCTGCCAGGACTCGTAGTCCTCGGCGGACATCAGGACGGCGTCGCCCCCCTTGGAACTGATCCGTACCGGGGTGTGGTCCTCGTTGACCCGCTTGATCAGGGGAAACAGATCACGGCGTGCCTCACTGGCGCTTATGGTCATCGGTCCTGCTCCTTCCGGTGTCGTACCGAAAAACGGTACGACACCGGGACCGGTTTCCGGTACTGCCGCGTCGGCTAGCCGTCCAGGGACTCGATCGTCGCCGTGGACGCCGGGCGCGTGGCCCGGAGCTCGCGGGAGACGTCCTCCGCCGCGCCGAGCACGCGGACCGCGTTCTGCCAGGTGAGCTTGGCGAGGTCCGGCTTGGACCAGCCCCGGTCGAGGAGTTCGGCGATGAGGTTGGGGTAGCCGGAGACGTCGTTCAGGCCGTCGGGGGTGAAGGCCGTGCCGTCGTAGTCGCCGCCGATGCCGAGGTGGTCGATGCCGGCGACCTCGCGCATGTGGTCGAGGTGGTCGGCGACCGTGGAGACGGTGGCGATCGGGCGCGGGTGGCTCTCCTCGAAGGCGCGGTGGACCTTCATGCCCTCCTCGGTGGTGTCGAGGTGGTGGAGGCCGTGCGCGCGCATGTTGTCGTCGGCGGCGACCGTCCAGTCGACGGCGGCCTGGAGGACGAACTTCGGCACGAAGGTCACCATGGCCATGCCGCCGTTGGCGGGGAGCCGCTCCAGCACGTCGTCCGGGATGTTGCGCGGATGGTCGCACACCGCGCGCGCGGACGAGTGGGAGAAGATCACCGGCGCCGAGGTGGCGTCCAGCGCGTCCCGCATCGTCGTCGCGGCGACGTGGGAGAGGTCGACGAGCATGCCGAGCCGGTTCATCTCGCGGACGACCTCGCGGCCGAACGCGGAAAGACCGCCCGCCTTCGGCTCGTCCGTCGCCGAGTCCGCCCAGTCCACGTTGTCGTTGTGGGTGAGCGTCATGTACCGCACACCGAGCGCGTACAGACTCCGCAGCGTGCCCAGCGAGTTGTCGATGGAGTGGCCGCCCTCGGCACCCATCAGGGAGGCGATACGGCCCGAGGCACGCGCCGCCTCCATGTCCGCGGCGGTCAGCGCGGGCGCCAGCTCGTCCGGGTACTGCTCGATCAGCCGCCGCACACAGTCGATCTGCTCCAGGGTCGCGGTCACCGCACCCGGCAGATCGGAGCGTACGTACACCGACCAGAACTGCGCCCCGACCCCGCCCTCGCGCAGGCGGGGCAGGTCGGTGTGCAGATGGGCGTTCTGGTGCGCGGCGATGTCCCGCGCGGCCAGGTCGTAGGCGACCTGCTCACGCAGCGCCCACGGCAGGTCGTTGTGGCCGTCGACCACGGGGAACTCGCGCAGCAGCGAGCGGGCTTCGTCCAGGGAGGTCATCCGCGTCACTTCCCGAATCCGAAGCCGTTCGCGCCCTCGACCTTCGAGCGCAGGCGCTTGCCCTTCTCGGTGGCCTGGTCGTTGAGGTCCTGCTGGAACTCGCGCATCTTCTGCAGGAGGTCCTCGTCGTGGGCGGCGAGCATCCGGGCCGCGAGGAGACCGGCGTTGCGGGCACCGGCGACGGAGACCGTGGCGACCGGGACACCGGCGGGCATCTGGACGATCGACAGGAGGGAGTCCATGCCGTCCAGGTACTTCAGCGGGACCGGGACGCCGATCACCGGGAGCGGGGTCACGGAGGCGAGCATGCCCGGGAGGTGGGCGGCGCCGCCCGCGCCCGCGATGATCGCCTTGAGCCCGCGGTCGGCGGCCTGCTCGCCGTAGGTGATCATCTCGCGCGGCATCCGGTGCGCGGAGACGACATCGACCTCGTAGGGGATCTCGAACTCGTCCAGTGCCTTGGCGGCGGCTTCCATGACGGGCCAGTCGGAGTCCGACCCCATGACGATGCCAACGAGGGGGCTCATTCGGTGATCGTGCCCTTCAGGTAGCCGGCTGCGTGACGCGCGCGTTCCAGTACGTCGTCCAGGTCGTCGCCGTAGGTGTTGACGTGACCCACCTTGCGGCCGGGTTTTACGTCCTTGCCATACATGTGGATCTTCAGCTGGGGGTCGCGCGCCATGCAGTGGAGGTACGCGGAGTACATGTCCGGGTAGTCGCCGCCGAGGACGTTCACCATGACCGTCCAGGGCGCGCGCGGGCGCGGGTCGCCGAGGGGGAGGTCGAGGACCGCGCGGACGTGGTTGGCGAACTGCGAGGTGATCGCGCCGTCCATGGACCAGTGGCCCGAGTTGTGCGGGCGCATGGCCAGCTCGTTGACGAGGACGCGGCCGTCGCGGGTCTGGAACAGCTCGACGGCGAGGTGGCCGACGACGCCCAGTTCCTTGGCGATGGTCAGCGCCATCTCCTCGGCCTTCAGCGCCAGCGCCTCGTCCAGGCCGGGCGCGGGCGCGATCACGGTGTCGCACACCCCGGCGACCTGGCGGGACTCCACGACCGGGTAGGCGACGGCCTGGCCGTGCGGGGAGCGCACGACGTTGGCGGCCAGCTCGCGGACGAAGTCGACCTTCTCCTCGGCCAGCACCGGCACGCCCGCCCGGAAGGGCTCGGCGGCCTCCTCGACGGAGTCCACGACCCACACGCCCTTGCCGTCGTAGCCGCCGCGCACGGTCTTGAGGACGACGGGGAAGCCGTCTCCCTCCGCCGCGAACGCGGCCACGTCGGCCGGGTCGCTCACGATGCGGTGGCGCGGACAGGGCACCCCGATCTCGGTGAGCTTCGCGCGCATCACACCCTTGTCCTGGGCGTGCACGAGCGCGTCGGGCCCCGGGCGCACGGGGATACCGTCCGCCTCCAGGGCCCGTAGGTGCTCGGTCGGCACGTGCTCGTGATCGAAGGTGATCACGTCACAGCCGCGCGCGAACTCACGCAGCGTGTCGAGGTCGCGGTAGTCGCCGATGACGACATCGCTCACGACCTGCGCCGCGGAATCCTGGGGAGTGTCACTGAGGAGCTTGAACCTGATGCCCAACGGGATGCCCGCCTCGTGCGTCATACGCGCGAGCTGCCCCCCGCCGACCATGCCGACTACCGGGAACGTCACCCCCCTAGCGTATCGGCCGCCCGGACCGGCCCGGCTCGCGCGCGTTCACGCGCCCCCGCGCGCGATCTCTTACCCGCCCCTTGCCCGCCTCTTGCCGACCCGTTTCCAGGCTGTGGCCCGGTGCGCGGGCATCGTGAAGAGCTCGTGGATAGCATGGCGGGGCCTATGGATGCCAAGGACAGGAGCTGCACCGCAATGGAACACCGTTCCTCGGGGCTGAACCGGCTCGCGCGCGAGCTGGCCAAGTTCGGGGCCGTCGGCGGTGCCGGTGTCCTGGTCAATCTGGGCGTGTTCAACCTGGTCCGGCACCTCTCGGATCTGCCGGTGGTGCGCGCCAGCATCATCGCGACCATCGTCGCGATCGTCTTCAACTACGTGGGCTTCCGCTACTGGACGTACCGGGACCGCGACAAGGGCGGCCGCACCCGCGAGCTGATGCTGTTCCTGGTGTTCAGCGCGATCGGCCTGGTCATCGAGAACGGCGTGCTGTACCTCGCGACCTACGGGTTCGGCTGGGACACCCCGCTGCAGAGCAACGTCTTCAAGTTCGTCGGCATCGGCGTAGCGACGCTGTTCCGGTTCTGGTCGTACCGCACCTGGGTCTTCCGGGCGCTGCCCGCCGAGGGCGACTCGGTCGTCAAGGGCTCGGGCGGCCCCCGGCCGGACGAGAAGCAGCGGGTGCGCTAGCCGCTTCCCGGTCCGCCCGCGCCCGTCCTCAGCGGACCGTGGGCCGCGCCTCGCCGTCCGCCTTCGGGGGCGGGGCCGTACGGGACAGGAAGAGGCCGAAGACCACCGGCTGTGTCTGGAGCAGCTCCAGACGGCCGCCGTCGGCCTCGGCGAGGTCGCGGGCGACGGCGAGCCCGATGCCGGTGGAGTTGCGGCCGCTGATGGCCCGCTCGAAGATCCGCGCGCCGAGGTCCGCGGGGATGCCGGAGCCCTCGTCGGTGACCTCGACCACGGCCTGGTTGCCGACGACCCGGGTGCGCAGGGCGACGGTGCCGCCGCCGTGCATCAGCGAGTTCTCGATCAGCGCGGCCAGCACCTGGGCGACCGCGCCGGGCGTGCCCACCGCCTTCAGATGCCGCTTGCCGGAGCTGACGATGGCCCGGCCCACGCCGCGGTAGGCGGGGCGCCACTCGGCGAGCTGCTGCTGGATGACCTCGTCGAGGTCGAAGGAGACGGCGGAGCCGGTACGCGGGTCGCGCGAGTTGGTGAGCAGCCGTTCCACCACGTCCGTCAGCCGCTCCACCTGCGTGAGCGCGATGGTGGCCTCCTCCTTCACCGTGTCCGGGTCGTCGGTGAGGGTGATCTCCTCCAGGCGCATGGACAGCGCGGTCAGCGGCGTACGGAGCTGGTGGGAGGCGTCGGCCGCGAGGCGCCGTTCGGCGGTGAGCATCCGGCCGATGCGCTCGGCGGAGGAGTCGAGCACGTCCGCGACCCGGTCCAGCTCGGGGACGCCGTAGCGCTTGTGCCGGGGGCGGGGGTCGCCGGAGCCGAGGCGCTCGGCGGTCTCGGCGAGGTCGGTGAGCGGGGAGGCGAGCCGGTTGGCCTGGCGTACGGCGAGCAGGACGGCGGCGATCACGGCGAGCAGCGCGACCAGGCCGATGATCAGCAGCGTGCGGCCGACCTCACGGGTCACGGCGGAGCGGGGCTCCTGCACGGTGACCGTCTCGCCCTCCTCGCCGTGCTGCGTGGAGTGGATGACCTCGCCCTTGGGCCGGGTGCCGATCTCGATGGGGGCCCGGCCGGGGACGCGGATGACGGCGTACTGGTCCTTGCTGACCGGATTGCGCAGCGCGTCGGTGTCGACGTGCTCGGAGGCGAGGATGCGGCTGTCCACGATGCTGGCCAGCCGGACCGCCTCGGACTCGACGCGTTCCTGGGCACTGTTGCTGATCGTCCGGGTCTCGACGATCACCAGGGACACCCCGAAGACCGCGATCACCACCAGCACGACGGCGAGCGTGGACTGAATGAGACGACGACGCACGGGGTCCCTCCGGAGAAACTAAGGACCACCAGTCTCCCCCGGCCCAGGGCAGTGCCCTAAGGGGCGCGGGGAACTGCGCGAACGCCCACGACGAGGGAGAGCCGCCGACGAACCCGCAGGCCCTCCCCGGAAGCCGAAACTCAGCTCTTCTCGAACCGGAAGCCCACTCCACGCACCGTGGCGATATAACGCGGATTCGCCGCATCATCCCCGAGCTTCTTCCGCAGCCACGAGATGTGCATGTCCAGCGTCTTGGTGGAGGACCACCACGTCGTGTCCCACACCTCCCGCATGAGCTGGTCGCGCGTGACGACCCGCCCCGCGTCCCGCACCAGCACCCGCAGCAGGTCGAACTCCTTGGCCGTGAGCTGGAGTTCCTCCTCCCCCATCCACGCGCGGTGCGACTCGACGTCGATCCGCACCCCGTGGGTGGCCGGAGGCTGCTGCGGCTCGGTCGCGCCGCGCCGGAGCAGGGCCCGGACGCGGGCGAGCAGCTCGGCGAGCCGGAAGGGCTTGGTGACGTAGTCGTCGGCGCCCGCGTCGAGGCCGACGACGGTGTCCACCTCGTCGGCGCGCGCGGTCAGGATGAGGATCGGCACGGTGTGGCCGTCGGCACGCAGTCGGCGGGCGACCTCCAGGCCGTCCATGCCGGGCAGGCCCAGGTCCAGCACGACCAGGTCGACACCGCCCTGCATTCCGGCGTCGAGCGCGGTGGGGCCGTCCTCGCGGACCTCGACCTCGTAACCTTCCCGGCGCAGGGCGCGGGCCAGCGGCTCCGAGATGGACGCGTCGTCCTCGGCGAGCAGTACACGGGTCATGAGCTGATGGTAGACCGCCCGCGCGTGGAGTCGGGGTGTGGTCCGCCACCGCGCTCTTACCTTTGTCCCCTGCTGGTACAAACCATTGCTCGCGGCGTGGGATCGTGGAAGAGCCTTGGAAACCCCTTGTGCGGTTCCCCGAATTCCTGTGATCCGCGTCTCAAGTCCTTCCATATCCGGCAGTCTCCTGCCGTATGGTGATCTGAACGCCTGTAGCACACACCGGGGACCTCTTGGCGGGCACATGTCGCCGAGGGTCTCTTCTTTGATGTGCGGGCTGACGAAGATCAGCCTCGAAAGGAATGACCTCTGGCCGGGCTCCGGACGCAGTGACGCGTACGGGGCGTGGATCCCGGTGGTCGCCGTCCACCGCTCCCCTGGGAGGCGGAGCCCCCCGGGCGTGGGGGTGGACGACCGACCCGCCGGTGCCGGCCGCACCCCCACCGGGCGCGCCGCGCTCCAACGCGCGTCCCGACCAGCAAGGAACGACCATGGCGTCCAGCCTGACGAAGGATTCGGTCCGCCCGGACATCGGGGCCGAGAAGACCTTCTTCGGCCACCCCCGCGGACTGGCCACCCTTTTCATGACCGAGATGTGGGAGCGTTTCTCCTACTACGGCATGAGGGCCCTGCTCCCGCTGTACCTGGTCGCCCCCAGCGGCCTGCACATGAACGCGGGCACGGCGACCGCGATCTACTCCGTGTACGTGTCGCTCGTCTACCTGCTCGCCCTTCCCGGCGGCTGGGTCGCGGACCGTCTGCTCGGTCCTCGCAAGACGGTGGCCGTTTCCGGTCTGATCATCATGCTCGGCCACCTGTGCCTGGCGCTGCCGGTCTCCGCGAGCTTCTTCGTGGGCCTGGGTCTGGTCGCGATCGGTTCGGGTCTGCTGAAGGCCAACATCTCCACCATGGTCGGCCACCTGTACAAGGGTCCGGACGACGCGCGCCGTGACGGTGGCTTCACGCTCTTCTACATCGGCATCAACCTCGGCGCCTTCATCGCGCCGCTGGTCATCGGTACCGTCGGTGAGAACGTCAACTGGCACTTCGGCTTCGCCCTCGCCGCGCTCGGCATGGCGCTGGGTCTGGGCCAGTACCTGCTGGGCGGCCGTCACCTGAGCGAGCAGAGCAACCTCGTCCCGACGCCGCTCACCGCCGAGGAGAAGCGCTCCACGCTGCGCAAGGGCCTGATCTGGCTCGCCATCGCCGTGGTGTTCTACGGCATCGTCGGCGGCACCGGTCACTTCACCCTGAACTGGGCGCTGATCCCGCTGACGATCATCGGCCTGATCGTCCCGATCATGGTGATCGCCCGGATCCGCCGGGACAAGGACCTGGACGACTCCGAGCGCTCGAAGGTGTCGGCGTACATCTGGTTCTTCGTCGCCGCGGCCGTGTTCTGGATGATCTACGACCAGGGTGGTTCGACCCTGTCGATCTTCGCCGACGCCTCGGCCAAGAACACGATCGCTGGCTGGAACTTCCCGGTCTCCTGGTACCAGTCGGTCAACCCGGTCATGATCATGGCCCTGGCCCCGGTGTTCGCCTGGCTGTGGCTGTGGCTGAACCGGCGCGGCAAGGAGCCGAGCACGATGGTGAAGTTCGCCTCCGGCCTCGTGCTGGTCGGTGCGTCCTTCTTCCTCTTCCTGGCTCCGCTGTCCATCGCCGAGGGCGGTCACAAGGCCGCCGCGCTGTGGCTGGTCGCGATCTACTTCGTGCAGACCGTCGGTGAGCTGACGCTGTCCCCGGTGGGTCTGTCCGTGACGACCAAGATGGCGCCGAAGAAGTACGCCTCGCAGATGATGGGCGTCTGGTTCCTCGCGGTCACCGCGGGCGACTCGATCACCGCCCTGCTGTCCAACCCGGCGGTCGGCGGCGTCAACCTCGACCGCATGGGCTTCGTCGGCCTGGAGGCCGTCCTCGCGGTCGTCGCCGGCATCGCGGTCTGGATGTACCGCAAGAAGGTCAAGGCGATGATGGGCTCGGTCAACTAGCCCCCTGCTACGCCCGAAAGGGGCCCGCATCCTGAGGATGCGGGCCCCTTTCGCATGCCCGGACGCGCTCGGCCCGCGTGGGCCTGCTCCGGCGGCGTGGCTCCGGGCCGGGACCGGCACTGGGTGGTACGCCGACTCCCCGCGCGCCCTGGGTGGGGGAACTGGGTGGTCCGGGGGGTTGTCGCCGTGCGGCAGACTGCCCCGCGCGCCCTGGGGGGCGGGGCCTGCGGGACACCTCTACGCAGCCGCCCGGGGCAACATCGAAGGGGGCGCCCTGGAGGCACGGACGACGAGGTCCCCGATTCGGCGGCGGCACGCCAAGACGCGACACCCTCCACGCCCATTCCCCTCAGCGGGGAGGCCGCACCGCGAGATGCCCTCCCGAGGGACGTGTAAGACCGCGGTCCGCCTCGGGACGGGACGATCCGCGTGTCCCGAGCGGCAGCACTCCGCAAGAGAGCCCTCGGCCGGCAGCCCCGACTACGAGCGGCACCCTCCCGACGGGATCGTCCGCAGGGAAGACGCACCACACGGCACCCGGCACTCTCCGCAGGGGACAGGTGCAGCCGGGGCCGCTACGGACCGGGCGGCATCCCCCGGGGCCGACCGGCGGACCGTACAACGAGCGACGCCCTCCCGGCCGGGTCGGCCGCAAGCAGGGCGTATCGCACGACACTCAGCGCCCCTCCGCACGGGGCACGGGGGCGCCGTAGCCCACTGCAGGGCCCGATCTGCGGGGGCGGCACTCCGCAGGAGAGCCCTCGGCCGACAGGCCCGACAACGAGCGACGCCCTCCCGGCCCGAGGCGGGCACAAGGAGGGCGTATCGCACAACACCGACGCGCAGATCGACGTCAGAGCGCCGCAGGCATTACGCCGGGGCGCCCAGTTCCGCCCAGACCGTTTTGCCGGGGCTGTCGGGGGTGCGGACGACGCCCCAGTCCAGGCAGAGGCGCTGGACGATGAACATGCCGTGGCCGCCGGGGCGGCCCGCGCGGTGCGGGGTGCGGGGGGCGGGCTGGCCGGTGCCGCGGTCGCGGACCTCCAGGCGGATCACCTTGCGGTCGCAGGTGAGGTACAGCTCGTCGGGGCCCCCAGCGTGCAGGCAGGCGTTGGTGACCAGCTCGGAGACGACGAGCAGGACGTCCTCGGCGGCGGCACGCTGCTCGGCGCCGGAGGCGGGCAGCCAGCCCCAGGCGTACAGCGCCTGGCGGGTGAAGTCCCGGGCGAGCGGCACGACCCCGCTCTCACCGTCCAGGCTCAGCCTGCGGGCCTGCTGCCCCGGGGCCTGCCGCACACCCTCGGCGGGCGCGGGCGGCGCGGCCGCGCCCGCGGACGCGCCGTCGGACGGCGCACTTCCCTCGGGCATCCCGGAAGCGCCGCTCGGCTCCGGGCCGCGGTCGCCCGGCGAGTAGGGCCGGGTGGTGCTCATCAGCGCTTCACCTCACCGATTCACCAGTTCACGATTCAAAAGTCCGACTCCGTTCGGATCGCGGGCGGTCCGTCCGCCGGGCGCCCGTGCGCGCCGCTTCCGCCGCCCGTCCGCCTCCACCCCTACGTCGCGTCCGGGCCGTCCGCCGGTTCCCGGAAAGGGAGGCGGCCGTCGGCCGACAGATTCAGAGTGTCTCCTGCCCGACCGAGGCGGCGGAACACCCGCGTGTTCCGCGTGACCGGTGCGCCGGGCGGGCGCGGGCGTGCGAGGGGCGCGGTGTCAGCCGTCCCCGCCGGCCAGCGCGGCGTCCAGGGAGTCATGGACGGTGAAGACCGCCTCCGCCCCCGTGATCTCGAACACGCGTGCGACCACCGGCAGCATTCCCGCCAGATGGACCCCACCGCCCGCGGCATCGGCCTTGAGCCGCGCGCCGAGCAGAACGTTGAGGCCCGTGGAGTCGCAGAACTCCAGTCGCGAGCAGTCCACGACGAGCCGCGAGAAGCCCTTCGCCAGGAGGTCGTCGAGCGGCTCGCGCAGTAGATCGGCGGTGTGGTGATCGAGTTCACCCGCCGGTGTCACTACGGCGCTGGAGCCCTCTTCCCGCACCTCCACCAGAAGCCGGCCCGACTGTGCGCTGCCGACCGTCCCGTGGTCCATGCCGTCTCTCTCCCGAGGTCGTGGCTGCTGATGCCCTCGAACACTACGCCTTCCACACGTACTCCGACACCCGAACAACCCCGCAAAATCGGGCATATCGCAGCACAAGGAACTTGCCACCGGCTCGGTGGAGCGGGTAGGGCTAGTAAGGACACAACACACCCCCACCCCGGCCTCGGAGGCGCCGCACACCGCAGTGCACGCATTTCGGCTTCGGCAGCCTTATGCCGAGAACGATGGAGGACACCCATGTCACCCCGGCTCGACGCATCGCATACCCCGATCGCGACGTCGACACCCCCACCGGACCAACTGGATCATGCCATCGATCCTCTCGACCCCCTGGCGGGTCTCCCGGAGATCCCGCCCTTCGACGAGGTCGGCCCGGTGGACGCGCGGGCCCTTTCCAAGACCCTCTTCCAGCGCCTCGAGTCGCTGGAGGAAGGCACGCATGAACACGCTTACGTCCGCAACACCCTGGTCGAACTGAACCTGGCGCTCGTCAGGTTCGCCGCGTCCCGCTTCCGCTCCCGCAGCGAGCCGATGGAGGACATCGTCCAGGTCGGCAC
>NZ_WWIR01000247.1 GCF_009863025.1 Streptomyces sp. SID4985 | reverse complement strand
GGGGTCGGCGGGCGCGAGCGTGGCGGCCGCGTGGCAGGCGGCGCGGGCCCGGTCGGGTTCCTCGCGGCCGGTCAGGGCGCGGTGGACCAGGGTGAGGGCGAGCAGGGCGGTGGCGTCGGCGGAGCCGGGTTCGGTCAGCAGCCATGCGCGGACGCGGGCCTCGGTGCACGGCTCCTGGGCGAGCACGGTGATCCGGTGGCCCCGGCGGTCCCAGTCGTCGCCGGTGTGGGCCAGCAGAGAGCGGACGGGCTGCCATCTGCCACCGGCCAGGGCGGCGCGGGCGGCGAGCAGTTCCGCGTCGCCGAGGGCTGCCTCGAAGGCGCGGGGGTCGTCGGGAGCGGTGTCACCGGACGGTTGAGCGGGGGCCCGGCATGTGCCGAGCAGGGACGGGAGTGGGGGCACCGCTGGACTTCCTGTTTCTCGGGCTGCCATCGGCCGATCACGCACAGCAAACTCCCCGCCAGGGATTGCGTCAAGCGGAATCCGAGTGTTACTGGGTTCAACGAGCGTTTCTCCAGGGGCACTTGCGCTTCGAGGGACCTGATGGCGGGCCCGGCGCGGGGGTTCGGGGGCCCGATTGTGGCGTACGCCATGGCGCCCGGGGGCGGGTCGGCGGAACATGAGCCGACGGTTCCGCTCGCCGCTGCCCGAACCGGCCTCGCGACCCCTGGTCCGGTGCCCCGCCCAGCCGTACGACGGGACCGCGCCAACCCGCCCCCATCCGGGCACTCTCCGCGGCGACGCCGTCCGAGGGCGCTACAGTCGGCCACACGCAATCGTGGCCCGGCCGATGATCGAGGTACGCAGCGTGTCCCTTCTGGTTGTCCTTCTCGCCATGGGCGCCGCCTGCTGCCTGGGGTTCGGATTCGTGCTCCAGCAGAACGTGGCGCAACGGGCCCCGCTCAGCGACTTCCTGTCCTTCCGGCTGCTCCTCGACCTGATGCGGGTGCCGCGCTGGCTGGGCGGTACGGCGCTGATGGTGGCCGGGATGGGGCTCGGCGCGGTCGCGCTCGGGCAGGGCGAGATCTCCGAGGTGGAGCCGCTGCTCGCCACCAACCTCCTCTTCGCGCTCGCGCTGTCCCGCCGTCAGACCGGGCAGCCGCTGGGCCGTCAGGGCTGGGCCGGGCTCGCGCTGCTCGCGGGCGGGGTGAGCGCGTTCATCCTGGCGGGCCGTCCGCACGCGGGCACCGCCGTCACCGATCCGCTGCGGCACTGGCTGATCATGGGCGCGATGCTGGGCGTCGCCCTCGCGCTCGCCGGGTACGCCAAGCGGTCGCGGACCGGCTGGGGCGCGGTGCTGCTGGCCGCGGCGGCGGGGCTGTTGTACGGCGTCCAGGACGCGCTGACCCGGGTGAGCGCCACCCGGTGGGCCGAGGGCGGCCCGGCGGAGCTGTTCACCGGCTGGCAGCCGTACGGGGTACTGGTGCTCGGGGTGACCGGGCTGATGCTGGTGCAGAGCGCGTTCGAGACGGCCCCGCTGCGGATGTCGCTGCCCGCGCTGACGGCGGCCCAGCCCCTCGCGGGCATCCTCTGCGGGGTGGGCTTCCTGGGCGACCGGCTGCGCACCGACACCGGGGCGCTGGCCTGGGAGGCGGCCGGGCTCGCGGCGATCGTGGCGGGCATCGTGCTGCTCGGGCTGCATCCGGCGATGCCCTGCGGGACGGCGGAGGAGCGGCGGGTGCGGGACCTTCAGCGGAACTGAGGCCCCTCACTCCCTACGGCGGGCTGCTTGGATGGCCGTATGAATCCTGCCGACGAGATCCTCGACATCGTGGACGAGCGGGACCGGGTGGTCGACCAGGTCCCGCGCGGTGAGGCGTACGCCCGGAGCCTGCGGCACCGCTGCGTCTTCATCCAGGCCCGGGACGCGGCCGGGCGGCTCTTCGTCCACCGCCGCACCGCGACCAAGCTGGTCTTCCCCGCGCTGTACGACATGTTCGTCGGCGGGGTGGTGGGCGCGGGCGAGTCCTACGACGAGGCCGCGCTGCGGGAGGCCGAGGAGGAACTGGGGGTGTCGGGCCTTGACCGCCCGGAGTTCCTGTTCAAGTTCCTCTACGACGACGGGGCCGGGAAGAGCTGGTGGTCGGCGGTGTACGAGGTCCGCTGCGAACTTCCGGTGGAGCCGCAGGTGGAGGAGGTGCAGTGGCACGACTTCCTGGCCGAGGACGAGGTGGAGCGGCGGCTGAGTGGGTGGGAGTGGGTGCCGGACGGGCTCGCGGCGTACGAGCGGCTGAGGGCGTTCCGGGCGGGCGCGTGACGCGCCGGTAGGGTCCCTCGCGTGATCGAATTCGCGCGGAACGTCCGCCTCTGGTTCGCCCCCGAGCGGGTACGGGACGAGGGCAGCACCCCCGACTACCGGTTCTCGCTCGCCAACGAGCGCACCTTCCTCGCCTGGCTGCGGACCGCGCTGGCGCTGATCGGCGGCGGGTTCGCGGTGGACCAGTTCCTGCCGCACCTGCGCTGGGCGTGGCGGGCGGGACTCGCCCTCGCCCTGCTCGCGGCCGGGGTGCTGTGCGCGCTGCGCGCGGTGAACCACTGGGTGCGCTGCGAGCGGGCGATGCGGCTCGGGGAGGATCTGCCAGTGTCCCGTTTCCCGGTGGTGCTGAGCCTGGTGATCGCGGTGGTGGCCCTCGCGATGGTCGTGGTGGTGCTGGTGGGGTGGGCGGGGTGACTGCCGACCAGGGTTCGGGGGGCGGCGCGCCGTCCGGCCGGGACCGGGGACTCCAGCCGCAGCGGACCCGGCTGGCCTGGCGGCGTACGACACTCGCGTGCACGGTGGTGGCGGTCCTCGCGGTACGGGCCGCCCTGCGCGCGGACGAGCCGGTCGCCGCCGCGCTGCTGTGCGCGGTGAGCTGCGGGCTGTGGCTGGGGTTTCTCCGCATCGCCCACCACCGCATCCGCGTACTGTCGACGGCCGACCGCCCCGCCGCGCTGACCCCGCGTCACGCGACGGCGGCGGCGGTGTGTGCGGCGGCGTTGGCCGTGTGCGCGGCGGCGCTGCTGGTGTGAGGGACGCGATGGCCCGGCCGGTCTACTTCTCGGGAATCGTCACGACGATCTTCCCCCGCGCATGGTGCCCCGCGCTGAGCTTCTGGGCCTCCGCCGTCTCCTCCAGCGGGAACACCTTCTCCACATGGACGGAGACCACGCCCTGGTCGGCCAGTTGGGACAGCTTGGTCAGGTCCTCGGCGTCGGGGCGGACGAACCAGTAGCGGCCGCCGTACTTGACCACCTCGGGGTCGGCGATGGAGACGAGGCGGCCGCCGGGGGCGAGCAGGTTGGCGGAGATCTTGAGGGTCTCGCCGCCGATGGTGTCGAAGGCCGCGTCGACGCCCTCGGGGGCGATTCCGCGCACGCGTTCGGCCAGGCCCTCGCCGTAGGAGACGGGTTCGCCGCCGAGGGAGCGTACGTAGGCGTGGTTGCGCTCGCTCGCGGTGCCGATGACGCGGGCGCCGAGGTGGACGCCGAGCTGGACGGCCAGCGAGCCGACCCCGCCGGCGGCGGCGTGCACGAGGAGGGTGTCGCCGCGCTTGACCCCGAGGACCGTGACCACGCACTGATAGGCGGTCAGCCCGGCCAGTGGCAGGCCCGCGGCCTCCTCGAAGGAGAGGGCGCCGGGCTTGGGGGCCAGGGTGCGCACCGGGGCGGAGACGTACTCGGCGAAGGTGCCCAGTGAGAGGAAGTCCTCGCGGACGTAGCCGATCACCTCGTCCCCCTCCTCGTACTCCGGGACGGAGGCGCCGGGCCGGACCACGACCCCGCTCATGTCCCAGCCGGTGATCACCGGGAACACGGTCTCGAGGATCGGGTCGAGGTAGCCCTCGCGGCACTTCCAGTCCACCGGGTTGACGGCCGCCGCGCGCACGCGGACCAGTACCTGGTCGGGGCCGAGCTTGGGCTCGGGCCGCTCGCCGTACTCCAGCACCTCGGGTCCGCCGTAGCGGCGGTAGCTGATCGCCTTCATGTCCTAGACCTTCCTGGGTACCCGGACACCACGCAACCCATATGCCGGGATACGCACCTTTCGCGCGTAGCCTGTCGGTCGTCGTTCCCCGACATCCCCCGATCCCGCCTCCCGAAGGTGAGCCCCATGACCGACCTTCACCAGGAACACTCCGAGCACGGCGCGCACAGCCACGGGCCGGGCTGCGGGCACTCCGCCGTACCGCACGGCGACCACGTCGACTACGCGCACGACGGCCATCTGCACCGCGCGCACAGCGAGCACTGGGACGAGTGCGAGCCCGCCGGGCACGTCGCGCACCCCGGCCACGACCATGTGCACCACGAGGAGTGCGGGCACGCGCGCGTGGCGCACGCCGACCACGTGGACTATCTGCACGACGGGCACCGGCACGCCGAGCACGAGGACCACTACGACGACCACTGAGCCCGCTCGCGGACCAACTGAGTCCGCTCGCGCCGACGGTCCCTCCGACGCCGCGTCGGGGAGGGCCGTCGGCGCGCGGCTGTGGTCCCGGTCACTGATCGGGTCGGTTCCGGTGAACACACTGGACGACATACCGACCGGTCGGCATCATGAGACGGGTTCCTGTTCGCCCGTTCGTAGGAGTGATGTATGAGCGCCGACCACCCGCCCGGACTCGATCCCGACCGGCTGCGCGCGCTGCTCGACCGTGAGCGGCCCGGTCTGGTGACCGGCCCCCTGACCGGCCGGCTGATCGAGGGCGGACGGTCGAACCTCACCTACGCGGTGTCCGACGGCACCTCGAAGTGGGTCGTCCGCCGTCCGCCGCTCGGCCATGTGCTCGCCACCGCGCACGACATGCGGCGCGAGCACCGGGTGATCAGCGCCCTGCACCCGACCGAGGTTCCGGTCCCGCGTCCGGTGCTGCTGTGCGAGGACGAGGAGGTGCTCGGGGCTCCGTTCTACGTCATGGAGTACGTCGAGGGCACCCCCTACCGCACGGCGGACCAGCTCGCCCCGCTCGGCCCCGAGCGCACCCGGGACGCGGTGCTGTCCCTGGTGGACACCCTCGTCGAGCTGCACGCGGTGGACCCCGCCGAGGTGGGGCTCGCGGACTTCGGCCGCCCCGAGGGCTTCCTGGACCGCCAACTGCGGCGCTGGGGCAAGCAGTTGGACGCATCCCGCAACCGCGACCTCGCGGGCATCGACGAGTTGCACGCGACGCTCGGCCGCTCGCTGCCCCACTCCCCCGCCCCGGCGGTCGTCCACGGCGACTACCGCCTGGACAACGTGCTGATCGGCACCGACGACCGGATCGAGGCCATCCTCGACTGGGAGATGTCCACGCTCGGCGATCCGCTGACCGACCTGGGCCTGCTGGTGATGTACAGCCAGCCGCTCGGCATGGCCGACTCCCCCGTCTCCACCACCGCCGAGGCACCGGGCCACCCGGCCCCGCGCGAGCTGATCGAGCGGTACGCGGCACGCTCCGGGCGCGACGTCTCGGACGTCAACTGGTACACGGCGTTCGCCTGGTTCAAGCTCGCCGTGATCCTGGAGGGCATCCACTACCGGTACACCCTCGGCCAGACGGTCGGACGCGGTTTCGACCGCATCGGCGACCTCGTACCCGTCTTCATCAACCATGGACTGACGACCCTTCAGGAAGGCTGACCGCACATGGACTTCGCGTTCGACGCGCGCACCGAGGAGCTGCGGGACCGCCTCCTCGCCTTCATGGACGAGTACGTGTACCCGGCCGAGCCGGTCGCCGAGGAGCAGCGGGCGCGGCTCGCCTCGCCGTGGGACACCCCGGCGGTGGTCGAGGAGTTGAAGGCCGAGGCGCGCAGGCAGGGGCTGTGGAACCTGTTCCTGCCGGACACCGAGTACGGCGCCGGGCTCACCAACCTCCAGTACGCGCCCCTCGCCGAAATCACCGGCCGCTCACCGCACTTGGCGCCGCCCGCGACCAACTGCGCGGCCCCCGACACCGGGAACATGGAGGTGCTGGCGCAGTTCGGCACCGAGGCGCAGAAGAAGCAGTGGCTGGAGCCGCTGCTCGCCGGGGAGATCCGCTCGGCCTTCGCGATGACCGAGCCGGAGGTGGCCTCCTCGGACGCCACCAACATCACCACGCTGATCGAGCGGGATGGCGACGAGTACGTCATCACCGGGCGCAAGTGGTACATCTCCGGGGCGATGAACCCGGACTGCCAGATCTTCATCGTGATGGGCAAGACCGACCCGGACGGCGCCGACATCCGCCGCCAGCAGTCCATGGTGCTGGTCCCCCGCGACACGCCCGGCCTCACCGTGAAGCGGGCCATGCAGGTCTTCGGTTACGAGGACCACTCGCACGGCGGCCACGCCGAGGTCATCTTCGACCAGGTGCGCGTGCCGGTGTCGAACCTGATCGGCGAGGAGGGCGGCGGCTTCGCCATCGCGCAGGCGCGGCTCGGTCCGGGCCGTATCCACCACTGCATGCGGCTGATCGGCATGGCCGAGCGGGCGATCGAGCTGATGTGCCGCCGGGCGGTGTCCCGTACGGCCTTCGGCAAGGCGCTGGCCCAGCAGGGCGTGGTCCAGAACTGGATCGCGGACGCCCGGGTGACGGTCGAGCAGCTCCGGCTGCTCGTGCTGAAGACGGCCTGGCTGATGGACACCGTCGGCAACAAGGGCGCCCACACCGAGATCCAGGCCATCAAGATCGCCACGCCCCGTGCGGTGGTGGAGATCCTGGACCGCGCGATCCAGCTGCACGGCGCGGGCGGGGTGAGCCAGGACTTCCCGCTGGCCGAGCTGTACGCGAGCGCGCGCACGCTGATGCTGGCGGACGGGCCCGACGAGGTGCACCAGCGGTCTCTGGCGCGGCGGGAGCTGAAGAAGTACCTGTAGCAGGGGCCCCAAGTCAACAGGGTCTGAGGTAAGGGGCGTCCGCCATGGCGGGCGCCCCTTAC
>NZ_WWIR01000246.1 GCF_009863025.1 Streptomyces sp. SID4985 | reverse complement strand
CCCGGCGTTCAACGGCCGCCAGGACTGACGGCCGGACGCACCCACGAAGAAGGGGCTGGTGACCAAGTCACCAGCCCCTTCTTCGTGTCTCCGTCTCCTACAGGTACAGCCCCGTGGAGTCCTCCGACCCCTCGAACCGGTCGGCGGCCACCGCGTGCAGATCACGCTCGCGCATGAGCACGTACGCCACGCCCCGCACCTCGACCTCGGCCAGGTCCTCCGGGTCGAACAGCACCCGGTCGCCGGGCTCCACCGTCCGCACGTTCTGCCCCACCGCGACCACCGCGGCCCAGGCCAGCCTGCGCCCGACCGCCGCCGTGGCGGGGATCAGGATGCCGCCGCCCGACCGCCGCTCGCCCTCACCGGTCTCCTGCCGCACGAGAACCCGGTCGTGCAGCATCCGGATGGGCAGCTTGTCGTGGTGGGGTGTGCTCTGCTCGTCTCTGTTGGCGCTCACGCCCCCGAACCTACCTGCCGGGGCTCAGCGCCTGCGCCGCCGGGTCGAGCCGACGACGACGAGACCCACCACGCCCGCCACGATCAGGGCGGCCGGCACGATCCGCTCCATGCGGGGGGCGCCGTCGTCGTCGACGAACTGGTCCCGCACCTCGGTCATCACCCGGTTGGCCGTGACGAACGCCTGGCCGAAGACATGGTCGAGGTTGGCGACGGCCTTCGCCTTGGCATCGCCGACGATCGTCTTGGGGTGCACACGCACCCCGATCTCGTCGAGCGTCTCGGCCAGCACTTCGCGACGGCGCTTGATGTCCGCCTCGATCTGCGCCGGTGTTCTGGTGTCCGACGTCTCCGCCACCGTACGGCCTCCGAAGTCTGCTGATGCTTTGTGCTGAACAGTCTGTCAGTTCCTGGCCGCTCCGCACGGCGAGGGCCCCCGGTCAGGCCGATTAGTCTGGCGGGATGAGCGAGCGACTCCAGCCCGGGGACCCGGCCCCGGCCTTCACCCTCCCCGACGCCGACGGCAACGAGGTGTCCCTGGCGGACCACAAGGGCCGCAAGGTCATCGTCTACTTCTACCCCGCCGCGCTTACCCCCGGCTGCACCAAGCAGGCGTGCGACTTCACCGACAACCTGGAGTTGTTGGCCGGTGCCGGGTACGACGTGATCGGGATCTCCCCCGACAAGCCGGAGAAGCTGGCGAAGTTCCGCGAGGCCGAGTCCCTCAGGATCACCCTCCTGGCCGACCCCGACAAGCAGGTCCTCGAGGCGTACGGCGCCTACGGCGAGAAGAAGCTCTACGGCAAGACCGTCGTCGGCGTCATCCGCTCCACGGTGATCGTCGACGAACACGGCAAGGTCGAACGAGCCCTCTACAACGTCAAGGCCACCGGCCACGTGGCGAAGATCATCAAGGACCTGGGCATCTGACCGCCCCCGCCCCCGAACGGCCCGCACCGGCGACATCTCCGGTACGGGCCGTTCTCCGTTTCCGCGCGTGACTGTCCGATAACCGGTTCGTTACTCCATGCGGGCGGCGAACACGCAGCCGGAACGGAGGGGCTCGATGGCAGTCAGCGTGTACACCCGGGAGCGGCTGGAAGAGGCGGCTCGGGGCGCGCGGAATCTGTCGGAGGCGCTGGAGAGGCTGGGGGTGGATCCCGCGAGTTCGACTCGGCGGTACGTGCTGGGACGGCTGAGGAAACTGGGGATCGACGTCTCACACTTCGAGCGCGAGGGCGTGAAGTGGACGAGGGAGATCCTCGAGCAGGCGGTCGGGTCCTCGACGAACATGTGCGAAGTGCTGCGGCACCTCGGCCTGGGGGTCGTCGGCGGCCACCACACGCACATCAGCCGCCGGATCAAGGCGTACGGAATCGACACCTCGCACTTCCGGCTTCCCACGCGGCGAGGGAAGCCCTGGCGCCCCCGGACACCCGGGGCACTCCTCGTCGAGCAGCCCGCAGGCGGCGCCCGGCGGATTCCGGGTGACCGGCTCAAGTGGGCGATGACAGTCGTGGGTGTACCGGAACGATGCGCCGGTTGCGGCATCGAGCCGATGTGGAGGGGGCGTCACCTCCCCTTGGAGGTCGACCACATCGACGGCAACTGGCGCGACAACCGCATCGAGAACCTCCGG
This sequence comes from Streptomyces sp. SID4985, assembly GCF_009863025.1. Taxonomy (GTDB): domain Bacteria; phylum Actinomycetota; class Actinomycetes; order Streptomycetales; family Streptomycetaceae; genus Streptomyces. Next base: position 11,630 of record NZ_WWIR01000246.1, on the reverse strand, counting down.
TTCCTGTGCCCCAACTGCCACTCGACGACGGACAGCTACCGGGGTCGGGGCAAGGGGCGAGCCGCGGGGGGAATCGCATGAGCGGCGCTGTGGGGCGCGTTGCCCTCGGCGGGAGGTTGCCTCGTCCCACGCCGCAGGAACTGCGCACCGCGGTCGCCGAGTCGATCTCCATCGCGGAGGTGCTTCGCCGACTCGGTCGGCCGGACAACGGCAGCCAGCGTGCACTGCTGCGCCAGTGGGCAGCCGAGGATCACCTCACGACGTCACACTTTCTGGGCCAAGCTCATCAGCGAGGGAAGCGGGGGACGACTCCGGTCAGGCGCGCCGAGGACATCCTGGTACGTCACGACGGCAAGCGCCGGACACGGAGCCACCTGCTGCGCCGTGCGCTTCGCGAGGCAGGCGTACCCGAGGAGTGCGCCGAGTGCGGTGTGGGTTCCGAGTGGCTCGGTAGACCCATGACGCTGGAGGTCGATCACATCGACGGGGACTGGAGGGACGACCGGCGCGAGAACCTGCGGCTGCTGTGTCCCAACTGCCACGCGACCACGAGTACATGGTGCAGAGGGGGAGGCCGAAGCCGTGGACAACCCCGGTAGCATGGGCGGGACACGCGGCCGTTGCTGAATGGTATAAGCAGAGGTTTTAGGTGCCTCGGGGCATTTGCCCATGTGGGTTCGACTCCCATCGGCCGCACGCCTTGGAATCGAAGGGCCGCCTTGGAGAAGGCGGCCCTTCGGCGTGCTCAGCCCAGCAGCTCCCGCACCACCGGCACCAACGCCCGGAACGCCCCCCCCCGATGACTGATCGCGTTCTTCTCGTCAGCCGACAGCTCCGCGCACGTCCGCGTCTCGCCCTCCGGCTGGAGGATCGGGTCGTAGCCGAAGCCGTTCGTGCCGGCCGGGGTGTGGCGCAGGGTGCCGGTCAGGCGGCCCTCGACCACGCGCTCGGTGCCGTCGGGCAGGGCGAGCGCGGCGGCGCAGGCGAAGTGGGCGCCGCGGTGTTCGTCCGCGATGTCGGAGAGCTGGGCGAGGAGCAGGTCCAGGTTGGCCCGGTCGTCGCCATGGCGGCCGGCCCAGCGGGCGGAGAAGATGCCGGGCGCGCCGTTCAGCACGTCCACGCAGAGACCGGAGTCGTCGGCGACGGCGGGCAGACCGGTGGCCTGGGCGAGCGCGTGCGCCTTGAGCAGGGCGTTCTCGGCGAAGGTGACGCCGGTCTCCTTGACGTCCGGCACCTCGGGAAAGGCGTCGGCGCCGATCAGCTCGTGCGGGAGTCCGGCCTCGGCGAGGATCGCCCTCAGCTCGGTGATCTTTCCGGCGTTACGGGTGGCGAGGATCAAGCGGGTCATGGGGCCAGTATTCACGGCCCGGTCAGCGGAGCCGTCCGGCCCCCGGCCCCGCCCCTACAGCTCCGCCTGCCCCGCCCCCTTCAGCAGCCGCAGGTCGAACGTCTCGGCCATCTTGCGGAAGCCCAGGTCGCTGGGGTGGAGGTGGTCGCCGGAGTCGTATTCGGGGCGGAGTTCGTGGGGGGCGTAGGGGTCGCGGAGGGCCGCGTCGAAGTCCACGACCGCGTCGAAGACCTTGCCCGCCCTGATCTCGGCGTTGACCTGTTCGCGGACGATCTCGCGCGCGGACGTCCACTTCTTGTGGCCCCCGAGGGGCATGAGGGTGGCGCCGACGACCTTCAGGCCGTGGGCGTGCGCCTGGCGGACCAGGACGCGCAGCCCGTCGGTGATCTTGTACGGGTCGGCGAGGCGCGGGTTGCGCAGGATGTCGTTGATACCGAGCTCGACGACCACCACCTTGGCGTTCGGACGCCCGAGCACGTCCCGGTCGAACCGGCTGATGCCGCTGGGGCTGTCGGCGGCACGCCGCAGGTCGCCCACGAGGATCTGGTTGCCGCTGATGCCCTCGTTGACGACGGAGTACCGGGGCACGTTCTCCCCGCTCTGCCCGGCCGCGCGCAGCCGCTGGGAGAGTACGTCGGTCCAGCGTCGGTCGGCGTCGACCGTCGAGGTGATGCCGTCGGTGATGGAGTCGCCGAAGACGACGACCGTGCCGTTGGTCTCGTGGTTGATCACGTCCAGCGCGGTCAGGTACCGCCAGAAGGGGGTCTCCTCGGCGAAGGGGGTCCCGGTGGCGTCCTCGGTCCGGTCGCCCTCCGCGATGTACGAGGTCTGGCGCGCGGACTTGTGGTAGGTGACCGGCCCGGAGGATGTCGGCGAGTACGTGGTGACCAGTACATCCGTGTCCTGCGGGATGTTCACGCGCACGGCGTCGCTGACGGCCTGGCCGCCCGCCGGTATCACCACAGTGGTGGTCCCGCCGAAAGTGAGCCGCCGCATCGTTTCCGCACGTGCGGCGGCGGTGTCGTGCCCTGCGGAGACGGCGAGCGAGGCGTGCGCGATGGTCAGCGGGGACTGCCCGTAGACGTTGGAGAGCGTGATGCGGGCGCTCGTACCGCCGATGCCCACATGCACCACGTTGCGCACCGAACGTCCCGCCGTCCCGGTGGTCGCGGTGTCGGGTTCGACGCCGGAGGGCGCGGTGGCCCAGGCCCCGACCCAGGTGCCGGCGGAGGCCGGGGCGACGCCGGTGCCCCGGTGGGGTCCGTTGCCGGCGACCGTGCCGCTCGGAGTGCCGTGGTCGTGTCTGGTCGTGACGTAGATGACGCCGGAAAGGATCACGACGAGTGCGGCGAGCGCACTGAGCAGGGCATAACCGTGGCGCTTGGTCACGCTGGTGCTGATCTCCTCGGGACCTGGAGCCTGGGGCTCCGTTTCCAAAGATCCCATGATGGTGCATGGAACCGGCGGGGTTGACAGGACCCTGTCCGAACCACCCCTCGGACAGACGTGAGGAACCCTTGTTCCGTTCCGGAAGTCCCCAGGAAGGGACAATGTGTGTGCGGGATCACCGGACGGGTGGAGCGAGATGGAACACGCGGAAGAGGACAGGCCGGGAGACCGGGCTCCGGACGGCATGGGCGGCACAGGCGGCACGGGCGGTAAGGGCGGCGAGTCGGGTGCCGCCGGTACGCCGGGTGCGGTCGGCGGGCGTCAGGCCACCAGGGCACCGGGTGCGGTCGGCGCACGAAGGCCGGGCGGAGCCCCGTCGTACCGCACCATGACCGCCTTCACCCCCGCCGACGAGGAGCGGCGGCGCGGGGTGCGGCGCATGAAGATCACCGCGACCGGGATGCTGGTGTTCGTCGCGGTGGTCTACGTCCTGGCCACCTGGGCGGAGCACGCGGGCGCGGGCCCCTGGTCGGGGTACGTCGCGGCGGCCGCCGAGGCCGGGATGGTGGGCGCGCTGGCGGACTGGTTCGCGGTGACGGCGCTGTTCCGCCACCCGCTGGGCCTGCCGATCCCGCACACCGCGATCATCCCCACCAAGAAGGATCAACTGGGCGTGTCGCTGGGCGAGTTCGTGGGGGAGAACTTCCTCTCCCAGGACGTCGTACGGCAGCGGCTGCGCGCGGTCGGTATCGGCAGCAGGCTCGGCGCGTGGCTCGCGGAGCCGGAGAACGCCGACCGGGTCACCGGCGAGCTGGCGACCGCGCTGCGCGGTGCCCTGACCGTGCTGCGCGACTCCGATGTGCAGGCGGTGGTGGGCGAGGCGATCACCCGCCGGGCCGACTCCCGCGAGATCGCCCCGGCGGTGGGCAAGCTCCTTGACCGGATCGTCGAGGACGGCGGTCACCGGCGTGTGGTGGACCTGGTGGTCTCCCGCGCCCACGACTGGCTGGTGCGGCACCGGGACGACGTCATGGTCGCGGTGGAGGGCGGTGCGCCGGGCTGGACCCCGCGGTTCGTGGACCGCAAGGTCGGTGAGCGGATCTACAAGGAGCTGCTGCGCTTCGTCACGGAGATGCGCGAGATGCCGACCCATCCGGCGCGTGGCGCGCTGGACCGTTTCCTCACGGACTTCGCCTCCGACCTCCAGTCCGACACGGAGACCCGGGCGCGGGTGGAGCGGCTCAAGAGCGAGGTGCTGGGCCGGAGCGAGGTGCAGGACCTGATCGCGTCCGCGTGGACGGCCGTACGGTCGATGATCGTCGCGGCGGCGGAGGACGAGCGCAGCGAGCTGCGGCTGCGGGTCCGGGCGGGCCTGATCTCGCTCGGGACGCGGATGGCGACCGAGCCGAAGATGCAGGGGAAGGTGGACAGTTGGGTGGAGGGCGCGGCGGTGCACGTCGTCACCACCTACCGCGACGAGATCACCTCCCTGATCACCGACACCGTGGCGGGCTGGGACGCGGAGCACACGACGCGGAAGATCGAGGCGCACATCGGGCGGGACCTGCAGTTCATCCGGATCAACGGCACGGTGGTGGGGTCGCTGGCGGGGCTGGTGATCTACACGGTTTCGCGGGGGTTGGGGGCGTAGGGGCTGCGCCGCTTGGGCGGGGGGTTGCTGCCGGGCGGGGCTGTCGGACGGGCGGGAGTTGCTGCCGGGCGGGGCCTGTCGTGCGGGCGGGGGCTGTCGTACGGGCGGCGCTGCCGCTGAGTCGGCAAGCGGGCCGGGGCCACCGCCGAACGGGTGCCGCCGGGCCTGTTTCCCTCGCCCCGGGGAACCCGGTTCTGCACCTTCGACGAGGAGGCGCAGCCCATGAGCCGAGCCGAGACACCGGCGTCCCGCCGTACCGCTCCCACGATCACCACCGACATCCCGGCCCGTCTGGACCGGCTGCCCTGGTCCCGCTGGCACTGGACCATCGTGATCGGCCTGGGCACCGTATGGATCCTGGACGGCCTGGAGGTCACGGTCGTCGGCAACATCGCGAGCCGTCTGTCGGAGCCGGGCAGCGGGCTCGCGATCTCGTCCGGGCAGGTCACGGGCGTGGCGGCGGCGCTGTACGTCGCGGGGGCGTGCACCGGCGCGCTGTTCTGGGCGCGGCTGACGGACCGGTACGGGCGCCGCAGGCTGTTCATGATCACGCTGGCGGTGTACCTCGCGGCGACGGCGCTGACCTCGCTGTCGACCGAGGCGTGGTGGTTCTTCCTGTTCCGCTTCCTGACGGGGTTCGGCATCGGCGGGGAGTACGCGGCGATCAACTCCGCGATCGACGAGCTGATCCCCTCCGAGCACCGGGGCCGGGTGGACCTGATCATCAACGGCAGTTTCTGGCTGGGCGCGGTGGGCGGTTCGCTGTTGTCGATCGTGGCGCTGGACACGGCGTTCCTGCCGGAGAACCTGGGCTGGCGGCTGACGTTCGCGCTGGGCGCGGTGCTGGCGCTGGTGATTCTGCTCGTACGCCGTCACGTACCGGAGAGCCCGCGCTGGCTGCTGATCCACGGCCGGGAGCGGGAGGCGGAGGAGATCGTCGCGGGGATCGAGCGGCGGATCGGGGCCGACAGGGCGTTGCCGGAGCCGTCGGGGTGCCTGGAGATCCGTCAGCGCGGGACGGTCACCTTCCGGGAGATCGCCCACACCCTCTTCGCCCGCTACCGCAGGCGCGCGGTCCTCGGTTTCTCCCTCTTCATCGGCCAGGCGTTCCTCTACAACGCGATCACCTTCGGCTTCGGTGCGATCCTGACGAAGTTCTTCGACGTCCCCTCCGGCCGCACCGGCTACTACTTCGCCGTCATCGCCGTCGGTAACTTCTTCGGCCCCCTGCTGCTCGGCAAGCTCTTCGACACGGTCGGCCGCCGGATCATGATCTCCTCGACGTATCTGCTGTCGGGGGTGCTGTTGTTCGCCACGGCGTGGCTCTTCGGCCGGGGCGTACTGAACGCGGCGACGCTGACCGCCTGCTGGTGCGTGGTCCTCTTCTTCGCCTCGGCCGGCGCCTCCAGCGCGTACCTCACGGTCTCCGAGATCTTCCCCATGGAGACCCGCGCGATGTCGATCGCCTTCTTCTACGCGCTGGGCACGGCGGCGGGCGGCATCAGCGGACCGCTCCTCTTCGCCGACCTGACGGGCACGGGCCGCGTCGGCGACACGGTGCTGGCCTTCCAGATCGGGGCGGCGCTGATGTGCGTGGCGGGTCTGGTGGCGGCGGTACTGGCGGTGAACGCGGAGCGGCGGAGTCTGGAGGACGTGGCCAGGCCGTTGACGGCGGTGGGTGGGGAGGGAGGTAAGGGGGAGTGAACGGGGGAGGGCTCCGGCCACGAGGGACGGCGAGGCGGCCGAGGCCCCCGCCGCACTGGGCGTAAAACCAGGGCCCTGCCCCCTGCCGGTACTAACCCCTCCGGTCGGCTACGGCCCAGGACGCGAGGGCGACGGCACCGGCGACGCCGAAGACGGACGGCCAGGCGCCCACCTTCTTGGCCAGCGGGTGGGAACCGGCGAAGGCGGCGACGTAGGCGGCCGTCAGCCCACCGGCGACCGCGGTCCCGGCCTGCGCCTGCCACTGCCGCGCGGCCGCCGCACCGGCAGCGGCCAGAACGACACCGCCGAGCGGCCGCTTCTTGGTCCAGCGGGCGACGCCGTAACCCCCGACCAGCCCAGCGGCGGCGATCGCCGCACTCGGAACCTTGGCCATGGATGCCTCCTGATTGTTCCCGTATGTCGTGTCGTGGCCGAGGCTAACGCGGGGCGGGGGATGGTCTGCGGGCGGGTGCCGCAGCCGCACCTTGGCCGAAACCGCCACCCATACAGCCGGGAGGACGGGGTACCGGCAGCTTCGCCACCCCACCCCATGCCGCGCAGAGGAGCCACCGATGACCCTGACGACCCCGCACCCCAGAACCACCATCCCGGCGCCCCTGTCCCTGACGGACGCGGTACGCGAGGTCGGCCAGTACGGCACCAGGACGGAGGCGGCGACCGTCACCCGAACCGTCCTGACCTCCCTGGCCGCCCACCTACCACCCGAGCACCGCGCCCCCCTGTCCGCCGCCCTCCCCCCGGAAACGGCCCACCCTCTCCTCACCGCGCCCCCGGCCCCCCACCCCCTCACGGCCCGCGAGTTCGTCGACTCGGTCGCGGCCGGGATGGAGGTTCCGTCGGCTACGGCGCGGTGGCATGTCACGTCGGTCTTGACGGCGTTGTCCTGCCAGTCGGATGTCGTTACGACGCTTCTGCTGGCCTGCCTGCCGCCGGGGTACGCCCTACTGTTCGGACGGGCAGAGCTCGCGGCTGCGGGGTAGCAGTACCCCCTGGCCGGAAGAGGCCCGCATCAGCTGCCGCAGGGCCGCAGGCGTCCGCCAGCTTTCTCCTGGGCGGCTCCTGTGGCACATGCGGTGGCAGTTGGCGCACAGGCAGGCGAGGCCGTCGAGAGTGGTCGTCGCGGTCCCAGCGACATGTAGAGGCGTGACGTGGTGCACTTCGATGTAGCCCTCGCCCAGCTCTCCATAGGCGCGGGCGAAGTCAAAGCCGCACACCTCGCACCGCAGCGGCCCTTGAGCGCAGGCCTGCTTGATCTTCTTCGCCCGGAGCTTCGGGTTCCGTTCCCGGGCGAGCGCCTGCCGTACAAGCAGGCGCCCCTCGATCGCCGTGCTCCCCGCCTCATCGACCTCGTCGGGCTGCGCCGGGAGGAGGTGCAGTTCGCCGGAGGCAATGCCCTCTTCGATGGCCTGAGCGGCCTCAAGCATCTCGGCTTCCCGGCTGATGAAGGCATCGATCATGAGGAGTGTCGGTTTGCCGCACCGCGTCGAGCCGCCAGCGTAATCCGGGTGATTGGTCATGAAATCGGTGGTCTTGCGGCTCACGCTGTCAGGCGACCGGAAAGAAGGCAGCGAGCGTGCCTCCAGGCTGTGCAGCGGAAGAGACTGCAGCAGTTCCGAGAGTTCCTGGACCTCCGGGTCTTTGGTTCGTAGCTCGCGCCATCCGTTCTTTACGACGAGGGCTCCGGCGAGCACCAGTTCATCTTCGGTCCAGGTGGGGCTTCGCATGGTCACCATGAGTAATATCGTACAAACGTTCGGTCGGATGCAAGGTGCGTTCAACGAACTGCGAAGCATGCTGGCACACTGGACTGTCGTTGTCAGTGGGGTCTGTCACCCTCAGTGATGGTGGATTGCAGGATGCGTCTGCCGCTGCATGGCTGTAAGGAGGGGACATGACCCACACGAGGGAATCTGGACGCGTCAGCGCGGTGCCGACGGAGCCCGTGTTCACATCGATTGAGATCTGCGCTGGTGCTGGCGGCCAGGCTGTTGGTCTGCACCAGGCAGGCTTCGGGCACCTGGCTCTTGTCGAGATCGACCAGCACGCTGCCGCGACTCTTGGGCTCAACATCGAGGACCACGAGCTGTGGGCGTGGGAGCGAGAGCACTGCGACATCATCTCAGGTGACGTCAAGGACTTCGATCCCCGTCGCGACTTGGTGAAGGGGGCGGAGCTGCTCAGGCAGCGAGACCTGGATCTTCTGGCCGGGGGCGTTCCCTGTCCGCCTTTCTCGCACGCGGGCAAACAGCTGGGTAAGGATGACGAGCGAGACCTCTTCCCGCGCATGCTGGAGCTGGTTGAGATCCTCAGGCCTCGGGCAGTGATGATCGAGAACGTCCGCGGGATCATGGACCCGAAGTTCTCGTCCTACCGCGACTGGATCCAGGCCCGGCTCCAGGGTGGCCAGTACCTGAGCGACGACGGGGAGCTGGCCCACGAGGACGGTCTCGGCTACACGGTCAGTGAGTGGGGTGTCCTGGAGGCTAGTGACTTCGGTGTGCCGCAACTCCGGCCGCGGGCCGTTCTCGTCGCTTTCAGGGATGACGTCATCCGGGATCTGAAGTACGAGTGGCCCTCAGCTACGCACGAGGACCCGGTCAGCGTTGCGGAGAGCCTTGGGCCCTCCATGCTGGAGCGGTTCGAGCCCTACTTCGAGGGTGTGCATGCAGAGAAGGCGCGTGCGGCGTATGGCCGGTGGCTGCAGAAGGCGCGCGAGCGGGACGCTGAACTCAAGGGCAAGGGCGGCGGCATTGCGCCCACGCTTGTCGGCGGGTCGAAGAAGCACGGAGGCGCAGATCTTGGGCCCAGCCGTGCGAAGGCATCCTGGAAAAAGCTCGGTATCTCAGGCATGGGCGTAGCCAACGACATCGAGACCTGCGCAAGGAAGCAGACCGAAACCCGCGACCTCTTCGGCCCTGACGGGCCGATGCTTACTGTGCGGCAGGCTGCCACCATTCAGGGCTTCCCGCCGGAATGGGACTTTTCCGGCGGGAAGACTGCTCAGTACCGGCAGATTGGTAATGCCTTTCCACCGCCAGTGGCCAAGGCGGTCGGCAGATCGATTATTGATGTGCTCAAGGCGGCACTGGAGCGCGACCGTCAGGAGAGCTGATCAGCCGGTTTTTCTTCCCCTCCGGGCTGCGTTGCGACGCTTTTCTACCTCGGCTGCAATGTGTGCAGCGCAGTCTTCCGGCGGCTCGTGTTCCCAGAACCGGAGCACCGTCCAGCCTGCCTCTTCGAGGCGCTGGTCAGTGTCCCGGTCGCGGGCCATGTTCCGGGCGACCTTGGCTGACCAATAGGCTGGATTAGTTCTCGGCGGCACGTAGTGATCAGGGCAGCCGTGCCAGTAGCAGCCGTCAATGAAGACCGCGACCTTTGTCGGCCGGAAGACCATGTCGGCAGTCCGGCGAAGGCCCGGAAGCGGCTTGGCGGCGACTCTATAGCGCAGGCTCTGGGCGTGCACCAGTGTGCGGATGAGCCACTCCGGCTTGGTGTCCCGGTTGCGGATCGCCTGCATGTTCCGGCGTCGGCCTGCCGATGAGGCCCACGAACCTTCCGGCGGAGACCAATTACTGCCTGGCTCGGCCGGTGAAACTGATGGCGTACTCATAGCGCTCTGATTCTTACCAGGTTGCCAACGTGGCGGCCAACTCCTCGTACGGCCGGAGCCGTCCCTGCCCGATGAACTCTGCTAGATCGTTTTGCTGCTGCTTACTGCCGACGTCCTTCACCGCTTCCGTCAAGGCGTCGAACGCGATGTGGTACACGGCGTCGACCTCTCCGGTGCCCCTGGCGATGGCGGCAATCCGGCTGGGCATCGGCTCTGCGGTCACCACTACCAAGTGCGGGAGCCGACCGCGCCGGTGCCTGATCATCTGGAGAAACTCGTGCCGGACGTTCTGGACGCGGTCGGAGCGGATGGTCCATTTACAGGATACGGCTGCGTGCAGAAATGGCACCGGGTCCAGCGATGGGTCGCCGGATATGCCGACAGTGACATCTGGTCTGATCAGGTAATCCCGCCCTAGATCGGCGCTGAGTACCGGGTTCTTATGGACGGCCTGCTCAAGCTTTCCCAAGTGCGCGTACTGAGAAAAGTCTGCGACCACTTTCTTGTGGTCAATCTGCCAGGCGCGAGAAGGGTCAGCTTCCGGTATGAATTCCGAGAGGTCTGCCGTTACCGCTTGTTCCAGTCTGGGGCCAAGGTTGCTCGGAGTGTCCGGCAGAACAACTCCCGACGGAACCTCCAGGGAGTCAAGTATTCTCCGTGCCAGCTCTTTAGAGGGTTTGCTGCTGCTGTCGGCGCTGTTGGGTACGAGTTCGCCTGAGTCAAGCTTTCTCCATCCGAGGAGCTTGGCTGCGAACGATGCGCTCATCTTTGCGTGTTCCTACTTTGCGGTGGAAGGGAGTGGCGGGGCCGTCTGCGGAAGGTCCTCTGGAGTGGCAATCACCCATTGTTCGCCATCCAGTGCCACGTACGGCGCCTCCAGGTGATGAGGGGCGCGCTTGGCGACGCGCACACTGACGAACTCGCCCTCCCGCGGCGGCACCAGGCCCAATTGGCGGGCCACGGTACGGTGGCTGTCGTAGTCGCCCATGATCAGGATCCCGTCAGCCCGGAGCGCTGTACGTGCACCTCCATTGCCGCGGACCCGCTTCATGTAGTCCTTCTGCTGGGCTACGGTCCGCACGACATTGCGGCTTATCCGTCGCTTTTGGGCGCGTCGGAACAGTTCGTTGAGGCGCTGCTGACCAGACGGTAGTGCGAAGATTGCCTCTCGGTCGGCTGGCTCCATGTGCAGAAGCGTGTTTTCGGGAAGTTCCGCGTTGCGCCAGAGCCACTGGATCTTGTCCCGGTGCCTGGCCTTAACGGTGAGCTTCGCATCGCGATTGCTCCCCTGGTTCAGCCACTCTTCACGGACCCGGAAGAGCCCAGCGCTCCAGAGGCTGTCGTAGTCACTGGCCCACACCAGCAGGCAGAGATGGCCTTTAGCCTCGGGGGGAATCATCCATCCCCCAAAGCTCTGTGAGTACTTGCAGTCCACTTCGATGCCAGCGATCCGGTAGTCCATCACATCGCCGTCCGCGAATTTGAACTCGCGCTGCAGATTGATTTCGACGAGAGTGCCGGCGTGAGTCCTCTCCGTCTTGTACAGGGTTGCCCAGTCATAGCGGCCCGTGATTTCACCGTTCAGCAGCTGATCGATGGTGTCACGTAGAACGGCAGCGAACCGCTGGCCCGAAGCGTCGAGGTGCATCAACTCTGTGTGTACCGCCTGGAGTTCGGTATCGCACTCCAGGTACTCGGTTAGAGCGACGTTCTGCGCAGCCTGGATGTCGATGGGCAGCAAGCCAACCCCCTTCATGCTCAACTAGACGCGAATCGTACCGTCGTTACGGTGAGATGGGACTTTCGCGTGAGCAACGGCACCGGGGCTTTGCGTAGGTAGTTGTTCCTATGCTCCGTGACAGCCTGTATACGGAACCCCCGCCCCGCACCAACACCCCGCCCCCACC
>NZ_WWIR01000245.1 GCF_009863025.1 Streptomyces sp. SID4985 | reverse complement strand
CGCCTCCGCGTCCAGGCGCCGCCCGGCCTCCTCGCACCGGCCGACCACACCCACCAGGGCCTGCCGCCGGGCGTGCGCGTCCTCGGGGACGCCCTCCGCCCAGCGCCCGAAGATCGTGAACGCGGCCGCCAGCTCCGCCTCGGCGGCCCGCAGCGCCTCCCGTGCCGGTCCGCCCTCCGCCTCCGCGACGTACGACAGCTCCTCCGCCGAGGCCCGTACGCAGTCGTCGGCGCGTATCAGGGCCTCCCGCGCCTGCCGCTCGGTCCCGCCGGTGCCCGGCGCGGGCGGGGCCGAGGGCGCCGGCGCCGGGGTCGTACGGGTCCGCACCCGGCGGGTCCGGCGTACATAGCCGTACCCGGCGGCCAGTACGGCGGCGACGGCCACGACCAGCGGCAGGGCGAGGTCGACGGCCGACCCGTCCTGCTCCGCCGCCCCGAAGCCGACGGCCGTACGGGTGGTCCCGGCGGGGGTGGCACCGGCGGGAGCGGTGTCCGTACGCGCGGGGGCGGTCGTGGACACGGTCGGCGCGGCCGCGACGGGATGTCCGGGCGCGTGGGCCGTGGCCGGGAGCAGGAGCCAGACCGCCGCCGTCGTCCCGCCCGTCAGGACGTGGACCACACGCAGGCGTAGGTGCGCCGTGGCGTGCCGGGGGCGGCCCAGGGTGCTGGTCACATTTCGGAGCGTATGGGCGGCGGGGCGGTGCCGCGAGTGGGCGGGACGCGGTGTTTTCCGGCGGGATGCGCATGGGCGCCGGGGAGGGTTGCGCCGCACGGGTGGGCTTGTCGTACGACCTCGACGTGTCGCCCGCGATCGAACGACAAGGTCGTTTTCAGTGAGTCCATAGATCTGATCAGCTCCATATACCGCCAAAAGTGATCACCACGTCCGCGGCTTCCCGGAGGTAGCACAGATGTCCCACGACGGCGTCGGCCTGCGCGCGGTCATGCGCGCGGTCGCCTTCCTCACCGCGGGCGCCCTCGCGGTGCCCCTCCTGTCGGGATGTGGCTCCGACGACAAGGCCGACCGTCCCCTGGCCCCGCAGGACATCGCCCTCGCCGCCCGCACCCAGGTCGCCGAGGGCGGCACCCTGAAGTGGGCCGTGGACGCGGTGCCGGAGACCCTGAACGCCTACCAGGCCGACGCCGACGCGGGCACCACCCGGGTCGCCCAGGCCGTCCTGCCCTCGATGTTCCGCCTCGACGCCAACGGCGCCCCCGAGGCCAACCCGGCCTACCTGGAGTCGGCCAAGGTCATCGAGACCGAGCCCCGCCAGGTCGTGCTGTACAAGCTGAACCAGCAGGCGGTCTGGAGCGACGGCCGGGAGATCGGCGCCGCCGACTTCGTCGCCCAGTGGCGCGCCCTGTCCGGAAAGAACACCGCCTTCTGGACCGCCCGCAACGCCGGGTACGACCGCATCGAGAAGATCGAGCGCGGCGCGAGCGACCTCCAGGTCCGGGTCACCTTCTCCCGCCCCTACGCCGACTGGAAGTCGCTGTTCTCCCCGCTGTACCCGAAGGACGTCATGGGCACCCCGGACGCCTTCAACGACGGCGCCCGCCGCAAGCTCACGACCACCGCGGGCCCCTTCAAGGTCGACAAGGTCGACACCGCGGCCAAGGACGTGATCCTCACCCGCAACCCGCGCTGGTGGGGCGAGCCCGCCAAGCTGGACCGGATCGTGCTGCACGCGGTGCCCCGCACCGACCGCACCACCGCGCTCGCCGACGGCACCGTGGACGTCGCCGACATCGACGCCTCCGAGGCCCAGCGGATCGGCACCGCCAACGGCGGCAACGGCGCGGGCAGCCCGCTCCAGGGCGGCGGCAGGACCTCGGCGAAGAAGCTCCGCTCCTGGGCGCTCGCCCACGGCCTGGAGTCCGAGAAGGTCCACGCGGGCCGGAAGACGCTGCGCAAGGCCATCACCCGGTACCTCGACGAGCAGGAGGCACTGCGCTCCTACGACGTCCGCAAGTCGCTGGAGCCCGCCTACACCCAGCTCGCCATGAACGGCGCGAGCGGCCTCCTCGCCGACGAGCGGGTCCGCCGTGCCGTGGCCCGCGCCCTGGACCGTACCGAGCTGGCCAAGGTCGTCCTCACCCCGCTCGGCCTGCCCGCCGTACCGGTCGGCAGCCACCTCGCGCTCGCCGGGCAGCCGGACTACGCCGACGGCAGCGACGCCCTCGGCGGCCAGGACACCAAGGAGGCCCAGGCGCTGCTCTCGGAGGCGGGCTGGGTGCCGGGCGGCCCGGTCAAGGAGCAGAAGAAGCCCGACAAGGCGGCCGGGGCCGAGGCCACCAAGGCCGGTGAGGACGAGTCCGAGGGCGGCAAGGACGGCGAGTACGTCGTCGGCGAGGACAACAAGCACCCCGGAAAGGCGGACGGCGAGCGGTCCGACGGCAAGCAGTCCGACGGCAAGCCGTCCGACGGCAAGAACGGCCACGAGGACGGCGGCCGGGACCTCGCCCAGGACGGCAAGCAGTACTCGGGCCAGGGCGGCGCGCCGGGGGCCTACGCCCCGAAGGGCACCGCGGCCCCGGCGGGCGCCGTCACCGGCCCGCTCGCCAAGGACGGCCAGGCGCTGAACCTGCGCTTCGTGCTTCCCTCGGGCGCGGGCTCGCAGACCCTGGACACCGTCGCCCGGAAGATCTCCGCGATGCTGGAGAAGGTCGGCATCCGCACGACGATCACCAAGGTCCCGGACGCGAGCTACTTCAAGGACCACGTCGCGGCCGGTGATTTCGACCTCGCCCTGTACTCCTGGCCCGGCACCGCGTTCCCGGCCACCGACGCCCGCCCGATCTACGCCAAGCCCGCCCCGGCCGCCGACGGCTCGGTGAACATCGAGCAGAACTACACCCGGATCGGCACCGACCAGGTCGACCAGCTCTTCGACCAGGCCGCCGCCACGCTCGACGCGGACCAGGCACGCGACCTGCTCCGCAAGGCCGACTCCCGGATCTGGGCGACCGCCGGTTCCATCCCCCTCTACCAGCGCCCCCAGCTCGTCGGCGCCCGGAAGAACCTGGTCAACGCGGGCGCCTTCGGCTTCCGCACCCCGGTCTACGAGGACATGGGCTTCCTGAAGAAGGGCGCGAAGGTCTCGCCCAGCCCGTCCAAGAGCTGACCACCCCGAAAACGGCGCCGGCCGCCCCTCGCAATGGAGCGAGGGGCGGCCGGCGTCACGTGCTGGGGAAGATCAGCCGTGCTTGGCGCGGCTCGCGGTGCGACCGCGCTCCTTCTGGTCGAGGACGACCTTGCGGATGCGCACGGCCTCCGGGGTCACCTCGACGCACTCGTCGTCGCGGCAGAACTCCAGGGACTGCTCCAGGGAGAGCTTGCGCGGCGGGACGATCGCCTCGAACGAGTCGGCCGACGAGGACCGCATGTTCGTGAGCTTCTTCTCCTTGGTGATGTTCACGTCCATGTCGTCGGAGCGCGAGTTCTCGCCGACGATCATGCCCTCGTACACCTCGGTGCCGGGGTCGGTGAACAGCACACCGCGCTCCTGGAGGTTCGTCATCGCGAACGCGGTGACGGCGCCGGAGCGGTCGGCGACCAGCGAACCGTTGTTACGGGTCTGCAGGGTGCCGAACCACGGCTCGTGGCCCTCGTGGATGGAGTGGGCGATGCCCGTGCCGCGCGTGTTGGTCAGGAACTCCGTGCGGAAGCCGATGAGGCCGCGCGACGGGACGACGAACTCCAGGCGGACCCAGCCGGAGCCGTGGTTCGACATGTTGTCCATGCGGCCCTTGCGGACACCCATGAGCTGCGTGACCGCGCCCATGTGCTCCTCGGGGACGTCGATCGTCATGCGCTCGACCGGCTCGTGGACCTTGCCGTCGATGAGCTGGGTGACGACCTGCGGCTTGCCGATGGTCAGCTCGAAGCCCTCACGGCGCATCTGCTCGACCAGGATGGCGAGCGCCAGCTCACCACGGCCCTGGACCTCCCAGGCGTCCGGGCGCTCGGTGTCGAGGACGCGGAGGGAGACGTTACCGACCAGCTCGCGGTCGAGGCGGTCCTTGACCTGGCGGGCGGTGACCTTGCGGTCCTTGACGGCGGACTTGGCGTCCGCGCCCTTGCCGGTGCCACCACGGCCGACCAGCGGCGAGGTGTTGGTGCCGATGACCATGGAGATCGCGGGCTCGTCGACCGTGATCAGCGGCAGCGCGACAGGGTTCTCCGGGTCGGCCAGCGTCTCGCCGATCATGATCTCGGGGATACCGGCGACGGCGCAGATGTCACCGGGGCCGGCCACCTCGGCGGGCTTGCGGGTGAGCGCCTCGGTCATCATCAGCTCGGTGATGCGCACGTTCTGGATCGAGCCGTCGCGCTTGATCCACGCCACGGTCTGGCCCTTGCGCAGCTCGCCCTGCTCGACACGGAGCAGCGCGATACGGCCGAGGAAGTTGTCCGCGTCGAGGTTGGTGACGTGGGCCTGGAGCGGCGCGTCCTCCTCGTACGTGGGGGCCGGGACGTGCTCCAGGATCGTGGAGAAGAACGGCTCCAGGCTGGTGGAGTCCGCCGGGACCGTACCGTCCTCGGGCTTGGTCAGCGAGGCGACGCCGTCACGGCCACAGGCGTAGACGATCGGGAACTCGATCTGCTCCTCGTCCGCGTCCAGGTCGAGGAAGAGGTCGTAGGTCTCGTTGACGACCTCGTCGATGCGGGAGTCCGGGCGGTCCGTCTTGTTGATGCACAGGATGACCGGAAGCCGCTGCTGGAGGGCCTTGCGCAGCACGAAGCGGGTCTGCGGCAGCGGACCCTCGGAGGCGTCGACGAGCAGGACGACCGCGTCCACCATCGACAGACCACGCTCGACCTCGCCACCGAAGTCGGCGTGACCGGGGGTGTCGATGATGTTGATCGTGATCGGGTCCCCGCCGTCCTTGGGGTGGTACTTCACCGCCGTGTTCTTGGCGAGGATCGTGATGCCCTTCTCACGCTCCAGGTCGTTCGAGTCCATCATGCGGTCGTCGACGGAGTCGAGCTGGTGAGCGGCGAACGCGCCGGCCTGCTTCAGCATGCCGTCGACGATGGTGGTCTTGCCATGGTCGACGTGGGCGACGATGGCGACGTTACGGATGTCGTGGCGCGTGGCCATATTGCGGCGTACTCCCGGAGTTGAGGAATGCCCTGCGCGGACGTCTGTGTTGCGCGGGCCCTGCCGGGCTGGACACGCCACGGCCATCCCCCATCGTACGTCCCGGAGCGCGCTGGGGCGCGCCGGGTGGCCAGGGGCATCCCCCCAAGCTCCCCGAAACAGGGTTCCAGCTGGCATAAGACGCATATCCCAGTAAGTCCGGCGTGAAGATCGCGGAGACGAGGGGGTCCTGGAGAGATCCCTATAAAGAAGAAGGGGACCTCTATTAAGAAGGGGAGGCGCACCGAGAAGCCGTAGCGGGTTCATACAGGGTTTTCCCTAGGGTCTGCCGTGATGGCCCGATTCCGTCGGCTCGGTCGTGTTCGTGGGGCTAGGGTGTCCGGACGCGGGCCCGGCCCCGTCGGCGTTCCGCCGTGTTCGAGTGCGGACGGTGTTCGAGATCGATCTCCACCGTCGGGCGCAACTCATTTCCTTATCCCATGTCCGCTATTCGGACGACACGGACCGATACTCGTGTAACAAGTCCGTTTCGCAGGGATCTTTCGGCAATCTGTTTGTCCGGATTTCGGAAGAAGTTAACGCCAGGTGTGATCGAACCGAGACCAAATCACTGTGGTCGGCCAGTGAACGCATGGCAGATAGTTAGGCGCGTAGAGCTCGGGTCAACGGGTCACGTGCCGTGGGAGGCGCCGACTCGCGAGCATTGCGGGGGCACTTGGTCTTCTCCATTCCTTCACGACTGCGGAATGGCGAATGCCCGGGGCGCTCTCTTGCGGTGAACAAAATACTCAGGAGGAGGAACCCATGCGCGGTGCCAACAGCGCCAAGTGGGTCGCGGGTGCGATCGTGATAGCCCTGGCCGCGACTGCCTGCGGCGGCGGTGACGACAGCAGCAACAAGGGCGCGGGCCAGGACGGCGGCACCTTCCGGCTGGGTATCACCGAGCCGGTGGCCATCGACCCCTACAACTCGCAGGAGTCCGAGGGCCAGCTCGTCACGGACAACCTCTTCACCGGTCTTTACGAGCCGACCGCCGACGGCCAGGTCATTCCGACGCTGGCGACGTCGAAGAAGGTCAGCGACGACGGCAAGACCTGGACCTTCACCATCCAGAAGGGTACCAAGTTCAGCAACGGCGAGGCGGTCGACGCCGAGTCCTTCATCCGTGGCTGGAACCGCGTGGCGCAGAAGACCGCCGCGTCCGACGTCGCGTACCACATGGCCGGCATCGAGGGCTTCGAGGACGTCCAGTCCGGCAAGGCCAAGACGCTGACCGGTCTGAGCGCCCCCGACCCGTACACCCTCCAGGTCAAGCTCTCCGCCCCGGACTTCGAGTTCTACATCAAGACCACGCACACGGTCTTCAGCCCGGTCCCCAAGGTTGCGGGCGACGCCAAGAACAAGGCGTTCAACGAAGCCCCCATCGGCAACGGCCCGTTCAAGATCCAGGGCCGCTGGGAGCACAACAAGTCGATCACGCTGGTCCGCAACGACAGCTTCGGCGGCAAGAAGGCGCACCTGGCCAAGGTGCAGATCGACATCCTCAACTCCGCCAACGGCGTGACCCTCGAGTACCAGGGCTTCGAGTCGGGTCAGTACAACTGGGCCCGGATGCCCACCCCGCAGCTCCCGGCCGCCAAGGCCAAGTACGACCCCCAGGGCGAGTGGCTCAACGTCGACACGAACGGGATGAACTACCTCCTCCCGATCACCGACAACGGTTCGCTCAAGACCGCGAAGGCGCGTGAGGCGGTCTCCTACGCGATCGACCGCGACGCCATCATCAAGGGCGTCTTCCAGGGCATGTACACGAAGTCGACGACGATCCTGCCGCCGGTCTTCAAGGACGTGTACCAGAAGGACCTGTGCGTCTCCTGCGTCAAGCAGGACAAGGCCAAGGCCAAGCAGCTCGCCAAGGAAGGCGGCCTGAAGCCGGGCACCACCATCGAGCTGGGCTACAACACGGGCGCCGGCCACGAGGAGTGGATCCAGGCCATCAAGCAGCAGCTCGAGAGCGTGCTCGGCGTCAAGGTGAAGGCCACCGGCAAGCCGTTCGCCGAGCTGCTCGCCGACCAGCAGAAGCCGAAGGCATCCGGTGCCTACCGCTTCGCCTGGGGCGCGGACTACCCGACGCCGGACAACTTCCTGTTCCCGCTGCTGGACACGGCCTCCATCAACAAGGACGCCAACGGCAAGGTCACCGGTGACAACCGCGGCCGCTACAGCAACAAGAAGTTCGACGACCTGCTCGCCAAGGCCCGCGCCACCCAGGACCAGGCCGGCCGCAACGACCTGTACAAGCAGGCCGAGAAGGTCGCGCTGGACGACCAGGCGCTGATCCCGCTGTGGAACCGCACCCAGCTGCGTCTCGTGGACACCAAGAAGTTCAAGAACGTGAAGATGGACTTCCACGAGAACCCGACCCTGGCCGAGATCAGCCTGAAGTAACGGGTCACCGCCGCAGGCGGAATCCGGCAACCGGGGGTCGTGGTGTCCGAGTGTCCGCTCGGCCGCCACGGCCCCCGACGACCGTCGGGGGAAGTTGATCCACTTCTCCCACCCCACCCCACGCCCGTGATGCGGGGCGCGGGAGCCGCTGCGGAAGAGGCAGCGAGGCAGAGAGGCAGTCATGGGAAGGTATGTGGTCCGCAGGCTGGGCCAGTTGGTCATCGTCACGCTCGGCGCGACGATGGTCCTGTTCGCCTGCCTGTTCGTGCTCCCCGGAGATCCGGTGGGCCAGATCGCGGGCAGCGACAAGGCGCGTGACCCCGCGGTCATCGCCCAGCTGCACAAGCAGTACGGGCTCGACAAGCCGCTGGTCGTCCAGTACGGCACCTATGTCGGGAAGCTCGTCACCGGCGACCTGGGCACGGACTACACACAGGGCCGGCCAGTCACCGAGATCCTGGTCCCGAAGCTCGGCAACACGGCCAAGCTGGCGGTCGCGGCCATCGTGATCGACGTCGTCATCGGCATCGGGGTCGGTGTGCTCGCCGCCATGCGCAGATACTCCATCTGGGACGTGTCGGCGACCTTCGTCACCACCCTGGCCATCGGCGTACCGTCCATCGTGCTCGGCATGATCATGCAGCGCGTGTTCGTGATCGAGCTGGACTGGTTCCCGCTGATCGCCGGCGACGACTTCGTGGGCATCGTCCTGCCCGCCTTCACCCTCGCCATCATCGACGCGGCACTCGTGGCCCAGCTCGCGCGCAGCACCATGCTGGAGGTCCTGCGCGCCGACTACGTCAAGACGGCCATCGCCAAGGGCCTGCCGCGCCGGACGGTGCTGGTGCGGCACATCCTGCGGAACTCGGTCATTCCGGTGATCACCTACCTGGGCATCTCCTTCGGAACGCTGCTCGGCGGCGCGATCATCACCGAGACGATCTTCAACTGGAACGGCATCGGTCTCGCGCTGATCCAGGCGATCCAGCAGAACAACAACCCGATCATCGTCGGAGTCGTGACGATCAGCGTGGCGGTCTTCGTCCTGCTGAACCTGATCGTCGACCTGCTGTACGCCGCCCTCGACCCGCGTATCCGCCTCGCCTGACCCGCGGGATCGCCCCCTTCTAGGAGTCTCACAATGACCGAACTCGTCTCGCAGACCGAAGAGGCGACGGCGGCCGGTCCCGTTCCCGCGCCCCCGGGAGCCGAACCGAGCGTCGCCCGGGTCAGCCAGTGGTCCGACATCCGGCACCGCTTCTTCGCCAACAAGCTCGCCGTGCTGGGCCTGGCCATCATCGTGGTCCTGATCCTGATCGCGATATTCGCGCCGCTGCTCACCCCGCACGACCCGCTCAAGCAGGACCTGAACAGCACCCTGCTGTCCCCGGGCGCCGGCCACTGGCTCGGCACCGACGCCCTCGGCCGTGACCAGCTCTCCCGCCTCATCTACGGCAGCCGCATCGCGGTGATCGTGGGTCTGGCCTCGATCCTCGTCGCCCTCGTCATCGGCGTGATCATGGGTGCGCTGGCCGGCTACTACGGCGGCTGGGTCGACACGGTGATCATGCGTGTCGCCGACGTCTTCTTCGCCTTCCCGCTGCTGATCGGTGCCATCGTCCTCATCCTGCTGATGGGCCGGGGCGTGCTGCCCGTCGTGCTCTCGCTGGCGATCTTCTCGTGGGCGACCTTCGCCCGGCTGCTGCGCAGCCAGATCCTCTCGGTGCGCGAGATGGACTACGTCCACGCCGCCAAGGCGCTGGGCGCGAGCCAGGGCCGGATCATCCGCAAGCACATCCTGCCCAACTCGCTGACCTCCGTGCTGGTGTACGGCACCAGCAACGTCGGTATCGCGATCGTGGCCGAGGCGTCGCTGTCGTACCTCGGCGTCGGCGTCGACCCCGAGGTCGCCGAGTGGGGCAACATGATCTCCGCGGGCCGCAACTTCATGGGCGTCAAGGACTTCATGTGGACCTACCCGAGCCTCGCGATCGTCATCACCGCTCTCGGCTTCATCCTGCTGGGCAACGGTCTTCGCGACGCGCTCGACCCGAAGCTCCGGTGACCGACCGCCATGAATCCAACCCCTTTGGCCAAGCACGATGAAGGTGACGGCATGACCAGCCTGGAGACGGCTCCCAGTGAAGCCGGGGCGGACGGGACCACCCCGCTCCTGGAGGTCCGCGATCTGCATGTGGAGTTCGAGGTCCGCGACTCCGTGACCAAGGCGGTCAACGGTGTCAACTACAGCGTCAGCGCGGGCGAGACGCTCGCCGTACTCGGTGAGTCCGGGTCCGGCAAGTCGGTGACCGCGCAGGCGATCATGGGCATCCTCGACAGCCCGCCCGGACGGATCGCCAAGGGCGAGATCTTCTTCCAGGGGCAGGACATCCTGCGCCTGTCGGAGGCCGAGCGGCGCAAGCTGCGCGGCGCCAAGATGGCGATGATCTTCCAGGACGCCCTGTCCTCGCTCAACCCGGTGCTCTCGGTGGGCTTCCAGCTCGGCGAGATGTTCCGCGCGCACCAGGGCCTGTCCCGCAAGGAGGCCAAGGCCAAGGCGATCGAGCTGATGGACCGCGTGCGCATCCCGGCCGCGGCCCAGCGGGTCAACGACTACCCGCACCAGTTCTCCGGCGGTATGCGCCAGCGCATCATGATCGCCATGGCGCTGGCCCTGGAGCCGGACCTGATCATCGCCGACGAGCCGACCACGGCCCTCGACGTGACCGTCCAGGCCCAGGTCATGGACCTGCTCGCCGAACTCCAGCGCGAGTACAACATGGGCCTGATCCTCATCACCCACGACCTCGGTGTCGTGGCGGACGTCGCCGACAAGATCGCGGTGATGTACGCGGGCCGGATCGTCGAGACCGCCCCGGTGCACGAGCTGTACAAGCGCCCGGCCCACCCCTACACCAAGGGTCTGCTGGAGTCGATCCCGCGCCTGGACCAGAAGGGCCAGGAGCTCTACGCCATCAAGGGCCTGCCGCCCAACCTCCAGGCCATCCCGCCGGGCTGCGCCTTCAACCCGCGCTGCAGTGTGGCGCAGGACATCTGCCGCACCGATGTACCGCCGCTGGTGCAGGTGACCGAGCCGGACGGTACGGAGATCCCCGGCCGCTCCTCCGCTTGCCACTTCTGGAAGGAGACGATCCATGGCTGAGTCCACGAACCTCGCGAAGGACGACGAGCCCAAGGACGACGCCACGCCGAACGTCTCCGAGGTCGAGACCGTCGACGCGGCCACCGAGACGGAGGCGGTCGCCGCCATCGAGGCGCCCGTCGAGCAGGGTGAGCCGATCCTCCAGGTGCGCAACCTGGTGAAGCACTTCCCGCTCACCCAGGGCATCCTGTTCAAGCGGCAGATCGGCGCGGTCAAGGCCGTCGACGGCATCTCCTTCGACCTCTACCAGGGCGAGACCCTCGGCATCGTCGGTGAGTCCGGCTGTGGCAAGTCCACGGTCGCCAAGCTGCTGATGAACCTGGAGCGGGCGACCGCCGGCGAGATCTTCTACAAGGGCCAGGACATCACCAAGCTGTCGGGCCGCGCGCTGCGCGCGGTGCGGCGCAACATCCAGATGGTGTTCCAGGACCCGTACACCTCGCTCAACCCCCGTATGACGGTGGGCGACATCATCGGTGAGCCCTTCGACATCCACCCCGAGGTGGCCCCGAAGGGCGACCGGCGCAAGCGGGTGCAGGAGCTGCTGGACGTCGTCGGCCTGAACCCGGAGTACATCAACCGGTACCCGCACCAGTTCTCCGGCGGCCAGCGCCAGCG
>NZ_WWIR01000244.1 GCF_009863025.1 Streptomyces sp. SID4985 | reverse complement strand
GCCCCGACACCGGGCCGGTCCGGCTCGCCGGGGTCGAGGTGCCCATCGGGCCCGGACCGCGCGTCGCCGACGCCCGTGCCGCCGCCGTCAAGGCGCCGCCGCCGGAGGCGGGCCTGGTCGCCAGCTGGTCCCGGCCGCGCCCCGGCGTCCTCGGCGCCGACCCCGCCGTACCGCCCGTACCGGCGCAGGAGCCGGAGACGATCGGCTGGCGGCCCTGGCGGTTCCGCATGTCCAACGACGTGTGGGGCACCCCCTCGGTCGACGGCGACCTCGTCTACGTCACCTCCTTCGAGGTGCACGCCCTCGACGTGGCCACCGGCCGCCGCCGCTTCAAGACGCGCGACGTGGCCTGGTCCATGACCATCGCCGACGGCCGTATCCACGCCTCCGACGGGCCCACCCTGTTCGCCCTGGACGCCCGCGAGGGCACCGACCTGTGGCGGCTGTCCACGGACGCCTGGGTGTACTCCCTCAAGGCCGACCGGGGCACCGTCGTCACCGGCACCCGGGGCGGCGGCGCCCAGGCGTGGGAGGCGGCCGGCGGCCAGAAGCTGTGGGAGATCAGCGGCTGCCAGACGGACTTCGAGTCCCCGGAGGCCGGACCCGTCGTCCACGACGGCACGGTCTACGTCTGGCAGGACGCCCGGCTGCGCGCCCTGGAGGCCCGCACCGGCGAGGAGCGCTGGTCCTACCCCGTCGGCGACGCGGCCTCCTGCGGCGGTGTCCCGGTCCGGCTCACCCCGGCCGACGACGGCCACGTCTACCTCTGTGCGGGCAGCCGCGTCCTCGCCATCGAGGCGGCCACGGGACGCGTGCGCTGGCACTTCGAGGCCCCGGCGGTCTTCCTCGCCCCGCCCGCCTTCGTCCCCGGCGCCGCGGTCACCGGCGGCGGTGTCTACCTCGCCGACTACCTCGGCACGGTCTACGCCCTCGACGCCGCCGACGGCCGCGACCGCTGGCGCATCGCCACCGAGTCCCGCGCCTCCGTCGAGCCGGTACTGGTCGCGGGCGGCCACGTCCACGTGGGCAGCGGCAAGGGCCTCTACACCCTGGACGCCGTGACCGGCACCCCCAAGTGGCGCTTCCAGGCGGGCGGCGACGTCGTCGGCGCCCCCTCCGTCGCCGAGGGCCGCATCCACTTCGGCTCCACCGACGCCCTCATCTACACCCTCAAGGCCGACGACGGCCGCCTCCGCTGGAAACTCGCCACCGGCGGCGAGATCACCGGTTCCCTGGTCGTCAAGGACGGCGTGGTCTACGCCTGCAGCAAGGACCGCTGCGTGTACGCGCTGGACGCGGAGAAGGGGACGGGGACGGCGCGGACGGTGTGACGCCGTTAGGGTGAACCGCATGAGACTACGGGGGCGCGGACTCAGGCTGACGGGTGTGCTGGCACTGACGGTGCTGGCGCTCACGGGATTCTCCCGGGGGCACGGACACGGGCACAGCGGGCACGGCTCGGGTGGGGGCGGGGGGTGCAGCAGCTCCCGGCAGGATCACGACAGCACGAGCTCGTCCGGGGGTTCGTCGGGCGACTCGTCCGGGGACTCGTCCGACGACTCCGTCACCGGGTTCGTCCCGACGTACGACCCGGACGACTCCTACGGCAGCACCGACGACGACTCCTCGGGGAGCGGCTCGGGCGGATATCGCAGCCCGCGTACGCACCGGCCGACCTCGTCCGCCAGCAGTGGCGGACGCTCGGCCGAGGACGGGACGGTGCGGGTGCTGAGCTGTGCGACGGACGCGGTTCCGTACGCGACCGTGGAGGTGACCAACCCGAACAAGCGCGAGATGCGGTACGCCGCTTACGTCCACTTCCTGAACAGCTCGGACGACGAGCTCGCGGTCGGCCGGGTCGAGGTGGACGTGCCCGCGCGGGACAGCGCGCAGGCGCGGGTGCGGGTGCCGGCCGGAGCCGTGGACGTGGACCTGGACCACTGCGAGGCTGAGCCGGACGCCGAGCGGGTGGACTGACACCCGGGGGCGTCAACTCGCGGGCAGCTCCACGGAGATGCGCAGGCCCCCCGCAGGGCGCGGGGTCAGGGTCAGGGTGCCGTCGTGCGCCTCGGTGATGGTCCTGACGATGGCCAGGCCGAGGCCGACGCCCGCGTGGTCGGTGTGGACGCGCTCGGTGCCGCGCCGGAAGGGTTCGGTGAGCGTCGCGACCAGTTCCGGGGTGAGCGGCTCGCCGGTGTTCTCGACCGTGAGCACGGTGGTGCCGGGACCGGTGCCGGTCGTCACCCAGACCGTGCCGCCGGAGGGCAGGTTGTGGACGATCGCGTTGTGCACCAGGTTCGTCGTCAACTGGAGCAGCAGCGCCGGTGATCCGAGTGTGGGCGTGATGTCGCCCGAGGTCTCCAGGGCGACCCCGTGCCGCTCCGCGAGGGGGAGCAGGGTCTCCGTGGCCTCCTCCGCGAGGAGGGAGAGGTCGACGGGTTCGCGGGTGAAGGTCCGCTGCTCGGCGTGACTGACCAGCAGCAGCGCCTCGGTGAGGTCGATCGCCCGGGTGTTGACCGCGCTGAGCCGGGCGAGGAGCGCGTCGGTGTCGCGGTCCGGATCGGTGCGGGCGACATCGAGGAGGGCCTTCGAGATCGCGAGCGGCGTGCGCAACTCGTGCGAGGCGTTGGCGGCGAACCTGCGCTGCTCCGCCACATGCGCGTCGAGCCGCGCGAGCATCGTGTCGAAGGCGTCGGCCAGCTCGCGGAACTCGTCCCGGCGCCCCGGAAGTTGGACCCGATGAGAGAGTGAACCCGTCGCGGCCTTCCGGGTGGCCTCCGTGATGCGGGCCAGCGGCGCGAGCATCCGCCCCGCGAGGAACCATCCGCCCACGAGCCCGAACACCAGCAGGAACGCCAGCACCGCGAACGCCCTCGGCGCGAACACGCGCAGGAGGTTGGAGCGGACCGGGAAGACGTCGCCGACCGTCGGGTTCTCCGTGGACCCCGGCACGATGAGCGCCCGCTCCGGGACGTACCGCAGCAGGAACCACCACACGGCCGCGAGCAGCAGCGCCCCCGCGAGCATGAGGAACCCCGCGTAGCTGAGGGTGAGTTTGAGGCGGACGCTCACCCCGGGCGGCCTAGCCACGCCCGCCTCCCGCGTCCGCCGAGCCCGATCCCGCGTCCCCGCCCGCGTCGATCCGGTACCCGACCCCCGGCACCGTGGCGATGACCCACGGCTCCCCCAGCCGCTTCCGCAGCGCCGAGACCGTGATGCGTACGGCGTTGGTGAACGGGTCCGCGTTCGCGTCCCACGCCCGCTCCAGCAACTCCTCGGCGCTGACGACCCCGCCCTCGGCCGCGACCAGGACCTCCAGCACCGCGAACTGCTTCCGGGTGAGCGCGACATGGCGGCCGTCCCGGTGGACCTCCCTGCGGAAGGGGTCGAGCCGCAGCCCCGCGATCTCCCGTACGGGCGGCCGGTGAGGGACGCGTCGGCGGTCCAACGCCCGCAGCCGCAGCACCAGTTCCCGGAGTTCGAAGGGCTTGGTGAGGTAGTCGTCGGCGCCGAGCCCGAACCCGGTGGCCTTGTCGTCGAGCCGGTCGGCGGCGGTGAGCATGAGGATCGGCACCCCGCTGCCGGAGGCGACGATGTGCCGGGCGACCTCGTCACCGGAGGGCCCCGGGATGTCGCGGTCGAGGACGGCGATGTCGTAGGCGTTGAGGCCCAGTAGTTCCAGGGCGGTGTCGCCGTCCCCGGCGATGTCGGCCGCGATCGCCTCCAGACGCAGGCCGTCGCGGATGGCCTCGGCCAGATAGGGCTCGTCCTCGACGATCAGCACACGCATGGGAGAAAGGCTACGAGTCACCGCATATCGGCGGCGTATCGAAAAGCGCATACGCCCCGGCAACATCACGCTCCCTTGACTGGTGACATGACACGAAACACCCCCGGACCGAGCCCCGCCGCCGCCCGGTGGCGCGCGGGCCTCCACCGGGCGATCCACGCCGTCTCCCACGCCGTCTCCCGCGCCGTCTTCCGGCCGGAGCCCTGGAAGCGCGGCCCGGTCCTCGCCGCCGTCGCCCTGCTGCTCGGCCTGCTCATGCTGCTGCACGCGAGCGTCCCGGGCGTCGGCGGCCTCGGCAGCCTGCTGGAGAACGTCCTGCCGTGGTGCGGCCTGCTCGTCCCGGTGCTGCTGGCGGGCGCGCTGTGGCGCCGGTCGGCCTCGGCGGTGGTCGCGCTGCTGCTGCCGGTCAGCGTGTGGCTGAGCCTCTTCGGCGGGCTGCTCGCCGACAAGTCCCGCCCGGGCGGCGACCTCACCCTGGTCAGCCACAACGTCGGCGCGGGCAACCCCGACCCGGCCGCCACCGCCCGCGACCTGGCCGCCTCCGGCGCGGACGTGCTCGCCCTGGAGGAGCTGACCCCGCAGGCGGCACCAGCGTACGAGAAGGGGCTGGCGAAGGCGTATCCGCACCATGTGGTGCGGGGCACGGTCGGGCTGTGGAGCACGCTGCCGCTCTCGGGCACGCGGATGATCGACATCATGGACTACGGCCCGCTGGCGGCCACCAAGACGGCCGCCGAGAAGCTGCCCGGCAACCGGGCGCTGCGCACCACCGTGACCACGGACCGCGGGCCGCTGACGGTGTACGTGGCCCACCTGGGGTCCGTGCGGCTCATGCCCAGGAAGGGCTTCTGGACGGACAGCCGGGACATCGGCGCACGGGCGCTCGGCAAGGAACTGGCCGCCGACACGAGCGAACGGGTGGTGCTGCTCGGGGACTTCAACGGCACCACGGACGACCGGGCGTTCGCCGGGATCACCGCGCGGCTCCACTCGGCCCAGGACGCGGCCGGGAACGGCTTCGGTTTCACCTGGCCCGCCGCGTTCCCCGTGGTACGGATCGACCAGATCCTCGTCAGGGGCGTACGGCCGGACCGCTCATGGACGCTGCCGGACACCGGAAGCGATCACCTGCCGGTGGCGGCCCGCGTCAGCTGGTGAACATACGAAGGCCGCGACGGCTCCCCCCATCCGCGCCGCCGCGGCCTCACGTCCCCCGTGCTCCCCCCCTGTGGAGCAGTCTCAGCGCGGGTCGCCGCCGGTGATGTGGCTCTCCAGCGTGGTGACGTCGGCCAGGTCCTCGGCGTTCTCGCCGCCGGTGATGTGGCTCTCCTGCGGGGTCACCTCGGCGGCGTCCGCCGTCTCCCCACCCGTGATGTGGCTCTCCTGCGGAGTGACCGTGTCGGACTTCTTGGCGTCGCTCATCGTCTGGACTCCGTTGCTGTGAAGGTGTGCTGGGACGGTGGGCCCGTCCGGCCGCTCCCCCGAGGACTTCCGGACGGGCCGGGGCCCAGCCGGCCTGTGCGTCCCCCGTGACGACGAGCCGACTGCCTAGAGAGTGCTCGGGCACGATAAACGAATGATGAACGCGGCGCTCCGGGGCCCCCGTTGTCAGCCCGTCGCCGCCGGAGCGAGGAGTTTCCGCAGCTCGGCGGCCTCGGGGGAGCCCAGCCGCTCGAAGACGGCCAGCGCGTCCGTCCAGCAGGCCCGCGCCCGGTCCGACTCCCCGAGCGCGTCCAGCGCCTTGCCGAGCACGGTCAGCACACCCGCCCGGCGCCAGTCCCCGCCGACGTGCAGCAGCACCGAAAGCGACTGCTCGGCCTGTGCGGCGGCGGCAGCGGGCCACCCGGCCGCGAGGCGTACCCCGGCGAGCCGGAAGAGTGTCATGCCCTCCCACAGCCGCTGCCGGCTGTCCCGGAATATGGTCAGCGCCTCCGTCAGCCGTGACTCCGCCTCGTCCGGCCGTCCCGACTCGGCGAGGGCGAGCCCGAGGGCGTAACTGCCGTTCGCCAGACGGACGGAGAGGCCCAGGTCGCGGTAGATGGCGACGCCCGCCCCCGCCAGTTCCACCGCGCTGTCCACCTGGCCCATCGCGAGCCGCACCCGGGACAGATTGCACAGGGCGCTGGCCTCGCCGGGCAGGTTGCCTTCGGCGCGGTAGGCGTCCAGGGTGCGCTGGAGGTAGGTCTCCGCCTCCTCGTTGCGCTGGTGGTAGGCGGCGACGATCCCGCGCTCGCTGGGGGCGTTGCAGTCGATCCACGGGTCGCGGGCGTCCGCCGCCAGCTCCACCGCCCGCTGCGCCTCCGCCTCCGCCTCGCCGAACCGCCCCGCCGCCATGTGGACTTGGGCGAGCGTGGTGCGTGCCCGGCCCTCCGTGCGGGCGTCTCCGGCGGCGTGGGCCGCGTCCCGTACGACGGTGGCGGCCGCCCCGAACTGGTGGGAGTTGGCGCCCGATTCGGCGAGGTCCTTGCAGGCGAGGAGCAGGTCCACCGCCCGCCGCAGGGTCGCCCCGGATGCCGACTGGCGTACGCACGCGAGCAGCGGGTCCGCCTCCGCGTACAGCCAGTCCAGTGCGTCGCGGTGTCCGGCGAAGGCCAGCCCCTCGTGCGCGGCCGGGTCGAGGTGCTCCACCGTGCGGTCGCCGGGGCGCTCGATGGCGTACACGCGGGCGGCCGTGGCGAGGTAGAAGTCCAGCAGCCGGGAGAGCGCGGCCGCGCACTCGCCGGGCGCCGTCTCGTCGCGCTCGGCGCAGGAGCGGGCGTAGAGGCGGACCAGGTCGTGGAAGCGGTAGCGGCCGGGCGCGGCGGACTCCAGCAGGGAGGTGTCCACCAGGGACTCCAGCACGTCCTCGGTGTCCTCCTGCGGCCGCTCCAGTACGGCAGCGGCGGCGGCCAGCGACAGGTCGGGGCCGTCGGCGAGGCCGAGCAGCCGGAACGCGCGCGCCTGGGCGGGCTCCAGCTGGCCGTAGCCCAGCTCGAAGGTGGCCTTCACCGCGAGGTCCCCGGCCTGTAGCT
The DNA here is from genome assembly GCF_009863025.1 of Streptomyces sp. SID4985. Taxonomy (GTDB): domain Bacteria; phylum Actinomycetota; class Actinomycetes; order Streptomycetales; family Streptomycetaceae; genus Streptomyces. Next base: position 26,667 of record NZ_WWIR01000244.1, on the reverse strand, counting down.
CGTCCAGCCTGCGCCGCTCGTCGGCCAGTTTGGCGGCGAGCACCGAGACCGTCCAGGTGCGGCGGGCCGCGAGCCGGGAGGCGGCGATGCGGATCGCCAGCGGCAGGAAGCCGCACGCGGCGACCACGTCGAGGGCGGCCTCGCGCTCGGCGGCGACCCGCTCGGCGCCCACGATCCGCGTGAACAGCGCGAGGGCCTCCTCCGGGGACATCACGTCCAGGTCCACCAGATGGGCCCCGGCGAGACCGGTCATCCGCACCCGCGCGGTCACCAGCGCCGCGCAGCCCGCGGTGCCCGGCAGCAGGGGGCGTACCTGGGCCGCGTCCTTGGCGTTGTCCAGCAGCACCAGGACCCGGCGGCCGTCGAGCACCGAGCGGTACAGCGCGGCGCGCTCCTCCGGGGACTCCGGGATCGAGCGGTCCGGGGTGCCCAGCGCGCGCAGGAAGGAGCCGAGCACGGTCTCCGGCTCGGCGGGGCGGGGGCCCGCGCCCTGGAGGTCGACGTACAGCTGGCCGTCCGGGAAGGCCGCGCGGGCCCGGTGGGCGACGTGCACCGCGAGGGTGGTCTTGCCGACGCCGCCGATCCCGGCCAGCGCGGACACCGCCATCACCCGGCCCTCCGCCTCCGAGGCCGAGGCGAGCACCTCGCTCAGCTCGGCCACGAACGCGTCGCGCCCGGTGAAGTCCGTTACGGAAGCAGGCAGTTGCGCGGGCTTCACGGCCACCACGGCGGGCTCGGCGGGCGGCGCCGAGGGCCCGGCGAGGGCGGGGTCGGCGCGCAGGATGCGCTGTTGGAGTTCGCTGAGTCCGGGGCGCGGGTCCACGCCCAGTTCCTCGGCGAGCAGCCGCCGGGTGTCGGCGTAGACGGCGAGTGCCTCGGCCTGGCGGCCGCTGCGGTAGAGGGAGAGCATCAGCAGCTCGCGGAACCGCTCGCGCAGCGGATGCGCCGCCGTGAGCGCGGTCAACTCCGAGACGGTCTCGGCGTGATCGCCCCGTTCCAGGTCCATGTCGAGCCGCGACTCCAGGAGTTGGAGCCGCCACTCCTCAAGGCGTACCCGCTGTGTCTCGGCGTACGGCCCCGGCACGCCCGCCAGCGGCTCCCCTTCCCACAGCGCGAGCGCCAGCCGCAGCGCCTTGCACGCCTCGGCCAAGTCGGCGGCCCCGCGCGCCTTTTCGGCCCGAGCGGCCAGCTCCTGCGCGGTGGTGAGGTCGAGCGCGCCGTCGCCGAGCCCCCGTACGGCATAGCCGCCGGACTCGCTCACCAGCACCCCGGGGTCCAGTACCTTCCGCAGCCGCGAGGCGTACGTCCGCACCGCCGCCAGGGCCTGGGGCGGGGGCTCATTGCCCCACAGGGCGTCGATCAGCTCGGCGGCCGTGGCCATGCGTCCCTCGCGCAGCAACAGGGCCGCCAGCAGCGCGCGTTGCTGCGGCGACCCGGTCGGCACCGGCTCCGCGCCCCGCCACGCCCGCACCGGCCCGAGCACCCCGAACCGCAACCCGGCGAAGCCGCTGACCCGCTGCTCAGGCACTCGCGGCCCACCGTCCATGCGCTCGCCCCCTAGACATCCCTGCGACTAGGCCAGTTTGCCTTCTTGGACCCACTTCCGTCAGCCGTGCGAGACGCCGATCACAAGGCGGCGCGGGTGGCTCCACAAACCCTCCACATGCCGTGCGGAGGAGGGAACGCCCGTGCGTCCGAACCGTGTTAGCGTGCCCGGCGGTCGGGCGGTGTCGAACGGGGGAGCGGTATGGGCACGTCTTCGGGCGGTTACACGGTCAGGTCCGGTCTGACCGGGCAGGCGAAGGAACTGGACGGCGCGGGCGACGACGCGGGCAGGATCCGTACGGCCGTCGCCCCCGCGCTCTGCTATCCGGACGACACCCTCGGCGGCACCGACGCGGCCGCCGCCTTCAACGCGTACGCCGCCGCCTGGGAGGCCGAGGCCCGCACCCTTGAGGACGCGCTGCACGAACTCGCCGACAAGGTACGGCTGTCCAAGGGCGCGTACGACGGCAGCGACGCCCTCGTGGACACCAGTGTGCGCAGCGTCCACGCCGGGCCCTCCGGACTGACCACGATGCCCACCCCGGCGGGCCCGGACCACGTGTCCACCATGCCCACCCCGGCGGGCCCGGACCACATCACGACCATGCCCACCCCGGCGGGCCCGGACCACGTGACGACCATGCCCACCCGCGGCGAGCGCCCCTCGGCGCTGTCCGGTTACTGAGGGGCCGCGCGATGACGACCGAGGACACCACCGACCGTCGCAAGCGGCTCGACGGCCTGCGCGGCACCATCGCCGGGGCCGGCAGCAAGAACGACCTCATCGACGCGATCGACGCCGCCCTCGCGGTCTCCGCCCCGGTGGGCGACCAGGCGACCCTGGACACGCTGGCCAAGCGCTACCGGGACCAGGCGGACGACGCCGCCCAGCTGCACGACCGCGCCGACCGGATCTCCCGCAGCGGCCTGCCCCAGGTGTGGGTCGGCGAGACCAGCGTGCTCGCCTCCGGCGTGGTGGCCGCCGCCGCACGGGACGCCCAGCGCATGTCCGAGGCGTTCGAAGGCGGCGGCAAGGCGCTGCTGGCACTCGCCGACGCGCTCAAGGCGGCGAAGAGCACCGACGGCGACGGCCGCGCCAAGCTGAGCGAGGCGCGCGGGATGCTGGGCGGCAAGGACGGCTTCTTCGACGACTGGTGGGAGGACGACGGCGAGGAGGCCGCCCGCACCAAGGCCCGCTCGCTGGCCTCCACCGGTGTGGGACTGCGCCACGACGCGGCGGTGACCGCCGACGACGCGGCCCGCGCGGCCGCCCGCGACCTGAACAAGTGGGCCAGCGAAGCGCGCGCCGGAGCGATGCACACCGGGCAACTGACCGCGGCCGACCGCCTGATGCTCGCCGACACCAGCAACCCGGGCGGTGACCCCGAGCTGAACGAGATCCTCACCGCCAACGACCTCGAACGCTCCGGCCGCGCCATGGACGCCCTCTCCCCGGCCGACCGCGCCCGGATGGACCAGCTCCTCGCCGGGGCCACCACGCCGCAGGAGAAGGCGTACCTGATGAAGAGCCTCGCCGCGGGCTACTCCGTCGACGAGGTCGAGACCTTCGACAAGAAGATCCACGGCAAGGACCCGGTGTGGCTGCGTGAGCACCTCTCGCCGGTGACCACGGGCCGCGCCCCCTCGGAGACGGGCCAGGAGGACCAGGACTTCAACGGCAAGCTGTGGGACCAGGACGGCGAGACCTGTGTGCCCTCCTCCACGGTCACCGCCCGCGCCCTGGTGGACCCGGTGTACGCCCTGGAACTGACCGGCGGCCCCGACGGCACGGACGACGACCCGGAGCACTTCCGCAAGCGTCTGACCGACGAACAGCTGCGGATGCACGAGGAGGGCGACGGCTCCAACTCCGGCTGGTGGTGGGACCGCACGCCGAACGGTATGGACTCCGACGGCCAGGTGGAGATCTCCAACAAGGAGCTGAGCCCGCACACCGGCGACCACTACGAGAGCCACGACATGGGCGGCGCCGACGACCGCCGGGGAGTGCTGCCGGACATCGAGAAGTCGGTCGCCGAGGGCAAGCCCGTGCCCATCAACATCGAGCGGACCGACGAGCAGGGCGACTGGCACGGCCACAGCATGATGATCATCGGCCAGGAGGGGGACAAGCTCCAGATCTACAACCCCTGGGGCACCACCACCTGGGTCAGCGAGGAGGACTTCGTCAAGGGCGACCTCAGCGCGGCCGCCGACGACCGCTACTCGGCCGCCCACGAGGGCAACGTCAACCGCGTCTACATCGAGCAGGACTGAGCACAGTGACCAAGCGCAGCGCATCGATCTCCCTCGCCGCCGCCGGAGCCCTGCTCCTCCTGAGCGGCTGCGGCTCCTCCGGCGGAGCCGACGAGTACGGCACCGAGAAGCGCGCCCTCACCGTGCACGCGGGGGACAGGTTCACGCTGAAGGTGCCCGCCAACCCGGAGCTGGGCCAGAACTGGTACCTGGCCGAACCGGAGCCGGACGCCCGGCTGGTGAAGTACCGGGGCAAGCGCACGGAGGAGGAGGGCGGCGGCGGCCTGATCGGCGCCGGTGACGGCACCCAGTACTTCGACTTCACCGCCCTGGAGAAGGGCAGCGCCACCGTACGGCTGCTGCACTGCCCCATGGGCAGCTGCCGCAGCGGCACCGAGTCCGGAAAGCCGCTCCCGAGCGCGTCCGTCACCGGCACGGCCTCGGTGAGCCCCTTCCCTACGGCGACAAGCACCCCGGACGACCGCCCGGCGTTCTTCGTCTACACGATCACGATCCGCTGATCCGCCCGCGACCGGAAGCCCCGACCATGCCCTCCGCACCCCGCACCGACGACCAGGTCCTCGCCGACACCGACGTACCCGCCCTGCTGCGCTACGGACTGACCCAGGAAGCCCTGCGCACCGCCCTGTTCGGGGACGGCGCCGTCGCGGCGGCCGTGCGCCTGGACCGGCTCGGCGTGGTGCCGCGCGCGGTGGCCTTCGTCGCCGACATCGCCCGCGCGGGCGGCCTGCGGTACGCGGCGGACCTGCCCGAGCCGTTGCCCTCCCCCGAGGCGTCCGCGCTGCTGCGCGCGTGGCTGGACACGGCCGCCCAGGTCGCCACCGGACCCGAGGCCGAGGAACGCGCCGTCCGCTGGCTGGACGCCGTGGCCGAGATCATGGGGATGCGCCGCGACGTCCGAGCGGGGCGCGGGGACCGGCCGCAGGACGGGGAGTAGGCAGGCAGCGGCACTTGGGGTCACGCACCGTCCGAAGACGCCCCCTGGCACCGCGTGCCGCCGAACGTATGCTCATGCAATGACGACTTCCGCGACCCCCGGAACCGGCCCCACCGAGAACTCCATGCGTCGCGCCCTCAAACGAGCCCGGGACGGCGTCGCGCTCGACGTCACCGAGGCGGCGGTGCTGCTCCAGGCGCGCGGGGAGCAGCTGGAGGACCTCGCCGCGTCGGCCGCGCGGGTGCGGGACGCGGGCCTGGAACAGGCGGGCAGGCCCGGGGTCATCACGTACTCCAAGAGCGTGTTCATCCCGCTGACCCGGCTGTGCCGCGACAAGTGCCACTACTGCACCTTCGTCACCGTCCCCGGCAAGCTGCGCCGCGCCGGACACGGGATGTTCATGTCCCCCGACGAGGTCCTGGACGTCGCCCGCAAGGGCGCCGCGCTCGGCTGCAAGGAAGCCCTCATCACCCTCGGCGACAAGCCGGAGGACCGCTGGCCCGAGGCGCGGGAGTGGCTGGACGCGCACGGGTACGACGACACGATCGCCTACGTCCGCGCCATCTCCATCCGCATCCTGGAGGAGACCGGCCTGCTGCCCCACCTCAACCCGGGCGTCATGAGCTGGACGGACTTCCAGCGGCTCAAGCCGGTCGCGCCGAGCATGGGCATGATGCTGGAGACGACCGCGACCCGCCTGTGGTCCGAGCCCGGCGGCCCGCACTACGGCTCACCGGACAAGGAACCGGCCGTACGGCTGCGGGTGCTGGAGGACGCGGGCCGCTCCTCCGTGCCCTTCACCTCGGGCCTGCTGATCGGCATCGGGGAGACGTACGAGGAGCGCGCGGAGTCCCTGTTCGCGCTGCGCAAGGTCTCCCGCGCCTACCACGGCGTCCAGGAGCTGATCATCCAGAACTTCCGCGCCAAGCCGGACACGGCCATGCGCGGGATGCCGGACGCCGAACTGGACGAGCTGATCGCCACGGTGGCCGTCGCCCGGCACATCATGGGCCCCGCCGCCTGCCTCCAGGCCCCGCCGAACCTGGTCGACGGCGAGTACGAGCGGCTCATCGGCGCAGGCATCGACGACTGGGGCGGCGTCTCCCCGCTCACCATCGACCACGTCAACCCCGAACGCCCCTGGCCCCAGATCGAGCAGCTCACCGAGCGCTCCCGGAAGGCCGGGTTCGAACTGCGTGAACGGCTGTGTGTGTACCCGGAGTTCGTCCGCAGGGGAGAGCCCTGGCTGGACCCGAGGCTGCGCCCGCACGTGGACGCGCTCGCCGACCCGGAGACGGGCCTCGCCCGCCCGGACGTACTCCCGAAGGGCCTGCCCTGGCAGGAGCCCGAGGAGGTCTTCACCGCGACCGGCCGTACCGACCTGCACACCACCATCGACACCGACGGCCGCACCTCCGACCGCCGCGACGACTTCGACGAGGTCTACGGCGACTGGGCCGAGCTGCGCGAGGCGGCCGCCCCCGGCATGGTGCCCGAGCGCATCGACACGGACGTCCGCGCGGCCCTGCGCACGGCGGCGGACGACCCGACGAAGCTGACCGACGACGAGGCCCTGGCCCTCCTCCACGCCGACGGCCCGGCGCTGGACGCGCTGTGCAAGGTGGCCGACGACGTACGCAAGTCGGTGGTCGGCGACGACGTGACGTACATCGTCACCCGCAACATCAACTTCACCAACGTCTGCTACACCGGCTGCCGCTTCTGCGCCTTCGCCCAGCGCCGCACCGACGCCGACGCCTACACCCTCTCCCTGAGCCAGGTCGCCGACCGCGCCCAACAGGCGTGGGACGTGGGCGCGGTGGAGGTCTGCATGCAGGGCGGCATCCACCCCGACCTGCCCGGCACGGCGTACTTCGACATCGCCAAGGCGGTCAAGGAGCGCGTCCCCGGGATGCACATCCACGCCTTCTCCCCGATGGAGGTCGTCAACGGCGCGACCAGGACGGGACTTTCGATCCGCGAGTGGCTGACGGCAGCGAAGGAGGCGGGACTTGACTCCGTCCCCGGCACAGCCGCCGAGATCCTGGACGACGAGGTCCGCTGGGTCCTCACCAAGGGCAAGCTGCCGACGGCGACGTGGATCGAGGTGATCACCACGGCGCACGAGCTGGGCATCCGCTCGTCCTCGACGATGATGTACGGCCACGTGGACCAGCCCCGGCACTGGCTCGGCCACTTCCGCACGCTGGCCGGAATCCAGCAACGCACCGGCGGTTTCACGGAGTTCGTGACACTCCCGTTCATCCACACCAACGCGCCGGTCTACCTCGCGGGCATCGCGCGCCCGGGTCCGACCATGCGGGACAACCGCGCGGTCACGGCGATGGCCAGGCTCCTCCTCCACGGGCTGATCCCCAACATCCAGACCAGCTGGGTGAAGCTCGGCACCGAGGGCGCGGCCGAGATGCTGCGCTCCGGCGCGAACGACCTGGGCGGCACGCTGATGGAGGAGACGATCTCCCGCATGGCGGGCTCCTCCTACGGCTCGTACAAGTCCGTACGGGACCTGGAGGCGGTCGCGGAGGCGGCCGGACGCCCGGCGAAGCCCCGTACGACCCTCTACGGCGAGGTCTCCGAGGAGCGACGGAAGGCGGCCCGCAGCTCGGACGGGCACCTGCCGGATCTGCTGCCGGTCCTGGACTGAGTACGATGATCCGACCCCGGATGTAGACGGGGGACTCACAGCGGAGGAGATGCGTACCCGTGGCTGCCCGACTGCCCTCGTGGGCCTGGGTCTCCGGACTGACGGTGGGCGCGACCGCCGCCGTCATCGCCCTCGCGATCCAGGCCGAGCACGGCCCGCATCCCACGGCGGCGGTGGTGAAACCGCGCCCCTCGGCGACGGCCTCCGCCGCCGCGACCCCGACCACCGCCGCCCCGGAACCCTCCGGCCCGCCCGCGCTCCCGGAGGCTTCCGGGCAGGGCCGCCGGATCGTCTACGCGCTCGGCGAGAAGCGGGTGTGGCTGGTGGACGCCACGGGCAAGGCCGTTCGCACGTTCACGGTGTGGCCGGGCACGGTCGGCCCGCAGCCCGGCCGGTACTCCGTCCTCGGCCGCACGCCCGCCGGCACCGGCTCCGACGGGGTCGGTATCGAGCACATCCTGTACTTCACCCACACCCCGGCCGGTGACGCCGCCTTCTCCAACGCCATCGACGGCTCCTCGCCCCCGCCCGCCAACGGCAAGCAGACCACCGGCATCCGCCTCCACAAGGAGGACGGTGTCGCGCTGTGGGCCTTCGGCGACCCGGGGACGCGGGTGGCGGTCGTCAAGTAACGCCCGCCGACGCCTCCGGCGCGAGCTCGGCCCAGACGGTCTTGGCTCCCGCCGGGGCCTCTTCCACACCCCAGCGGTGCGCGTAGGCGGCGACGATGTGCAGCCCCCGGCCGTTCTCCGCCAGCTCGGTTCCGGGGTCCGGAAGCCGCGGGGGCCGGTCCCCGCGGGCATCCGTGACCTCGATACGCAGCGTGTCGTCGTCGTACCGCCGCAACTCCAGCCGGAAGTCCCGCCCCCTGACGCGGCCGTGCAGCACGGCGTTGGACGCGAGTTCGGCCACGATCTGCGTGGCCGCCTCGAACGGCAGCCCCCATTCGTCCAGTTGACGCTCGGCGAGCAGCCGTGCGAGGCGTGCGCCTCTGCGGGTGGCGGACAGCTGGATCCGCAACTGAGATTTCTGATTCACATCACCCAGCGTGGCCGCCTGTCCCTACCCTGAACAGCGACTACCACGGTACGCAGCGTGACTGTACGGGTGGTTGGGGTGACGGTACGGCTGGTACGCGGAGAAGGGGTGCCGGGTGGAGGACGAGGAGGCCGAGGCCGTACTTCGTGCGGTCGGGCGGCAGATCAGGGCGTGGCGGGAAGCGGCGGGGATGACGCAGCCGGAGTTCGGTGCCGCCATCGGATACAGCGGGGAGATGGTGGCCTCGGTGGAACGGGGACGGCGCGTCCCCAAGCCGGACTTGCTCGACAAGGCTGATGAAGTGACGCGGGCGGGCGGCAAGTTGTCGGCGATGAAGGTCGACGTGGAGAAGGCGCGGTATCCGAAGAACGTACGGGATCTGAAGAAGCTGGAGGACGAGTCCGTGGAGATGGGGGCGTACACCGCGCTTCACATCCATGGCCTGTTGCAGACTCCGGCTTATGCGCAGGCCCTGTACGAGATGCGGCGCCCCGCGTACACCGAGGAGGACATCGACCGCCTCGTGGCCGCCCGCATGGCGCGAAAGTCGGTCTTCGAACGGATGCCGCGTCCTCTGCTCACTTTCGTGCAGGAGGAGGCAGCGCTGCGGCGGCCGCTCGGAGGCAGGGCGGTGCTCCGGCAGCAACTTGAACATCTCCTGGAGATGAGCAAGTTGCGGCACGTGTCAATCCAGGTGATGCCCATGAACTGTCAGGAGCACGCGGGCATGGCGGGGCAGTTCCGTTTGTTGAGGCTCAAGGAGGGCAACGTGGTCGGCCACTTGGAAGTCCAGCTCCACAGCCGCCTGGTCAGCGATCCCCAGGAGGTGCAGATCTTGGAGATGCGTTATGGCATGATCCGCGCGCAGGCGCTCTCCCCCGTGGAGTCGCAAGCCTTGATCGAGAAAGTACTGGGAGAGGAAACATGACCCACACGCTGACGTGGTTCAAGAGTAGCTACAGCAGCAACGATGGGCCCGATTGCGTGGAAGTCGCTCTCACCCCTGTCGCCATCTACATCCGCGACTCGAAGAACAGGGAAGGCGCCAGACTGGCCGTCCCCGCCGCGACGTGGACCGAGTTCCTCCACTTCGCCGCCCGCTCCGCCTAGTACGCAGCCGAGAGGAACGCCCACGTGCAGGTCGCCGGGGTCGACATCTGCGTGAACCACGCCGTGCCGCACCTGGGGGCGACGGACTGGGTACCCCTCTCCCTCGCCCTGGGAGACGCCCCCGTCGCCAGTTGCGACACGCACGTGGCGGTACGGGTCCGGCCGCAGACGGGACTGGTCAAGGTGCGCCTTTTCGGGCAGCGGCAGGCCGGGGATCTCGAAGGGGCCGACCCGGCTTTCGTGACGGTCTTCGACGGTTCGCTGCTGCTGTCCGACGGCCGTTTCGCCGTCGGGGATGTCGAGCAAGTGACCCGGTTCGTACACCGGTTGGGATACCGGGGCGAGTACCGGGTCCGGGTCGCGGTGGACTCGCCGGGGCGGACGCGAGGGCGATCGACGTGACGTGCCACCGCAGCGGCTGACAGGGTGGCGGGTGTGATGATCTCAGCGGCGGCAGCCGGCGGAATGGCCCTGGTGGAACTGGGAATGGCGCTCACGCCGGGCCCGAACATGGTGTACCTGGTGTCCCGGAGCGTGAGCCAGGGCCGCGCGGCCGGGCTCGTCTCGCTGGTCGGGACGGGAGTGGGCTTCCTGGTGTACATGACGTTGGCCAACGTGGGCCTGGCGGTGGTCTTCGTCGCCGTACCGTGGCTGTACATCGGCTTCAAGGCCATAGGCGCGGCCTACCTCGCCTACCTGGCCTGGCAGACGCTCAGGCAGGGCGGCAGGGGGCTGTTCGAGCCACGCGACCTCCAGCGCGACTCGTACGGGAAGCTGCTGCGGATGGGCCTGATCACCAACCTGCTGAACCCGAAGGTCGCGATCCTCTACCTCGCCCTGATCCCGCAGTTCATCGACCCCGCCCGGGGTCACACCACAGCCCAGGGCTTCACCCTCGGCGCCATCCAGATCGCGGTCGGCCTCACCGTGAACGCCCTGGTCATCCTCGCCGCAGGCTCGGTCGCCAACCTCCTCAAGCGCCGCCCGGCCTGGGCCAAGTGGCAACGCCGCACCACGGGAACCCTCCTCGGCGCCGCCGCGCTCACCCTGGCCCGAGAGGTGCCCGCCCATGCGCGGGCCTGATCCTGGAAGCGCCCTCGCGGTGTCTCGGACGGCCGGTCACCGCGAGTGAAGCGGATTCGCCGCCTCCCCGGCGCTGTCGTGCTTCACGTTCCAGTCCCGCGCGATCCGCACCGCGTAGTCCTCGTCGAGGCTCGGGAGAGCGGACGATACCGACAGCGCGAACTCGGCAGCCACGAGGTTTCCGAAGCTCCCTCGCATCCGACCCTGTTCTCCCGCCCGCCCCGCCGCTAGGGCGCGTCCGGGCGATCTTGTAGGGCCTTGGCGATGAGGTCGTGGATGAGGTATTCGCCGGGAGCCCGGTTCTCCTTGAGGCGGTGGAGGTCGTCGAGGCCGAACCAGTCGTAGGCGGTGTGCTTGGACCATTCCAGGGCGGGATGGTCCAGGTCGCCGTCAATCTCGATGAGGTAGTCGGCCTCGTGCCGCTTTCCGTCCCCGTCGTCGCCGGTCCATGTGGTGATCCCGAGGAGGCGTTGGACGCGGCGCAGGTGCCAGCCGGTCTCCTCCTCGACCTCGCGGGCGAGGGTCTCCAGGAGTGATTCGCCGGGCTCAACGTGGCCGCCGACGATGTCCCAGCAGTCGGGGAAGAGTCGCCGGTGGGGGCTGCGCTTCTGGGCGAAGGCTTTGCCGCTCTGGTTGAGGATGACCGCGCCAACTGCCCATATCTCACCTTGGGCGGGGACCGGGATCTCGACGCCCCGGTTCACGGTGAGGCCGCGCTGATCGTCTGACATGTGCTCACTGTAGGACCGTGTCCGGTCCTTGGCCTGGAGCGTTGTCCGGACCATGACGGGGCGGGGGGATCTTTCGGACGGGCAGTGGCAGCAGCTTGAGCCGTTGCTGCCGGTGAGCAACGGCCGGTGCGGGCGGTGGCGGGACCACCGGCAGGTGGTCAACGGGATACTGCACCGGGTGCGGACCGGGGTGCCGTGGCGGGATCTGCCGGAACGGTTCGGCCCGTGGAAGACGGTGTATGAGCGCCATCGGCGCTGGTCGGCCGATGGCACCTGGGAGCGGCTGTTCCAGCGGGTCCAGGCCGCCGCCGATGCCGACGGCGCGATCGACTGGGACATCTCGGTCGACTCCACGGTGATGCGGGCCCACCAGCATGCCGCCGGCGCCCGCAGAACTCCGCCTCCAACGCCGGGTCGACCAAAGGGGGGCGCCGTGGTGGAACACAAGAGCGGGAGGCCCCGGTTGAGACCGCCCAGCCGCCTGGTGGCGGCGGTGCGGCAGGTGAGGGCCTGGGCCGCTCCCGCGGCGGGTTCACCACCAAAGTCCACCTGAGCGCGGATGGCCGCTGCCGCCCGCTGTCCCTCACAGTCACTCCCGGGCAGCGGGCGGACTGCACCCAGTTCGAGCCGGTCATGGACAAGATCCGCGTCCCTCGCGCCGGGCTTGGCCGTCCGCGTGGACGCCCGGACAGCCTCAGCGCGGATAAGGCGTACAGCAGCCGCGCCATCCGCGCCTACCTCCGCAGGCGCGGCATCCGGCACGTCATCCCGGAGAAGAAGGACCGCAAGGCAGCCCGTCTGCGCCGGGGTTCGGGCGGCGGTCGCCCGCCCGGCTTCGACAAGGAACGATACAAGAAGCGCAACACGGTCGAACGTGCCATCAATAAACTCAAGGCGCACAGGGCCGTCGCGACGCGGTACGACAAACGCTGCTACGTCTTCCTCGGCACCGTCACCGTCGCAGCCCTGGTCATCTGGCTCCGCTCATGATCGCCCGGACAGGCCCTAGTCCCGTTGCCCGGCGAACAGTTCCAGGTGTGCGCAGACGGGGCAGCGATAGGCGTCGATCTGCCAGTGCGGTCGGCCCATCCTCTTGGCATTGCCGAGCGGGCCTCGCTGAAGGGGGCCCGCGATCCACCGCGCGAATCCGCGAGCGCCTTGTCCGGAGTCCTCGACGAAGCCCGGCTCCAGCCCCACCACACCGCATTGGGTGCACCGTATGTTGTTCAGCGGGATGTTGTTCACCGTGGGAGTGTAGTGAGCAGCCGCGGGCGTTGATCACGGGGCCCGGTTTACGTCGGACCACCCTGACGGCCGCGCTTGAACCTGCCGTAGTGCGAGGTCCTGGCGTGCCGGTCGTGATCGGGAAAGACGCGGCCCAGCGCCGTTGGAGCTTCGGTGAGCTGGCGCAGGCGAGTGGCGTGTCCGTACGCGCGCCGAGCAGCGCGAGCAACTACAGGCCGCGATCCAGCGGTTGTGGCAGGACCACAGCGCCGACATCGCCCAGAAGCTGCCCTGGCCGGCCGAGGAGATGACCGCGCTGTACGCCTACCTGGACCGCGCCCGCGCGGCCCGGGACGGCGACTGACAAAGCGGGGGCGGAGAGGACCGCCGCCATTCTGGCGCAATGCGTACGGCACAACTCGTCCCGCCCCAGGGAGAATTCGGCCATGACCACCACTCCCACCGACACCACCACCCCCACCCCGACCACGCCCCGCACCGGCCTGCCCCTCGCGGCGGGCGTGTTCACCGGGGTCCTCGCGCTGTACATCGCCCTCGTCGCCCTCGGGAACATCACCGACTTCGGGTCCAACCAGCAGTACGTCCGGCACGTGCTGGCGATGGACACGACGTTCAAGGACGACGCCCTGATGTGGCGGGCGATCACCAACACCGCGCTTCAGGACGCCGCGTACGTGGCGATCATCGTGTGGGAGACGGTCTCCGCCGCCGTACTGCTCTGGGGCACCTGGCTGTGGGCCCGGCGCGACCACGACCTCGCCCGCCGCATCTCCACCTACGGCCTGCTCATGCTGATACTCCTCTTCGGCGCCGGGTTCATCGCCATCGGCGGGGAGTGGTTCGCCATGTGGCAGTCGAAGGCGTGGAACGGGCTGGACGCGGCCACCCGGATCGTCCTGGTGAGCGGGGTCGCGCTGGTGGTGAACCAGTTGCCGGAGCGGCGTACGGCGCAGCCCTGACCTTGTTCAGGTCGCGTCGCGGAGCAGTGGAGCGGCCGGAGCCGCGACTGTGCCGAGGGCCAGCATCGCGGCGGCCGTGAGTGCGGCGGACACGTGGTCCGGGGGCATGAGGATGACGGTCCACGGATGGGGCTGACCGTTGCCGCCGGTGTTGCCGATGAGCATCATCGTGATCACCCAGGCGATGGGAGCGATGGCCGCCACCTGATGGCCCGCTACCCGGCGGGCACAGAGCATCAGCCCGACGAGGAACGCGGTGTTGCGCCCGACGGTGTTCGCGGTCGGGGCGTCGAGGAGTACCGCGACGGCGTACGCCACGACAACGGTGACCAGGACGGCGGCCAGAACCAGTGCTTGGTCGAAACGGGTCACAGGACGGCTGCCCGATGCCTCGGCGGCGGGCAGCCTGCTGCTCAGGGAGAACGCCAGCCCCACGCAGACGAGAAGCGGGGCGAAGAGCACCAAGGGCCGGGCGGCGCCACTGCCCAGGGAGGGAAGGTCGACCAGCGTGTCACCGGCTGCCGCCGTCAGCGCGGCACAGGCGGCCAGAGCGGCGGCGAGGACGGGGATCCGTCGCGTTCTCAGCCACAAACCCATCGGATCACGCTCCCGTCTCGGTGACGGCCGGCAGGGTCTCCGGGGCGGGCTCGCACCGCTGAAGCAACGTCACATTGCGGGTGAACCAGGCAAGTTGCTCGTCTGGAGACAGCTTCATCTCCCTGTTCACCACGGACATCACCCGGGGGTCCGCGGCCAGCTTCTGGCCACGCTGGTTCTGGATCTCGTCCACTCCCATGCCCGCCTTGACCATGAGCCAGGCCGCGAGCGTGCCCGCGTGGCCGGTCCGGACGTCGGAGGTGCCGGGGCACGACGGGATCGAGGGCAGCGCGGACGCCGCGATGCTCGCCTTCATGTCCGCCGAGCCCATGTCCCGGTAGAGGAACAGTCGCCACGTCCGCGCGTCGACAGGCGCCGCTTCGGAGACGAACGCGAGTTCCTCCGGCGGCTTCAAGCCCGCGTCGACGAGGCGGGGCACGACCTCCTGGGCAGTGACGGACAGCGGTTCCAGGCTGTCGGACGCCTCCACGGGGACGCAGATCCTGGGAGCCTCGCCCGCGCACACGGGCGGGTCGGTACGGGCCTGCGGCGGCGGGTCCCCCTTCCAGTCGCGGACGGGCAGCACAGCCGCGACCGTGAACACGCTCAGGCAGACCAGGGACGCGGCGGCCGCGGCGCCGACGCGTACGGCCCGGGGGCGACACCAGCGGGCGATCTCGGCACTGGCCAGGACCGCGGCCAGAACGCCGGTGGCCGGCACCAGCGGTACGGCGAGCGCCACCGGGTTCACGGTGGTGGTGAGGTCCCCGTAGGGGGCGTCGAGCCATCCGGTGAGTTCCCGCAGCCACATGGGGTGGACGACCGTGACGGGCATGACGAGACACAGATAGTCGACGACGAGGATCAGCGGGGTGGCCAGGACGCGGGGCAGCACCATGCCGAGCCCGTAGCCCAGGACGGTGTGGACGATGATCAGGTATCCGGCCATGGCCAGCACGCCCGGGTGCGGCCAGTCGTGCGCCGCGCCGGTCGCCAGGCGCACGGTCAGCAGGCACACCACGACCGCCGTCACGCCGAGGAGGACGACGGGCCACAGTACGTCGGCCGCGATCGCGTATCGGCCGCGCACCGGCGCCAGCCGATGGACGCCGGCCCGCCGCAGCCGCCCGGCCTCCCACGCCGCGAAGGCCGCGCAGGCGGGGGCGTAGAAGGGGAGGGTGTGTCCGGCCAGGGCGGTGTTGCCTGCCCAGTAGGCCGGTTCGTTCGCGGCCTCGTGACCACTGACGAGCCACACCCATGCGAGGACCAGAGGCGCGATCCACACGACGCCGGTGGTGCGCAGCGCTGTCGCTAGGCGCATGCGGCCTCCTCCTCCTGGACCGTGGCGTAGTAGGCGGCCTCCGCGAGGCGCCCCGACGCGGTGCCGGGCGGGGCCAGGGCGTGGAACTCGCGCACCGGACCGGCGAAGCGGACGGTTCCGCCGTTGAGCACGACGACGTGGTCGTAGGTGTCCTCCAGGTCGGCGACGTCGTGGGTGGAGAGCAGGACGTGCTGGTCGAGGCCGCCGAGGATCTCGTGGAAGACGCGGCGCTGGCGCGGGTCCATTCCGGCGGTCGGCTCGTCGAGCAGGAGGACTTCGGCCTCGTGCACCAGTGACTGCGCGATGCCTACGCGGCGTTGCTGGCCGCCGGAGAGCTGGTGGACCTTCCGGTCGGCGAAGTCGGCGAGTTCGACCCGCCGGAGAGCGTCGAGTGAGGCGTCCCAGGCGTCGCGGCGGTTCATGCCCTTCAGCCAGCCGACGTAGGCGATCTGTTCGCGGGCGGTGAGCCGGGGGACCGACTCGATCTGCTGGGGCAGCCACGCGATGCGCCGGCGGTATGCGGCGAGGTCGCCGCGCCGGTCGGTCCGCAGCCCGTCGTGGGTGACCGTTCCGGACTGCGGGCGCAGTACCGAGGCGCCCAGGGAGAGGATCGTCGACTTGCCCGCGCCGTTGGGGCCGAGGAACACGGTCCGGCCGGGCGGGAAGGAGAAGGTGAAGTCCTGGATGACCGGACTGCGGCGGCGGTAGCCGAACGCGGTCGCCTGGAAGCCGATGGGCATGGGTGTGTGCTCTCTGGCAGTGGGGGAAAGGCCCGCACCAGCTCGGTGCGGGACCTGAGATGCCTCACACCACATGTGGGAGTGCGACCCGGAGGGGACCTCAGCTTCACTTGCTGTGAAGATCGCATGGAAGCGACTTCTTGCAGCTGTGATCTACTTGTGATCAAGTTCAGGTAAAAATCACGTATCTATTGGGGCAAGTGGAAAATGCTTGACCAGCGAGAACCCGGCACCTTCTCAGGCCACGCTCGGCTCCGGCTCGGCTGGGAGTGCCGTCGGTCGGCGGGGCAGCAGTAGCGGCGTAGCCAGCAGAAGCAGCCCCGCCAGGACGATGGCCGTACGCGGGCCGAGCGTCGTGCCCAGTACGCCCCAGACGGCCGTCAGCAGGGCCGTCGTCGCCTTTGTCGTCACCGTCCAGGCGGACAGGACGCGGGTGACCCGGTCGGTGGGCGTCCGCTCCAGGCGGCAGGTCGCGCTCACCGGGTTGAAGACCCCGCAGCAGAAGATGAGGCCCAGCTCGACGCCCATCACCAGGAGCAGGCCGCCCGTGCCGGGGTCCAGGAAGGCGAGCCCGACCGGCCAGAGGGCCCGCAGCCGCCCGGAAAACATCAGCACCCGGTGCTGCCCGTACCTCGCCACCAGTGGCCTCGCCAGTCGTGAGCCCAGCAGTCCGCCCAGCGAAGGCGCCGCGAACGCCAGCCCGTACTGCCACGGCGCGAACCCGAGGCGCCCGAGCATCAGCACCGCGAGCAGCGGCTCGGTCGCCATCAACAGGCCGTTGAACACAGCCGCGTTGAGTAACAGCGGGCGCAGGGTGGGGTCGGCGAGGATGTACCGCCAGCCTGCCACCAGGTCACCCGGGCGCAGCCGCGCAGCCGATCCGCGCCCGCCCGGACGAGGCTCCCCGCCCCCGATCGCCCGCAGCCCCAGCGCCGACAGCAGATAGCTCACCGCGTCCGCCACCACCGTCACCACCGGCCCGAGCAGCCCGATCGCCGCGCCGCCCAGGGGCGGCCCGATGATCGTCGTCGTCCAGGCCGTCGACTCGAAGCGGGCGTTGGCGACGAGCAGGTCCCCGGGCGGCAGCAGGGTCTTGAGGTACGCCCCGGAGGCCGCGCGGAACGTGATGTCCGCCGCCGCGACCACCACCGAGACCAGCAGCAGCTGGACGAAGGTGAGCGCGCCGAGCGCGTACGCGACCGGGACCGTCAGCAGCGCCGCGCACCGCACGAGGTCCATCGCGATCAGCACCGGCCGCTTGCGCCGGAACTCCACCCAGGGCCCGAGCGGTACCGCCACCGCCGCGCCCACCGCCGCTCCCGCCGAGGACAGCGCGGCCACCTCCGCAGGCCCCGCGTGCAGCACCCGGACGGCGATCAGCGGGAACGCGCCGAAGGCGAGCCAGGTGCCGAGCGCGCTCGTCCCGTACGCCCCCCAGAGCCACCCGAAGGCCCGCCCGAGCCCACGCCCGCTCCTCATGCCCGACACCCGCCTCCACAATCGATCCGCGACCCGAAGCATCAAAGCGGGCACCCCGACCAGGGATCAAACAACCGCCGAGCCGCCAGGCGACAACCACCAGTTGTCGCCCTAGCCTGGTCGCATGGACCTGGACACCGTGCGCACCTTCCTCGCCGTCGCCGACACCGGCCGCTTCCGGGAGGCCGCCGACGAGCTGGCGGTCACCCAGCAGGCCGTGTCCAAGCGGATCGCCGCGCTGGAACGCGTCCTGGGGGTACGGCTGTTCACCCGCACCCCGCGCGGTGCCGAGCTGACCATCGACGGGCAGGCGTTCCTGCCGCACGCGCGGGAGTTGTCGCGCGTGGCCGAGCGGGCCGTCGCCTCCGTGCACCGGGGGAGCCGTCCGCTGCGCGTCGACGTGCTCGCCTCGCGCAGCGCGCAGTCGGGCCTGATGCGCGGCTTCCACCGCGCACACCCCGAGATCGACCTCGACGTGATGACGCTGTTCGACATCGAGACGGCCGTCACCGCCATCCGCTCCGGTGCGATCGACGCGTCCTTCCGCGCCGTCGCCGCGCCCGGCCGGCCCCTGCCGGAGGACATCGCGTCCGTCCGGGTGCTCGACGAGCCGCTCCAGCTCCTCACCGGCCCCGCCCACGCTCTGGCGGGCGCCCGGTCCGTGACCCTCGCCCAGCTCGCCGGTCACCGGATCTGGATGCCCGGCATCGCCCCCGGTACCGAGTGGGCCGCCTACTACGACGCCCTCGTCGCCGAGTTCGGCCTCACCATCGAGGTGACCGGCCCCAACTTCGGCTCCGACGCCCTCCTCGACACCATCGCCGACACCCCGGCCCTGGCCACCTTCATGGGCGAGCCCACCCGACTCGTCTGGCCCGCAGGACACGGCCTGCGCCGCATCCCGGTCATCGACCCGGTCCCCGTCTACCCGCACTCCCTCCTCTGGCACCGGGACAACCCCCACCCGGCCCTGAACACCCTGCGCGCCTACCTCGTGGGAGCGACGCCCGGCCATGACGCGCCCGGGACCTGGGTGCCCGACTGGGTGCGCCCCCGTTGAGCACCCTCCAATCGCGTTCATACATCTGAACGCCAGTCACCCCGGCGAACGATTTTACCTCCCCGTGACTCGACGCCCCCGTGCCCCAACCCCCATGGTCTAAACCGGAGTTCACATCCCTGACCGCCGAACTCGGCTGCGGACGCTGGAGGGTGAGACATGAACGGTCTCGACTGGGCAGTGCTGATCGGCTACTTCGGCGTGATGGTGGCCATCGGTGTCTGGTCGCACCGGCGCGTGGACGACGTCGGTGACTTCTTCACCGCGGGCGGCCGGATGCCCTGGTGGCTGTCCGGCATCTCCCACCACATGTCGGGCTACAGCGCCGTGATGTTCACCGGCTACGCGGGCATCGCCTACGTCTACGGCGTCACCTCCTACGTCACCTGGGCCCTGCCCATCGCGATCGGCATCGCCATCGGCTCCCGGCTCTTCGCGCCCCGCATCAACCGCCTGCGCTCCCGGCTGGGCGTGGCCTCCCCGCTGGAGTACCTGAAGAACCGCTACGACCTGCGCACCCAGCAAGCCCTGGCCTGGTCCGGGATGCTGCTGAAGATCGTGGACGTGGGCGCCAAGTGGGCCGCCATCGCCACCCTGCTCTCGGTGTTCACCGGCCTCTCCCTGAACCAGGGCATCCTCATCACCGGCGCGATCACCGCCGTGTACTGCACGATCGGCGGCCTGTGGGCGGACGCGCTCACCGAACTCGGCCAGTTCGTCATCCAGTTGCTCGCCGGGATCGCGATGCTCGTCGCCGTCGCCATGAAGCTGAGCGACCGGCACATCGGCCTGCTCGACGCCTGGGACCGGCCCGCCCTGCACGACCACGCCCAGCCCCTCGCGGGCCCCTACGGCACCGTCTTCCTGCTGGCGTTCCTGTTCATCAAGCTCTTCGAGTACAACGGCGGCATGCTCAACCAGGCCCAGCGCTACATGGCCACCGCCTCCGCCCGCGAGGCCGAGCGCTCCGCCCGGCTCTCCGCGCTGCTGTGGCTGGTGTGGCCCCTGGTGCTGTTCCTGCCGATGTGGCTCGCCCCGCTCCTGGTGACGGCCCACAAGCCCGACGGCTCCGACTCCTACGCCCTGATGACCGAACAGCTCCTCCCACACGGCCTGTTGGGGCTCGTGGTCGTCGGCTTCTTCTCGCACACCATGGCCATGTGCTCCTCCGACGCGAACGCCGTCGCGGCCGTGTTCACCCGGGACGTCGTCCCCGTGCTGTGGCGGCGGGCGCGGGGCTGGGGCGAGCGGGTGGGGCTGCTCGCGGCCCGGGTGACCACCGTGGTCTTCCTCGGCCTGTCGATGGCGGTCGCGACCCAGGTCGACTCGCCCGCCCTGAAGGACATCATCACGGTCGTCATCAAGTGGGTCGCCGGGCTGATGGGCCCCATCGCCATCCCGATGATGCTGGGCCTGCTGCGCCCGTTCCGCCGCTCCGGACCGACGGCCGCGCTCACCAGCTGGGCCGCCGGACTGCTCGCCTTCTGGCTGGTCAACTACCCGATCAGCTGGCACGTCCAGGGCGGAGTCCCGCTCCAGTACCAGGTCTCCGTGCCGCTCGCCGTCTCCCTGGTGCTCTACATCGTCATCGGCCTGATCAAGCCCGAGGACACCCCCGAGCGGCTGGCGGTCATCGAGCGGATCAACACCGACGGCGACGGCGCGGAGGCGGCCGTACCCACCCCGGCGGCTCAGGCACGCGGATAGCCGGGCACGCGGCAGACACCTGGACGCTCAGGCACGCGGATAACGCGCCAGCCACCCCGGCGCCGAACCCGCCGGGCTGTGCAGCGCCGGGCCCTGGGTCATCTCCATGGCGAAGTCGTCGGCCAGCTCCAGGATCGTGGGACGGCCCTCCAGCTCGGCGAGCCACGCCGGGGGCAGGGCCGTCTCGCCGTGCAGGGCGCCGAGGAGGCCCCCGGTGAGGGCTCCGGCGGCGGCGGAGGGGCCGGACTGGTTCACCGCCAGGCACAGGCCGAGGCGTACGTCGTCGGCGGCCAGGGCGCAGTAGATGGCCGCCGCGAGCAGCCCGTCCGCCGTGCCGTCCCCGGCCAGCTCCTCCACCCGCACCGGGTTCGGCGGGCCCAGCCGTACCGCGTTCACCGCGTGCTGGAGCGCCTCCACGACCGGCTGATGGCCCGGCCGCGCCGACAGCAGCGCCACCGCGCTCCACACGGCCGCGTCCAGGTCCTCGCCGCGAGCGAGGGCGTGCACGATCACGGCGTACGCCCCGGCCGCCAGGCACGCGACGGGGTGGCCGTGGGTCTGCGCCGCGCACTCGACGGACAACTGCGCCACCAGCTGCGGCTCCCAGCCCACCAGGAGCCCGAAGGGGCCCGAGCGCGCCACCGCCTCGGGGCCCAGCTCGCCGGGGTTCTTCGGCCGCTCCAGCGTGCCCATCACCTCGTCGCCGAGCCCGCTCAGCAACGACCTCGGGGGCTCCCTGCGGGCGTACAGCCACTCCTCGCGGGCCAGCCAGCCGTCCTCCTTGCGCCGCTCGTCGGGCCCCCAGTCCCGCTGGGTCGCCCGCCAGCGCAAGTACGCCCGGTGCAGATCGGTCGGCGGATGCCAGGCGCCGGTGTCCCGGCGGACCTGGGCGCGGATCAGGCCGTCCACCGTGAACAGGGTGAGCTGGGTGTGGTGGGTGACCGCGCCGCGCCGTCCGTGCGCGAAGCCCAGGTCGAGCACGCCCTCCGCGCCGTACGCGGACCGGATCTCGTCAAGACCGAGCACGTCCACGGGCGCGCCCAGCGTGTCCCCGAGCGCGATGCCGAGCAGGGTGCCGCGCACCCGGCTGCGGAAGTCCTGCTGTTCGGTGCGACCCCAGACGGCGCCGCTCGTCGCACCCATGCAGACCCCCTCACGGCACCTCGCGTCCGGCCGACGGGCAGCACTGTAATGGACCGCGAACGGTCCGATCAGCCGCGCAAACCGGCCTCGCCAGGCCATTACCGGTCAGGTGTGAACGCTTTGCTTTCGCGTTCACACCAGTGAGCCGGTGTGAGCCGGTGTGAGCGTCAGGGCCTCACCCCTTGGCGGCCTTCAGCTCCTCCGGACACGGCGTCCCGCGCGGCAGCTGGTACGGCGCCGCCAGGTGGTACGTCCCCGCCCGGGGCGCGAGGAGCACCGTCCAGGCGTCGCCCTGCGCGTCCTGCGGGGTCTCCGCCAGACAGCCGCTGACGTTGACGTACGTCTTCGGCACGCCGTCCGCCCGCTTCTTGGACGCCTCGGTCTCCTGCGGCGGCTTCAGCGGCTTGCCCTGCTCGTCCACCACGCTCAGCCAGGGCGAGTACGGAATCCGGATCAGGACCCGGCCCGCCCTGCTCACCTTCAGGGTCATCTCGCCCTGCTCGGCCCGCAGGACCACCGCGTTCGGCTCGGCCAGCGGCACCGGGTCCGTCACCCGGTACAGCTGCCAGTTCGCGTTGCCCCACACCTGCTTCAGATACGGCATCCCGCGCAGCACCAGCTCCCGCTCGCGCTGCCCGCCGTCGCCGTCCGGGTCGTCCGCCTTCGGCAGCACCACGTAGTGCACCGCCCAGCGCTGGAGCCACTCATGATAGTTGGCCGAGTTGAGGGTGTCGTCGTAGAAGAGCGGGTTGCGCTCCATGTCGGCCTGGCGGTTCCAGCCGCGCGCCAGGTTCACGTACGGCGCGAGCGCGGACGCCTCGCGGTGCGAGCGGGCCGGTACGACCTCCACCCGGCCCTTCTCCGCGCCCACCTTCTGGAGTTCGTTCACCAGCGGGGCCAGCTCACGCGCCCAGGACGCGGCCGGGGTCGTGTGGATCACGTCCTCCGCCGACTTGAAGCCGATCCAGCCCACGAACCCGACGACGGCCCACACCAGCGCGTACCACCGGTGCGTGCGCGGCTTGGCGAACGGCAGCGCGGCCACCAGCGCCGTGCCCGCGAACAGCATCGGAAGACGCGAGATGTTCGTGCCGATCTGCGAGCTGATCAGCCACACCAGCACCACGCTCACGCTGTAGACCCCGGCCGTCAGCCGCACCGTCACCCACTCGCGCGGCACCAGCACCAGACACAGCAGCCCGTACAGCAGCGGCATGATCACCGAGCCGAACGTCATCGGCTGGGTGCCGGAGAACGGGAACAGCCACGCCGAAAGCGCCACCACGGCCGCGGGCGCCAGCCCCAGCGCCCATGCGCCGGGCCGCCGCTTCTGCAGGAACAGCGCGACCGCGACCAGCCCCACGAACAGCCCCGCCACCGGCGAGGCCATCGTGGCGAGTGCGGCCAGCGGCGCGGCGGCCAGCGCCTTCGCCCAGCGCTTGTAGCGGCCCTCGTAGGGCCAGTACAGCAGCACCGCGACCGCGCCGATCCCGAACAGCGCCGCGAGGCCGTACGCCACCCAGCCGGACACCGCTCCGGCAAGGAGCGCGAACACCCCGGCCAGCAGCGCCAGCGGGGCCGCCGCCAGCGCCTTCGCCCAGCTCGCGTACCGGCCCTGGTACGGCCAGCAGAACACCGCCGCGACCGCGCCGAGCGCGAACATCGTGCCGAGTCCGAACGTCACCCGGCCCGAGGCCGCGTTGCCCATCAGCGCGAACACCCCGGCCAGCGCGGGCCACAACGGCCTCCGCACCGCCCGGCCGCGCACCAGGATCAGAGTGAGCAGCCCGGCCGAGAACGTGCCCGCGATCATCATCGTGGTCCGCACACCGAGCACGGACATCAGATACGGCGACAGGACGCTGTACGACACCGGGTGCATCCCGCCGTACCAGGCGAGGTTGTACGCCGAGTCCGGGTGCCGGCCGACGAACTCCGCCCAGGCGTCCTGCGCCGCGAGGTCGCCACCGCTGTTGGCCGACGTGAAGAACCAGATCACGTGCAGCACGGCGGCGAGGGCGGTGATGAAGAGGACGGGGTGCTCGTGGGGCCAACGGCGCCAGGCCGGACGGCTCTTGGCGGGCGGGTCGGCGGGTCCGGGGGGCCGC
Organism: Streptomyces sp. SID4985; assembly: GCF_009863025.1. Taxonomy (GTDB): domain Bacteria; phylum Actinomycetota; class Actinomycetes; order Streptomycetales; family Streptomycetaceae; genus Streptomyces. The sequence goes on along the minus strand of NZ_WWIR01000244.1, from coordinate 2,922 downwards.
GTGGCGGTGTCCGTACCGGCGTGGTCGGTGTCGGCGTTGTCCGTACCGGCGTGGTTCGTGCGGGGCTCAGGGCTCATGCGAACACCGCCCCCGGTGTCGCGGCGCGTGTCGGCTCGGCTGTGGCCACCTGAAGGCACTCCCCGTGTCCCGTCTGCTGTTCCCGGCCACCTGTTCCGGTGCTCCCGCCGGTACTCGTCCCGTTGCGCGGCCTTGTCCCGTGACCGGTGACCTGCCCCGTTTCGTGACGCTAGCACGCACCCCGCCGCACGGCTCCCGGGCGGGGAACACATGCGGCGGGGTGCGGGGGGTACGGCGATACGGGGGCTCAGCCCAGGCGGGTCAGCTTGCTCCCGAGGCCGGGCTCGGCCAGGTCGTCGCGGAGCGCGACCGGCACCTGGACGGCACCGGCGGAACCGTCACCGACGGTGAGGGTGCCGACCTTCGTGCCCGCTTTCGCGGTGTGCGGGACGGCGCCGCCCGCGAAGGACAGCTTCACCTTCAGCCCCGCCCAGCCGATCGCCTTCACGTCCTCGGTCACCTCGACCGGGGTACGGCCGCCGAGACCGTCGTCCACGTATCCGACGACCGTGCCCTTCTTCAGGACCGTCGCCGACTTCAGGGCGCCCTGCGCGGCCCGGATCAGAGCGTCGCCCGCGTTCAGGACGCCGGTGAGGATCGAGTTGTCCGACTTGGCGGGGGGCTGGCGCATCGCGGCACCGATGATCAGCCGGGTCTGGCCGTCCACGTCCTTCTTCGCGGCGAAGACCAGGTTGCCGAGGGCGGAGGTGGTGGTGCCGGTCTTGATGCCGACGACGTTGTTGTGCCCGACGAGCTGGTTCCAGTTGGAGTGGTACGTGCCCTTGTAGTCGGTGTACGACATCATCGCCGCGACCTCGCGGAACGAGGGGTACGCCATGGCGGCCTTCGCCAGCTTCACCTGGTCCCGGGCGGTGCTGACCGTCGAGTCGGTCAGGCCGGAGGGGTCGGTGTACTTGGTGTTCGCCATGCCCAGGCTCTTGGCCGTGGTGTTCATCTTGGCGACGAACGCGTCCACGGACCCGGCGTCCCAGCGGGCGACCAGGCGGGCGATGTTGTTCGCGGACGCGAGCAGGATGTCCTCCAGCGCCTCACGCTGGGTGATCTCGTCACCCTCGGTGACGTTCACCGTCGACTCCTGGCCCGCGTTCGACTGCGACTCGGCCGTCTTGTCGATCTTGATCTTCGGGCCGTCCTCGCCGCTCTTCAGCGGGTGGTCGTGCAGGATCAGATACGCGGTCATCACCTTGGCGACACTCGCGGTCGGCACGGGCTTGTCCGAGCCGGAGGAGCCGAAGGTGCCGATGCCCTGCACGTCCAGCGCGGCCTGGCCCTCGGCGGGCCACGGGATGTCCGCCTTCCCGCCCTCGAAGGTGTACGTGTCCTGCGCGGTCAGGTCGAGCGTGGGCCGGGGCAGCGGCCGCACCGCCTGTACGACTCCGAGGATCACGATCAGCAGCAGGACCAGCGGCGTCCAGATCTTGACCCTGCGCACCAGCGTCCGCACCGGGGTCTCCGGCGGGGGCGGCGTGTTCGTCAGCTCCGCCAGCAGATCCAGCGGCGGCTTCGGCGGCAACGGCTGTTGCGTCGTCCGCTCCGGCCCGACCTGCGGCACGCTCCGCGTCTCCTCCGCGGGTGCGGTCCTCATGTCCCCCTTGAGCGCGACGAACCGACTCGTCCGCTCGGCCTCGGCCTCGGCCTCCGGCTCCTTGGCCTTCCCACCGATCTTCAGCATGGTGGTCGGCTGATCGACGTCCCGCTTCTTGGCGGGATTCGGCGCACGAAGCGTGGTGGTCGGCTGGTCGCCGCCGCCCTTCGTGGACTTGGGGGACTGGGGTGCGCGGAGGGTGGTGGTGGGCTGGTCGGTGGGGGCCGGCTTGGTGGCGGGCTTGTCGTCGGGGGCGGGCTGGGGGGTGGGGATGAGCTTGTCGGCGGAGCCGGGCTTGGCGGTGGGGGTCGACTTGCCGTCGGGCTTGTCGGTGGCGCCGGGCTTGTCGGCAGAGGTGGACTTCTCGTCGGCCTTGCCAGCAGCGGTCGGCTTGCTGTCGGCCTGGTCGGCGGAGCCGGGCTTGGTGTTGAGGGTCGGCTTGTCCCCGGGCTTCGTGCTGTCGGGCTTGTCGGCAGGCTCCGACTCGGAGACGGGGGCGGTCTTGCCCTCGGGCGTCCCGGCGGGGGCCAACTTGTCGCCGGGGGCGGCCTGGTTGGGCTTTTCGGCAAGGGCCGACTTGGAGGCGGGCGTGGCCTTGTCGTCGGGCTCGTCGGCGGTGCTGGCCTTGCCGTCGGTGTCGGACTTCCCGGCCGGGGCCGACTTGTCGGCGGTGCCGGAAGTGACGCCGGAGGCGGGCTTGTCGGCGGGTTCCGGCTTGGAGGCGCGGGCGGCCTTGCCGTCGGAGACCGATGCGGAGCCGGGCGTGGCCTTGCCGTCGGCCTGGTCGGCGGGCGTCCCGGTCAGGGCCGACTTGTCTGCGGGCTTGGCGGCAGAAGTCGGTTCGTCCTCGGCCTTCCGCCCGGCGGAGCGGGGTGCGGTGTCGGCGGCGGAGTCGTCAGTCGACCCAGCCTTGGAGGCACCGGCGGGGCTGGCGCCCCGGGTCGGCTGGTCCTGCGGCTCCTGCTCGGCGAGGCCGGACTTGCGGTCGGCGCTGTTGGCGGCGTTGTCGGCGGTGCCGGGCTGGGCGTCGGGCTTCTGCTCGGCGGCGCCGGAGGCGGTCTTGTCGGCAGAGCCCGAGTCAACGTCGGTGGCGCCCCCGTTGGCGGGGGAGGACTTGCTGTCGGCAGGGCCGGACTTGGCGTTGTCGGCGGTGCCGGGCTGGGCGTCGGCCTTCTGCTCGGCGGAGCCGGACGCGGCGCCGGAGGCGGTCTTGTCGGCAGAGCCCGAGTCAACGTCGG
>NZ_WWIR01000027.1 GCF_009863025.1 Streptomyces sp. SID4985 | reverse complement strand
TAGTCGGTGTCGGCCGGGTCGGCCAGGCGCAGCCCGGTGACCTGGTAGCCGGGGGCGCGGACGGCGGAGGGCAGGGCCCAGACCAGGCCCGGCTGCTCACCCGCGCTGTAGCGGGGCTCCGCGCTGTCGGCGATGCCCTCCACGGTGAGGGTGCGGGCGGTGCCGGGCAGCGCGAGGGTGTCGCCGGGCTCCGCCAGCAGGGCGCGGGCCAGGCCGCTCTCCAGGACCACGCCGTCCGGCCGGGCGGCGTCGAGCCAGTGCCCGGCGGTGAGCAATGGGCGGCCCACGGAGGGGAGTTGAGTGGTCGCGCGCAGCTCCACGGCGGCCCGGGTGCCCCGGCAGGACACCGTGGCGGCCTCGGTGTCGTACGGCCCGGCGACCGCGCGCACCCCGTCCAGGCCGGTGAGCCGGGCGGTGTCGGCGGAGGGCGCGGTGTGCAGCCAGACGTGTGCGCCGTGGGCCTGGGTGAAGACGCGCTGCCAGGGGTTGGTGGCGTAGCCGAACAGGGCGGCGGCAAGGAGCAGGGAGGCGACGATCCCGGCGGTGGCGAGGGTCAGGAACAGCGCCTCGCCGCGGTGCGCGCGCAGATCGGAGTGGGCCCAGCGCAGGGTGGCACGCACGGGCTCAGCTCCTCGTGACAGTGACAGTGACAGCGGGACGGTTGCGCATGGCGGTCAGTCCCTCAGTTCGAGCACGCCCGAGGTGCCGGGCCTCGGGGACGGGGTGCCGTCGAGTGTCGCGTCGTCGGCGATGCGGCCGTCGAAGAAGCTGATCACGCGGTCCGCCGCGCTCGCGAGGCGTGCGTCGTGCGTGACCAGGACGATGCTCTGGCCGCGCGCGTGGAAGCGGGTCAGCAGCCGCATCACCTCGCGGGTGCCCTTGCTGTCGAGGCTGCCCGCGGGCTCGTCGGCGAGCAGCAGCGGGGGGTGATTGACCAGCGCGCGGGCCAGCGCGACCCGTTGCTGCTCACCGCCGGACAGCTCGCGGGGCATCGCGCGCTCCTTGCCGGTGAGTCCCAGCTCGGCGAGCAGTGCCTCGCGTTCGGCGCGGGCGCGCTTCGGAGGGGCGCCCGCGAGGAGGGCGGGCAGCTCCACGTTGTCCGCGACGGACAGGTTGGAGACCAGGTTGAAGAACTGGAAGACGATGCCGATGGATTTGCGGCGCTCCACCGCCCAGCGCGCCTCGCTGAAGGAGTCCGTCGGGCGGCCGTCGAGCAGGATGCTGCCCGCGTCGGGCCGCTGGAGGCCGCCGAGCAGATGCAGCAGCGTGGACTTGCCCGCGCCGGAGGGCCCGGTGACGGCCACGAACTCGCCGCGCGCCACGGTCAGATCGACCCCGCGCACGGCCCGCACCGGGGCGCCCTCGCCGTGGTGGGTCTTCTCCAGGCCCTCGGCCCGCAGTACGGGCGGCGGCTTCTCGCTCACTGAGGCCCCTCCAGTTCCTCCTGGCAGCGCTCCAGCCAGTCGAGGTCCGCCTGGAGATGCAGCATCGCGCCCTCGATGAGCAACTGGGCGACACGGTTGTCCCGGTCCTCGGCCGCCGCGAGGCGTGACAGGTCCCGCATGGTGTTCAGATAGCGGCGCCGCTGCTTGTTGATGAGGTCGATCTGGTCGGCGAGGCCGGTCCTCGGGGCCAGCGCGAGCTTCATGAAGAACTCGTCCCGCACCCGGGGCTCGCCCTCGGTCTCCTCGAACCAGACGTGCAGCGCCTCACGCCCGGCGTCGGTGAGGTGGTAGACCTTCTTGTTGGGACGGCCGGACTGCTCGACGTCCTCGCCCGCGATCAGCCCCGACTTCTCCAGGCGCCCGAGGGTCACATAGATCTGCCCGACGTTCGGCTGAGGGTACGCGGAGCCCAGCAGTTGCTCAAGGTCCTGTTTCAGCTCGTAGCCGTGGGCGGGGCCGCGTGCGAGGAGTGCCAGGAGGGGCAGGCGCACTCGTGCTGTCCTCCTGTCCGCCGAATGTGCTCCACCCCCTAGTATCGCGCATACCTAACGGGTATACATGGCTCGGTCCCGGGCGATGAGGCCCGGGGCGCGTGGGGTGCACGGGGAGGAACCTATGCGGTGGACGCACGCCGCCGGTAGGGGGCTCCTCGTTCTCGCCGTGGTGCTGGCCGGATGCGTGTCCTCCGGGGCCCGGGCCGACGGCGGAGGCGGGCGCGGACCGCTCACCCTGGCCACCGCGGGTGACCTCACCGGCTACCTCGGCCCGCTCCTCGCGGGCTGGAACCGCGCCCACCCCGCCGAGCGCGTCACCCTGGTCGAACTCCCGGACTCCGCCGACGAGACCCACGCGCAGATGACCACCGACCTGCGCGGCGGCGACCGGGGCCGCTTCGACGTCCTCAACATCGACGTCAACTGGACCTCCGAGTTCGCCGCGGCGGGCTGGATACGCCCGCTGCCCCCGAACCGCTTCCCGCTGAAGACCTTCCTGCCCCCGGTCGTCGACACGGCCACCTACGAGGGACGGCTGTACGCGGTCCCGTACGTCACCAACGCCGGCCTGCTGCTCTACCGCAGGGACGTCCTCGACAAGGAGGGCGTGCCGCCGCCGCGCACCTGGGCCGAGCTGGAGCACGACGCCCGGACCATCGCGCCCAAGTACGGACTCGACGGCTACGCGGGCCAGTTCCTGCCCTACGAGGGCCTGACCGTCAACGCGGCCGAGGCGGTGTACTCGGCCGGCGGCTCCATCCTCGGCGACGAGGGCACCCGCGTCACCGTGAACTCCGACGCCGCCCGCGAGGGCATCGGCTTCCTGGCCCGGGGCGTGCGCGAGGGCTGGATACCGAAGGCGGCCCTCACCTACAAGGAGGAGGAGTCCAAGCGGGCGTTCCAGGACGGCCACTTGCTCTTCCTGCGCAACTGGCCCTACGCCTACGCCGTCGCCTCCGCCAAGGGCTCCAAGGTGGCCGGGAAGATCGGCGCCGTGACGCTGCCCGGACCGCACGGCCCCGGCACCAGCGTGCTCGGCGGCTCCAACCTGGCCGTCAACACCCATGCCCGGCACCCCGATTCGGCGGCCCGGCTGATCGCCTACCTCACCAGCGAGCCCGTCCAGCGCCAGGTCCTCACCCGGGGCGCGCTGCCGCCCGTGCGCGCCGCGCTCTACCAGGACCCGGACCTGATCCGGCGCTTCCCGTATCTGCCGACCCTGCGCACCGCCGTGCTCACGGCCGCCCCGCGCCCCAAGAGCCCACGCTACGACCAGGTCAGCCTGGTCGTCCAGGCGGTCGTGCACGACGCGCTGACCGGTCGGCAGACCCCGGCCGCCGCCGTACGCAGGCTGGCGCGGGAACTCGACGCCGTGGCCAGCCGCTAGCTCGGCTAGCTCTTCTAGTTACTTGTTAAGTAACGCGCTCATATCGAAGCGCTTCACCCTGCCCGGTTAAGCCCCCTTTTGCCTGCCCTGCTTGGCGACACCGTGCGTTCTTCTCATTGACACCCCTGAGAAACAGCTACCTAACATGCATGCATGAAAAGGCACCACTGGTGGCGCGACGCGGTGATCTACCAGGTGTATGTCCGCAGCTTCCTGGACAGCACCGGTGACGGCGTGGGCGACCTCGCCGGAGTCCGCGCCGGACTTCCGTACCTGAAGAAGCTCGGCGTGGACGGCGTCTGGCTGAGCCCGTTCTACCCGTCGCCCCAGCACGACCACGGCTACGACGTGGCGAACTACCGCGACGTCGACCCGCTCTTCGGCGACCTCGCCGAGTTCGACCTGCTGATGGCCGACGCCCGGCGGCTCGGCCTGCGCATCCTGCTCGACATCGTCCCCAACCACTGCTCCAGCGAGCACCCCTGGTTCCGCGCCGCCCTGGCCGCAGGGCCCGGCAGCGAGGAGCGCGCCCGCTTCCACTTCGCCGAGGGACGCGGCCCGGACGGCGCCGAGCCGCCCAACAACTGGCACGCCATGTTCGGCGGACCCGCCTGGACCCGGACCGACGACGGCCAGTGGTACCTGCACATGTTCACGCCGGAACAGCCCGACTGGAACTGGCGCCACCCCGAGATCCCCGCCGAGTTCGAGGAGGTCCTGCGCTTCTGGCTCGACCGGGGTGTGGACGGCTTCCGTATCGACGTGGCCGCCGGACTCTTCAAGCACCCCGAACTGCCCGACTCCGACGACCCGGAGGCCGACGCCCGCACCCGCGACTCGGTCAACCCGCTCGCCTGGAACCAGCCCGAGGTGCACGACGTGTGGCGCCGCTGGCGCGCGGTCTGCGAGGAGTACACCGCCCGCGACGGCCGCGAACGGCTCCTGGTCGGCGAGGTTTCCGTCCCCACCGCCCGCGAGCACGCCGCCTACGTCCGCCCCGACGAACTCCACCAGGCCTTCTTCTTCGACCTGCTCGGCGCCCCCTGGGACGCCGACGCCTTCCGCAAGGTCATCTCCGAGGCCATGCGGGACATCGCGGGCACCGGCTCCACGCTCACCTGGGTCCTCAACAACCACGACCAGGTCCGCACCGTCACCCGCTACGGCGAACCCGCCCCCGGCGGCAGCGGACTCGGCGCCGCCCGCGCCCGCGCCGCCGCCCTGCTGATGCTCGCGCTGCCCGGCGCCGCGTACATCTACCAGGGCGAGGAGCTGGGTCTGCCCGAGGTCGTCGACCTCCCCGACGACGTGCTCACCGACCCCGTCTTCCACCGCACCGGCAGCCGCGCCCGGGTCCGCGACGGCTGCCGGGTGCCGCTGCCCTGGTCCGGACAGGCCAGCCCGTTCGGCTTCACCACCGGCGTCGAGGGCGTCAGGACCTGGCTGCCCCAGCCCGACTACTTCGCCGAGTACGCCACCGAGCGCGCCCTCGCCGACACCCGCTCCTTCTGGCACCTCTACCGCGACGGACTCCAACTGCGTGCCTCCCTGCCCCAGTTGGGCGACGGCGACGGCACGCTGCGCTGGCTCGACACCGAGCCCGGCGTCCTCGCTTTCACGCGCGGTGACGGCCTGGTCTGCGCCGTCAACTTCGGCACGGCGCCCACGACCGCGCCCGTCCCCGGCACCCCCCTGCTCGCCAGCGGCCCCTGCCCGGCCGGGGAGCTCCCCGGCTCCACCGCCGCCTGGTGGCTCGCCGACCTCTGATCCGCCGTCAACAGCACGATCCGCCGTCAACTCCCAACCCATCGAAGGGGCATCGACGATGATGCGACGACGTACCACCCTGCTCACCGGCTGCACCGCCCTCGTCCTCGCGCTCGGCGCGACCGCGTGCGGCGGCGACAAGCCCGTCTCCGCCGGGGGCGGCGACAAGGCGCTCACCGGCCAGACCGTCACCGTCGCCGGTGTGTGGTCCGGCAGCGAGCAGAAGAACTTCCAGAAGGTGCTCGACGCCTTCACCGCGAAGACCGGCGCCAAGACCCAGTTCACCTCCACCGGCGACAACGTCTCCACCGTCGTCGGCAGCAAGATCGAGGGCGGCAACGCCCCCGACGTGGTGATGGTCCCGCAGGTCGGCGTGCTCCAGCAGTTCGCCCAGAAGGGCTGGCTCACCCCGCTGTCCGCCACCACCCAGAAGTCGGTCGACTCGGGCTTCGCCCCGGTCTGGAAGAAGTACGGCAGCGTCGACGGCCACCTCTACGGCCTCTACTTCAAGGCCGCCCACAAGTCCACCGTCTGGTACAGCCCCGACGCCCTCGACCAGGCGGGCGTCAAGCCCCCCACGACGTACGCCGACCTGCTGAAGGCCGGGCACACCGTCTCCGACTCCGGGCTCGCCGCCTTCGCCGTCGCCGGACAGGACGGCTGGACCCTCACCGACTGGTTCGAGAACATCTACCTCTCCCAGGCGGGCCCCGAGAAGTACGACGCGCTCGCCGCCCACAAGCTCAAGTGGACCGACGCCAGCGTGGTCAAGGCGCTCACCACCCTCGGCACGCTGTTCAAGGACAAGCAGCTGATCGCGGGCGGCAGCAAGGAGGCGCTGAACACCGACTTCCCCGGCTCGGTCGAGAAGGTCTTCGGCCCCAAGCCCCAGGCGGGCATGGTCTACGAGGGCGACTTCGTGGCCGGTGTCGCCCACGACCAGTTCCACCGCACCATCGGCAAGGACGCGAACTTCTTCCCCTTCCCGGCGGTCGACGGCGGCACCGCGCCCGTGGTCAGCGGCGGTGACGCGGCGGTCGTCCTCAAGGACGGCAAGAACGCCAAGGCCGGCATGAAGCTCCTGGAGTACCTGGCCACCCCCGAGGCCGCCGCCGTCTGGGCCAAGGCGGGCGGCTTCCTGTCCCCGAACAAGAACCTCGACCTCGCCGCCTACGGTGACGACGTCACCCGTGCCACCGCCAAGTCCCTTGTGGGCGCCGGTGATTCGGTCCGCTTCGACATGTCCGACCAGGCCCCGGCCGCGTTCGGCGGCACCAAGGGCGCCGGTGAGTGGAAGCTCCTCCAGGACTTCCTGCGCGACCCCTCCGACGCCAAGGGCACCGCGGCGAAGCTGGAGTCCGCGGCGGCCAAGGCCTACCAGAACTGAGTGGCCCGATGACCGCCACCGTCCCCGTCAAGGAACAGGCGGCCCCGTCCGCCGCCGGGCCGGCGCGCCAGCGCCGCACCCGGCGGCGCGGCCGGGCGGTCGCCCTCCTCTTCGTCTTCCCCGCGCTGCTCCTGCTCGGCGCGCTCGTCGTCTACCCGGTGCTCTTCTCCGTCGGCCGCAGCTTCTTCGACGCCTCCGGCACCCGGTTCGTCGGCGGCGGCAACTACACCGAGATGTTCCAGGACCCGGCCACGGTGAAGGCCATCCGGAACACCGCCATCTGGGTCGTCGTCGCCCCCGCCCTGCTCACCGGGCTCGGTCTGATCCTCGCCGTCCTGGTGGAGAAGGTCCGCTGGGCCACCGCCTTCAAGCTGCTGCTGTTCATGCCGATGGCGGTCTCCTTCCTCGCCGCCGGGATCATCTTCCGGCTCGCCTACGACGAGGACCCGAACAAGGGCGTCCTCAACGCGGCCGTCGTCTCCGTCCACGACGCCTTCGCCGGAACCTCCTCCTACCCGACCGCCCGCGCCCGCACCGGCCACGGGCTCACCCCGGCCGCCGGTGGCGCGTACACCACGGCCGCCGGGATCTCGCCGGGCGGCGCGGGCGTCGTCCTCCCGATGGTCGGCGTCCTGCCCAAGGACCTGCCCAAGGGCGCCGCACCCGCACAGCAGCCGTCGGGCAGCGCCCCCTCCGGCGAGGTGCGCGGTGTCGTCTACCTCGACTTCACCCCCGGCGGGGGAGGGAAGCAGGGCCAGGTCGACGCCAAGGAGAGCGGGCTGCCCGGCATGAAGGTCGAGGCCGTGCGCGACGGGCACACCGCCGCCACCGCGACCACCACCGCCGACGGCTCCTTCCGCTTCACCCACCTCGCCGCCGGGTCGTACACGCTCCGGCTGCCCGGCGCCAACTTCGCCCCGCCCTACCAGGGCGTCTCCTGGCTCGGCCCGGCGCTGGTCACCCCCGCGATCATCGGCGCGTACCTCTGGATCTGGACCGGCTTCGCCATGGTGCTCATCGGCGCGGGCCTGTCCACGCTGCCCCGGGAGACCCTGGAGGCGGCCCGGGTGGACGGCGCGAACGAGTGGCAGATCTTCCGCCGCATCACCGTCCCGCTGCTCGCGCCCGTGCTCACGGTCGTCTTCGTGACCCTCGTGATCAACGTGATGAAGGTCTTCGACCTCGTCTACATCATCGCCCCGGGCCCGGTGCAGGAGGACGCCACTGTCCTCGCCACTCAGATGTGGCTGGTCTCCTTCGGCGGCGGCAACAACCAGGGCCTCGGCAGCGCCCTCGGTGTGCTCCTGCTGCTCCTGGTGATCCCCGCGATGGTCTTCAACGTCCGGCGTTTCCGAAGGAGTCAGCGATGAACGCGGTCCGGCGCGGCCTCGGCAACGGCCTGGTCCAGGCGTTCCTGGTGGTGGTCGGGCTGGTCTGGCTGACCCCGCTCGCGGGGCTGTTCGTCTCCTCGATGCGCACCCCCGAGGACACCGCCAAGGGCGGCTGGTGGACGGCGCTCACCAGTCCCGGCCAGCTGTCCTTCGACAACTACACGGCCCTGCTGAAGAACTCCGGTATGACGCAGGCGTTCTGGAACACCGTGCTGATCTCGGTGCCGACCACCGCACTGGTCGTCGTCCTCGCGGCGCTCGCCGGATACGCCTTCGCCTGGCTGGAGTTCCCCCTCAGGGAGCCTCTCTTCCTGCTGGTGGTCGCCCTGTTGGTGGTGCCGGTGCAGATCGGCCTGCTCCCCGTCGCCAAACTCTTCGGCCAGCTCGGCCTGTTCGGCACGATCCCCGGCGTCGTCCTCTTCCACGTCGCCTACGGACTGCCGTTCGCGGTGTTCCTGCTGCGCAACTACTTCGCCGAGATCCCCAAGGAGATGCTGGAGGCCGCCCGCATGGACGGCGGCGGCGAATGGCGGATCTTCACCCAGCTGGTGCTGCCCGTGGGACGCCCCGCCCTCGCCAGCCTCGCCATCTTCCAGTTCCTCTGGGTGTGGAACGACATGCTGGTCGCCCTGCTCTTCGCGGACAGCTCGTCCCAGCCGCTCACCGTCCAACTCCAGTCACAGATACGCCAGTTCGGCAGCAACATCGACGTACTGGCACCGGGGGCCTTCCTCTCCCTCATCGTGCCGGTGGCCGTCTTCTTCGCCTTCCAACGGCATTTCGTGCAGGGGGTGATGGCCGGGTCGGTCAAGTGACCGGCGGTCAACACACGGAAGGGCGGCGCGAGTCGAAACCCGCGCCGCCCCTGCGTGTTCTCGGCGGTTCTCAGCCCGCGGTTCTCACGGCGAAGCCGGAGGATACAGCGAACGCGGCAGGTCCTTCGCCGCGGCCGCGTCCAGCAGCCACAGCGTCCGGGCCCGGCCCTGGGCGCCCGCCGCCGGGGCCTGGACCTCGCCCGCGCCGGAGAGGGCCATGGCCACCGCCTCGGCCTTGTCCTCGCCCGCCGCAAGGAGCCACACCTCACGTGCCGCGCGGATCGCGGGCAGCGTCAGGGAGACGCGGGTCGGCGGCGGCTTGGGCGCGCCGTGCACGCCCACCACCGTGCGCTCGGTCTCCCGGACGGCCGGCAACTCCGGGAACAGGGAGGCCACATGGGTGTCCGGGCCGACGCCGAGCAGCAGCACGTCGAACTCCGGCACCTCGGCGTGGTCCTCGGGTCCTGCCGCCTTGGCCAGCTCCGCCGCGTACGCCTCGGCCGCCGCGTCCACGTCCGCGCCGTACGGACCGTCCGAGGCGGGCATCGGGTGCACCCGCGCCGGGTCCAGCGGTACGGCGTCGAGCAGGGCCTCGCGGGCCTGCGTGTAGTTGCGGTCCGGGTCGCCCTCGGGGAGGTAGCGCTCGTCGCCCCACCACAGGTCCAGGCGGCTCCAGTCGATGGCGTCCCGCGCGGGCGCGGAGGCGAGCGCGGCCAGCAGACCGTTGCCGTTGCGGCCGCCCGTGAGGACCACGGAGGCGTGGCCGCGCGAAGCCTGCGCGTCCACGATCTTCGTGATCAGACGGGCCGCGGCGGCCTCGGCCATCAGTTCCTTGTCGCGGTGCACGACCAGTTGCGGAGTGCTCACTTCGACGCCGCCTTCCTCGCGAGGGAGTTGGGGGTCGGCTTCTCCGCCGCACCCGCCCGGTCGGCCGCGGCCTCCTCGGACACGACCTCGGCCGCCGCCTCCTCGGCCACGACCTCCGTCACCGCGTCCTCGGCCGCGGCCTGTTCGGCCGCCGCCTCCTCCGCCGCGACGTCCTCGGCCACCACCTCGGCCAGACCCGTCACCGCGTCCTCCGCCTGCGCCAGCCGCTCCACGCCGTAGCGCAGCGCCGCCGCGTAGGTGTCGTCCGGGTCGAGCCTGCGCAGCTCCTCCGCGAGCAGTTCGGCGGTGTCCCGCCGCTTGAGCGCGACCGCGCGGGCTGGCTGGCCCGTGATGGCCAGGGTGGCCAGCGAACCGTCCGCGCGGTCCAGCACGATCGGCCCGCACGTGGTGTCCAGCCGGACGGCGGTGAGTCCGGGCCCCGCCGACAGCGTCCGCTTCACGGGCACCGCGAGGCGGTCCGCCAGCCACATCGCCAGCAGCTCGCAGCTCGGGTTGAACTCCTCGCCCTCCACCTCGACACCCGCGACCTCGCAGACCACCTGGTCCAGAGCCGCCGCCAGCATCGAGCGCCAGGGCGTGATCCGGGTCCAGGACAGGTCGGTGTCGCCGGGGGTGTACGTCTCGGCGCGCGCGGCCAGTTCCCGCACCGGCTGCTCGGCGGCATAGGTGTCGGTGACCCGGCGCTGCGCGAGCGCGCCCAACGGGTCCTTGGCCGGGTCCAGCGGCGCGGCCACCGGCCACCAGACGACCACGGGGGCGTCGGGCAGCAGCAGCGGCAGCACGACCGAGTCGGCGTGGTCGGACACCTCGCCGTGCAGCCGCAGCACCACGGTCTCCCCGGTGCCCGCGTCCGCGCCCACCCTCACCTCGGCGTCGAGCCGGGACGAGGTGCGGTCGCGCAGGCTGCGGGCGTGCCGCTTGATGACGACCAGGGTGCGCGAGGGGTGCTCGCGCGAGGCGTCGTTGGCGGCGCGCAGCGCGTCGTAGGCGTTCTCCTCGTCGGTGACGACGACGAGGGTGAGGACCATGCCGACGGCGGGGGTGCCGATCGCCCGGCGGCCCTCCACCAGTGCCTTGTTGATCTCTCCGGCGGTGGTTCCGGTCAGGTCTATCTTCATGGCCGGCGCCAGCTCCGTCCGTCTCGTGCGAGCATCTCGTCCGCCTCGGCGGGACCCCATGTACCCGACTTGTACTGCGCGGGCCTGCCGTGGGTGTCCCAGTACTCCTCGACCGGGTCGAGGATCTCCCAGGACAGCTCGACCTCCTCCGTGCGGGGGAAGAGGTTGGCGTCGCCGAGGAGCACGTCCAGGATGAGCCGCTCGTACGCCTCGGGGCTGGACTCGGTGAAGGACTCGCCGTAGGCGAAGTCCATCGA